>JBBTJT010000083.1:3226-22545 GCA_038059315.1 Gemmatimonadota bacterium
ACGCGTTCGTTGCGCAGTTGCAGGATGCCGGTGCCGTGGTCGAGGCGATGACGTTCTCCGATCATCACGCGTTCAACGCGTCGGATGTGCGCGCGGTCGTCGCGCGAGCGGCCGACGCCGAGCGGGTGGTGTGCACCCTGAAGGACGCGGTGAAGATGGGGGGCATCTGGCCTCCCGACGGTCCCGGGCTGTGGTATCTTTCACAGACCGTCATTTGGGAGGCGGGAGGGAGGGGTGTGGAAGCCCTGCTCGACCGTCTCGTACCCCTAAAGGCTCTCATCACGCCGGCCACGTCCGGCCCAAAGACCGAATCCAATGCCTGACCTACTGTTGCCTTCCAATCCGATCGTCCGGCCCGACAAGGACCGCTTTCTGAATGAGGAAAACCCGTTCGAGGCGATGATGGCGCGCTTCGACCGCGCCGCGGAGTTGCTCGACCTCGAGCCCGGCATCTACAAGGTGCTGCGCAACCCTGAAAAGCAGATCATCGTGTCCATCCCCGTGATGATGGACAATGGCGAAGTGGAAGTGTTCACGGGAATTCGCGTGCTGTACAACACCTCGCGCGGCCCGGCCAAGGGCGGCATCCGATTCGACCTGAACGTGTCGCTCGATGAAGTGAAGGCGCTGGCCGCCTGGATGACGTGGAAGTGCGCGGTGGTCAACATCCCCTTTGGCGGCTCGAAGGGCGGGGTCATCTGCGACCCGCTCAAGATGAGCATCGGCGAGCTGGAGCGTGTGACGCGCCGGTATACAGCGGCGATCATCGCCACGCTCGGCCCCGATTCCGACGTGCCGGCCCCCGACGTGAATACGAACGAGCGCGTCATGGCGTGGCTCATGGACACGTACTCCATGCACGTCGGCCACACGGTGAATGCGGTCACCACCGGCAAGCCCGTGGCGATGGGCGGATCGCTCGGTCGTCGCGAGGCGACGGGGCGCGGCTGCATGATGGTGACCAAGGAGGCGCTGGCCCACCTCGGGATGCCGGTGAAGGGAACGACGGTCGCCGTACAGGGCTTCGGCAACGTCGGCTCGATCGCCGCGCAGTTGCTGCAGGCGGAGGGGTGCAAGGTGATTGCCATCAGCGACCGCACCGGTGGCATCGTGAACCGCAAGGGCATCGACGTCGACCACGCCGTCGCCTGGATCAAGGAGCACAAGACGCTCGAGGGGTACACCCCCGGCGAGGCGGTCTCCAACGAGGACATCCTGCTGCTCGACGTCGACGTCCTGCTTCCGGCCGCAATGGAGAACGTCATCACGACCAAGAACGCCGCCAGGATCAGGGCGAAGATCATCTGTGAGGGAGCCAACGGCCCGACGACGGCCGGCGCGGAGTCGATCCTCGATGACAAGGGGATATTCATGATTCCCGACATCCTGGCGAACGCCGGCGGCGTGACCGTGTCGTACTTCGAGTGGGTGCAGAATCGCGGCGGCTACTACTGGACGGAACAACTGGTCAACGACCGCCTGAACGAGATCATGGTGAAGTCGTTCGCCGAGGTGCTCAAGCTGTCGAAGGAGCACAAGGTGAACATGCGCACGGCGGCGTACATGCTGGCGATCAGCCGCGTGGCCACGGTGCACCGGCTGCGCGGGATCTACGCGTAACTCGTGAAGGTCATCGTCGCCGTCGTCGGCAGGCCGCGCAACGCGGGGTTGGCGGCGGCGATCGAGGACTATGAAAAGCGGGCGGCGCGCTACTGGCCGCTCGAGCGCATCGAGGTCCGCGAGGAGCCGGCGAAGTCGGTCACCGCGGACCTCGTGCGTGTGCGCGAGGCTGAACGTCTCGTCCGGCGGCTGCCGGCGGGCGCGGTGCTGGCGTGCTGCGACCCCGGCGGCAAGCGCCTCGACTCGGCCGGCTTCGCCGCCTGGCTGCAGGAGGAACGAGAACGCGGGCGCGACGTCGCGTTCGTCATTGGCGGCGCCTACGGGCTGGCGCCCTCGCTGCTGGAGCGGGCCACGGTGCGGCTCGAACTGGCGCCCTTCACCCTGCCGCACGAGCTGGCCCGGCTGGTGCTGGCCGAGCAGCTGTATCGCGCGGGGACCATCGTTCGCCGGGAGCCGTACCACAAGTGAACGACGGCGCATTCCGCAGCGCGGTATCCAGCGATTAGGTTTGGACGAGCGCCGGCCGACGTGCGGCGCGAACCCGGAGGCGGGAATCGCATGGCGTGTAGTCGCTCACGGCCGGTGAAGGGAAGCGGAAGAAGGGTCCGGTCATGACGGCACCCCGCGTCGTCGCCGAGCCCATCGGCGGTGGAGCGCTGGCCCGGGCCGCCGTCGAGGGACGCACCCCGTCCGGCTGGTACACGCCGCGCCCGCGGGGTGCCGCGGCCTGGCGCGCCCACGCGGATGCCGTGCGGGCCCACAGCGACGCCAACTGGTTGACGGCACTGGCCCCGGCATTCGGGGCCAGCGGAGCGGCGGCACGGCGGCTCGAGTCGGTGGCGCAGGGGCGTGGCGTGGTGGTGACCACCGGGCAGCAGCCCGGGCTCTTCGGTGGTCCGGGCTACGCGTGGCTGAAGGCGCTGAGCGCGCGCGCCCTCGCCGATCGCATCGAGCAGGCCACCGGCATTCCCGCGGCGCCGGTATTCTGGGCTGCCACCGACGACGCCGACTTCGAGGAAGCCAGCTGGACGGCGGTGGCCTTTGACGAGGAAGTGCGCCGGCTGCGCATCGAACGGCAGGGATTCGACGGCCAGGTGATGGCGGCCCAGCCGCTCGGAGATGTCAGCCGCCTGCTCGACGATCTCGCCGCGGCGGCGGGTTCGGCACCGCACCTCGAAATCCTGGATCATGTGCGGCGCGCTTACCGCCCCACGGCCACGGTCGGCAGCGCCTATGTGGAGCTGATGCGCGCGCTGTTCGAGCCCATGGGCATCGCCGTGCTCGATGCCTGGCACCCCGCGGTACGCGACGCGGCGCGTCCGACCCTCGTGGAGGCGCTGCGCCGCGCCTCGGTCATCGACGAAGCGGTGTCGCTGCGGAGCGTGGCCATCGAGCGGGCGGGGTACCGCGCGCAGGTGGCACGCGTGCCCAAGCTCTCGATCGTCTTTCGCATCTCGTCGAACGGCGTGAAGGAACGCGTCCGGATCTCCGATTCCGGTGACGTTGCGGTGCAGCCGCAGCTGGTGCTGTCGGCCAACGTGCTGCTGCGCCCCGTCGTCGAGCGCGCCATCCTCCCCACCGTCGGCTACTTCGGCGGCCCCGGTGAGGTGGCCTATTTCGCGCAGGTCGGGGCCGCGGCCGAGGCGCTGGGACACACCGCGCCTCTGGTGCTGCCGCGCTGGTCGGCGACGATCATCGAGCCGGTCATCGACCGCATGCTCGGACGTCTTGGCATGACCTTCAACGACATCAAGCCGCCCCACGAGGCCGAGCGCCGCATGGGGGACCGGGCCATGCCTCCCCTGATCCGCGACTCGCTGGAGGCGCTGCGCGGGGAACTGGATGCGCGACTCGACGCGCTGCGCGATTCGGCCGAAGGTGCGTCGATCGTGAACGTCTCGACCGTCGAGGGGGCGCGGCACCAGATCAAGTTCCGCATCGACCGGCTGGAGCGGCGCTATCGCACCGCCGCGCTCAAGGCGGAGGTGGCGGCGATGCGAGACCTCGGCAGCGCGCGTGCGGCGCTGATGCCCGACGGGCAGCGACAGGAGCGCGTGCTCAACCCGCTGCCGCTGGTGGCGCGGCACGGCGAGGCGCTCGTGGATCAGTTGCGCGCCGGGGCCGCCGCGCACGCCGCCCAGTTGCTCGGCGGGGCGTGAGCGCGGTGCGGCCAGCGCGCACGCCGCGCGCCGCCGCAGCCGGCGGTGCGGGCGGCGCCGCGTTCGTCGCCGCCGGGATACTGCTCAGCCGTCTCTTCGGGCTCGTCCGCAACCGCCTGCTTGGCCACTACCTCGGCACGAGCGATGCCGGCGATGCATTCAATGCCGCGCTGCGCATTCCCAACGTCCTGCAGAACCTCTTCGGCGAGGGGGTGCTGTCGGCGTCGTTCATTCCCGCCTACAGCCGGCTGCTGGCGCAGGGTGATGATGAGGAAGCGGGGCGCGTGGCCGGGGCGATCGGCACGCTGCTGGCGCTGACCAGTGCCGTGCTCGTGCTGCTGGGCGTGCTGCTCACGCCGTACGCCGTGGCGCTGATCGCGCCCGGATTCCACGGCGAGAAACGCGAACTGACGATTCGGCTGGTGCAGGTGATGTTTCCCGGAGTGGGGCTGCTGGTGCTGTCGGCGTGGTCACTGGGGGTGCTCAACTCGCACCGCCGGTTCTTCCTCCCGTACGTGTCGCCAGTGGCGATGAACATCGTGATGATCAGCGCGCTCGTCGGCTTCGGCCCGTCGCTTGGTGGCGACGCCCTGGGGCAGGCGCGGCTTGCCATACTCCTCGCCTGGGCGTCGGTCCTCGGCAGCGCGGCGCAGCTGATGGTGCAGCTTCCCACGGTGTGGCGTTGCGACCGGAAGCTGCGCCTGGCGCTCGCCACGTCGAACGCGAACGTGCGCGGGGTGCTGGGGCAGTTCGCGCCGGTCTTCGTGGGACGCGGCGTGGTGCAGATCAGCTCGTACGTGGACAACGTGCTCGCCTCGCTGGTGAGTTCGGGCGCGGTGGCGGTGCTGTCGTACGCGCAGGTGATCACGATGCTCCCCGTGTCGCTCTTCGGCATGGCGGTGTCGGCCGCGGAACTGCCGGCGATGTCGGGAACTGTCGGCACGCAAGACGAGGTGGCGCGCGTGCTGCGCCAGCGACTGTCGGACGGACTGCACCGGATCGCGTTCTACGTGGTGCCGTCGTCGATGGCTTTCCTCGCCATTGGGGACATCGTCGGCGCGACCCTCTACCAGACCGGCCAGTTCGGGCGAGAGCAGGTGGTGTGGATGTGGAGCGTGCTGGCGGGATCGGCCGTGGGACTGCTGGCCGGCACGCTGGGGCGACTCTACGCCTCCACCTGGTATGCGCTTCGCAACACCCGGACTCCGCTGAAGTTCGCACTGTTGCGCGTCACGCTGACGCTCGCCCTGGGGTGGCTGGCCGCGCTCTGGCTGCCGGGCGCCGTGGGTGTGGACGCGCAGTGGGGGGTGGCGGGGCTCACGGCGTCGGCCGGCATCGCGGCATGGGTGGAGTGCGCGCTGCTGCGGAGGTCGCTCGTGCCGCGCATCGGCGACGTGGGAGTGGACCGCCCGTACCAGGTGAAGCTTTGGGGCGCCGCACTTGGCGCTGCGGTCGTTGCCCTGGGCGTCAAGCTGGTGCTCGGCGTCGAACGTCCGCTCGTCCTCGGGCTGGTCGCGCTGCCGCTGTACGGAGCCACGTACCTTGCCGCCACCGCCTCGATGGGTATTGCCGAAGTCAGCGCGCTCGCCGGACGCCTGAAGCGCTTCATTGGCGCGCGCTGACGGTCCGCCGTCCTTCGGAACGCCCCCATGCACACCGTCCCCGACGCCATCCTCCAGAAACTGGCGCACCTGCCGGACGCGCCCGGCGTGTACCTGTGGAAGGCCGCCGATGGCTCGGTGCTGTACGTCGGCAAGGCCAAGCGGCTGCGGCCGCGCGTGCGTAGCTATGTGCACTCCGACCACCCCGAGAGTCCCAAGACGCGCGTGCTGATGTCGTACGCGGCGGACCTCGAGACGATCGTCGTGTCGACCGAGGAACATGCCCTGATTCTCGAGCACAACCTGATCAAGGAGCATCACCCGCGGTTCAACGTGATGCTGCGCGACGACAAGACGTATCCGTACATCAAGGTGACGCTGCAGGAGCCGTATCCCCGGGTGCTCGTCACCCGCCGGGTGCTGGGCGACGGTGCGCGTTACTACGGCCCGTTCACCGACGTCGGCGCGATGCGCCGGGCGCTGAACGTGGCCAAGCGGGTGTTCACGGTGCGGTCGTGCCGGTGGAACATGCCGGCGGAGATGCCGGAGCGCGCCTGCCTCGACTACCACATCAAGCGGTGCAAGGGGCCGTGCATCGGCGCGCAGTCGCAGGCCGAGTATCGGGCGATGATCGATGAGGTGGTGGCATTCCTTGACGGACGGGCGGACGACGTCATTCGCCGGGTGCAGGATCGCATGGAGGAAGCCGCCGAGGCACTGGAGTTCGAGCGCGCCGCCGAGATGCGCGATGCGCTGCGCCACCTCGAGCGGTACGAGGAACCGTCGCTTATCGTAGACGTCGAAGGGCACGATCGCGACGTCGTCGGATTCGCCCGCGACGGCGACGATGCCTGCGTGACGCTGCTGAAGGTGCGCGGCGGAAAACTGCTGGCCCGCGACCAGCGCTTCCTCGAGCAGGCCGAAGGCGAGAGCGACGCGGCCGTGCTGGGGGCGTACCTGGCTGGCAGCTACCGGGCGCTCCCCGAGCGGGCGGCGGAGGTGCTCCTGCCGTTTGCGTGCGACGACCTGGACCTGCTGGAGCCGGTGCTGCGACCGACGCGCGTGCTGTTGCCGCAGCGGGGGCTCAAGCGCGAACTGCTCGACCTGGCGGAGAAGAACGCCCGGCACCTGCTGGAGGAGTTCAAGCTGTCGGAGGACGAGACCGAGGAGCGGGCCGGCGATCCGGTGTACGAACTGGGACGCGCCCTGGGACTGGTGAAGATCCCGCGCGCACTGGTCTGCTTCGACAACTCCACGACCCAAGGGACGGACAACGTGGGCGCGGTGGTCTGGTTCGAGAACGGGCGCCCGCGCCGGTCGGAATACCGAACCATGCGGGTGAAGACGGTGGACGAGGCGAGCGGGCCCGACGATTTCGCGTCGATGCGCGAAGTCGTGGGGCGGTATTTCCGGCGTCGGCTGGACGAGGGCAAGCCGCTCCCCGATCTCGTGGTCATCGACGGCGGCAAAGGACAGCTGACGGCGGCGAACGAGGCGCTCGAATCCCTGGCGCTGGGAGCCCTGCCGCTGGTAAGCCTCGCCAAGCGCGAGGAGGAAGTGTTCGTGTTTGGCCGTGCCGAGCCGCTGCACCTGTCGCGACGCTCACCGGCGCTGCGGTTGCTGCAGCAGGCCCGCGACGAGGCGCACCGGTGCGCGGTGGGCTACAACCGCAAGCGGCGGACGATTCGCACCATCACGTCGGCCCTGCTGAAGATCCCCGGCGTGGGCCCCACGAAGCGACGCGAGCTGTTGCGCGCGTTCGGGAGCGTGGACGGTGTGCGCGCGGCCACTCCCGAGCAGGTGGCGGCGCTGAAGGGGTTCTCGCTCGCGTCGGCCACGGCGCTGCTGGAGGCGTTGAGGGCGTCAGCACCGGATAGGGGCTAGGTGCTAGGTGCTAGGTTCGGACTGCGCCCACTAGCACCTAGCCCCTGGCCCCTGGTTCTTGGCTATCTTTCAAGATGCCCTGGACCCTCCATTGCTCCACCGGCTGTGGATACGCCGCTCCCGGGAACGTGCTGGCTTCGCTCTGCCCGGCGTGTTCGCAGCCGCTGATGGTCCGCTACGACGCGCCCGTGGCCCGGGGCTCGATCACCGCCGAGTGGTCGTTATGGCGGTACGCGGCGGCGCTTCCCATTGCACCGGGCGAGACGCGCGTGACACTGGGCGAGGGGCTGACTCCGCTCATCGAACTGCCGCAGCTCGCCCGCGAGGTCGGGGTCCGCCGACTCTGGGTGAAGGACGAGGGACAGAACCCGACGGCGAGCTTCAAGGCCCGTGGGCTGATGATGGCGGTGACGCGCGCCAAGGCGCTGGGACTTCCCGGTGTCTGCGTACCGACGGCGGGCAACGCGGGAATTGCCCTCGCCGCCTACGCGGCGGCCGCCGGCCTGCGCGCCCGGATCTTCGCGCCGCGCACCACGCCGCCGCCGATCCTCGGCAGCATTCGCGCCTTCGGCGTGGACCTTGAGCTCGTCGACGGGCACATCGGCGATGCGGGAAAGGCCACCATGCAGTTTGCCAAGGAGAGCGGCTTCTTCAACGTGGCCACGGTGCGCGAGCCGTACCGCGTGGAAGGGATGAAGACGATGGGATACGAACTCGCCGAACAACTGGGGTGGGACCTGCCGGATGCCATCATCTATCCCACCGGCGGCGGTGAGGGGACGATCGGCATCTGGAAGGCCATTGAGGAGATGTTCGCGTGGGGCTGGCTGTCTTCGAGCATCGTGAAGCCGCGCATGATCATCACCCAGGCGTCGGGGTGCGCGCCGCTCGTCCGCGCCTTCCACGCCGGCGAGGAGAAGGCGACGCCCTGGGAGAATCCCACGACCCACGCCGCCGGCCTGCGGGTGCCGGGACCGTTTGGCGACCGGTGGACACTGCGCACGCTGCGCGAGAGCCAGGGCGACGCCGAAGCCGTTGACGAGGAGGCCATTCGCGCCGGGACGCTGGCGATGGCGTCGCAGAGCGGCATCGATGCGGCGCCGGAAGGCGGCTGCGCGCTGGCCGCCACCGCGCAGCTGGTGAAGACGGGAAGGCTGCGGGCCGACTCGACGGTGGTCGTGTTCAATACGGGCTCTGGAGCAGCGTACCGATGGTAAACGGGACTCGGGATTCGGATCGCGGATCCCGATTCAGGATCGCGATGCGGATTGCGATTGGCGATTGTTCCTTGCCTGATCTCCGTCCCATCGCGAATCGAAATCACCCGTCGCGATCCTGAATCGCAATCCGCAATCCCAATCCTCAATCGTCTTCTCAGACATGCGCATCGCCATCCTCGACCCGTCTCACGGCATCAGCGGCGACATGACGCTGGGCGCGCTCGTCGACCTCGGCGTCGACCCCGCGTGGCTCTTGGCGCTCCCCGGCGCGCTGGGCCTCGACGGCGTGGTGGTGCGCATCACGGACGTCAAGCGCGGCGAGATTGCCTGCAAGAAGGTCGATTTCGACGTCCCGCCCCAGCCGCACGGACGGCACCTCAAGCACATCACGGCCATCGTGGCGGGCTCGACGGCGCCTGACGACGTGAAGGCGGCGGCGATGAGTGCCTTCACCCAGCTGACGGCGATCGAGGCGGCCATCCACGGCACCACGGTGGAACGCGTGCACCTGCACGAGGTCGGCGCGGTCGACGCCATCCTCGATGTCGTCGGATCCATCTGGGGCTTCAAGCTGCTGGGCGTCGAGGCCATCTACAGTGGACCGGTCACCGTTGGCGACGGGTTCGTGGATGCGGCCCACGGGCGTATGGCGGTGCCCGCGCCGGCCACCCTGCGGTTGCTGGAGGGGATTCCCGTGCGCCCTGGTCCCGAGGGAGCAGGGGAGCTGGCAACGCCCACGGGAGCGGTGCTGGTGCGCGTGCTGTCGCTCGGCGCC
The DNA here is from genome assembly GCA_038059315.1 of Gemmatimonadota bacterium. Classification (GTDB taxonomy): domain Bacteria; phylum Gemmatimonadota; class Gemmatimonadetes; order Gemmatimonadales; family Gemmatimonadaceae; genus PNKL01. The sequence continues at coordinate 12,486 of JBBTJT010000083.1, forward strand.
CCACCTGCCGTCTATACGCCGCTCAAGAGCGGTTACGGCGCAGGCACCAAGGATCCGTCCGGTCGCGCCAACGCCCTGCGCATCATCCTGGCGACCGCCGACGGCGCGGCGGAGGGAGAGACGCTGGCGTTGCTGGCCTGCGACGTGGATGACCTCAGCGGCGAGTTCGTGGCGGGCGCGGCCGACGTGCTGCGCGATGCAGGGGCGCTCGACGTCACGTTGCTGCACACGGTGATGAAGAAGGGGCGTCCCGGCGTGCGCATCGAAGCGCTCTGTTCCGTTGCCGACGCCGACCGGCTGGAGGCGCTCCTGCTCTCGGAGAGCACCTCCATCGGCGTGCGCCGGGCAATCGTGACGCGACGCGCGCTGCCGCGCCGGTTCCTGAGCGTCGAAGTGGAAGGGCAGGCGATCCGCCTGAAGGAAGTGTCGCTTCCGGGCGGCTCGACGCGCCTGAAACCTGAATGGGACGACATCCGGCGCGTGGCCCGCGCGCTGGGACGATCGGCGCTCGAGGTCTCCGATCTCGCCCGGCGGGCGGCCGAAACCCGCACCCTGTGAGCGGTGTAGAAACAGGCTAGATTCTTCGCACCGGTTTGCCGCGAGTGGCGGCCCATGCACCCAGGAGTTTGATGATGACGACCTTTCGCACCGCCCTGGCGGCCCTGACCGCGCTCGCCGTCGCGGCGCCGCTCGCCGCGCAGGGCACCTGCGAGATAGAGGTTCGGAAGCCGTACCAGCTGGCCAGCGCGGTGCTCTACATCGCCAAGCACGACCAGCAGGTCAACCCGGACGATCGCCTGAAGCTGACCAGGCAGGCCGTGCGCGTGCTCACCGACAACCCCGACCGCATCAGGAACGAGGCGGGTCGCAACTACCTGCTGGGCCAGGTCCTGGTCCGCTGGTTCCAGGATGCGAGTCCGAAGCTCGTCCTGCGCGCGACGCGCGGCGAGCTGGGCTACACCGAGAATCCCGACGGGGAGTTCTTCCTGCCGTCGGCGCTCGACGAGGCGATGGGCATCGTGGAGCGCGAAAAGCCGGCGTGCGCCGACAGCACCGCGCGCTATCGCAACGCGGTGTTCGCCAAGGTCCTGAACACCGCCATCAACTATTACAACGCCAAGTCCTACGACTCGGCGATCGTCAACGCCAACCACGCGCTGCTCATCAACCCGCGATCGCCGCAGGTCGGCGCGGCGTACCAGGTGATTGCCAACGCGTCGCAGGCGAAAGGCGACCTGACGGGCGCCATCACGTCGCTGCAGCAAGCCATCGCGAAGATGGGCACCGACGCGGCGTCACTCTCCAGCCGCGCGCAGGCGACCTTCAACCTGGCCATCCTCACCCGCGACCAGGCCATGAAGGAGGGCAATGACGTGCGCACGGTCGGCCTGCGGCGTGCGGCTGGTCTCTTCAAGGGGTACCTGGACCTCGCGCCCAACGGCGACAACGCCTCGACAGCCCGCGCCGCCTACGCGCGCTCCCTGCAGGACGCCGGCGACACCGCCGCCGTGGCCGGCATCTACGCCGACATGCTGGCCAACCCCGGCACGTATACCGCCATCCAGCTCTTCGAGGCCGGAGTGGTGCAGGCCAACGGCAAGAAATTCGCCGAGGCGGCGATTCTCTACGAATCGGGGTTGCAGAAGAACCCGTGGTATCGCGACGCGCTGTTCAACGCGGCGAACGTCTACATGGCCCAGCACGAGCCGGAGAAGATGGCGGCAGTCATGGAGCGGCTGCGCGCGATCGACCCCATGAACCCTGACGTGTTGCGGCTCGTCGGCGCCGTCTGGCAGGAGCGCGGCAAGCTGATCACCGACGCCAAGGCCAAGAAGACCAGCCAGGATTCGGTGATCGCCTACATCGATCGGGCCCTGAAACTGCCGGCGCGGGTGACGATCAATCAGTTCACGCCGGGGCGGGAGAACAAGGTCACGGTCGCCGGTGCCATAGAAAATCTTGGGGCAACACCCGCCAGCTTTGCCGTCAAGCTCGAGTTGGTCGACAAGGACGGCAAGACCGTGGCGACGATACCCGTGGCCGCCGACGGCCTCGCCCCCAAGGCGACGAAGGAATTCAGTCAACAGGTTGTCGCCGCCGGCGCAGTGGCCTGGCGCTACACGATGCAGTGAGCGGAAGCCGGAAGTCATTAGCGGAGCTTGCTTTCCGGCCTCTCAGTTGCTAAATTGCTTTAGGCGTTCTCAATGGCGCTGTCTCGACGGGGAAAGGGGGTACGACGCCCTCTTTCCCCGTTGGCTTCCGAGGATCGCATGGTTCGTGTGGTACGGGTACAACCAGACAGCATTGGCGCGGAACTCGGGATCGTAGCCGGGACGGAGTTGATCTCCGTCAACGGGCGCGCGCTCGCCGATTTTCTCGACTGGGAGTTCCTGACGGCCGAGGACGCGCTGGAGGTCGAGGCGCGCCTTCCCGACGGCCAGGAGGTCATCTACGAGATCGAGCGCCCCGAGGGAGAGTCGATGGGGCTCGAACTCGAGCCGCCCACGGTGCGCCGCTGCGCCAACCGCTGCGAGTTTTGCTTCATCGAGGGACTCCCCAAGGGCCTGCGCCGGAACCTGTACATCCGCGACGACGACTATCGCCTCTCGTTCGCCTACGGGAACTTCGCCACGCTGTCGAACATGAAGGAGAAGGACGAGCGCCGGATCATCGAATACCGGCTGTCGCCCCTCTACGTGTCGGTGCACGCCACTCCGTGGGAAGCGCGCAAGGAGCTGTTGAGCAATCCGCGCGTCCCCGACATCCTGGAGCAGTTGCGCCGCCTCGTTGACGGCGGCATCCAGTTCCACGGCCAGATGGTCGTCGTGCCGGGCCTCAACGACGGGGACGTGCTGGAACAGTCCCTCACCGACCTGTGGAATTTCGGCGATGCCTGTCTCTCGGTGGCCCTCGTGCCGGTAGGCCTGACCCAATTCTCCCACCTGTACAACGGCAAGTCGATGGACGTCGTGGCCGCGGAGACGCTGGTGGACATCACCACCCGCTGGGCCGAGCGCGGGCAGCGCGAGCGCGGCTTCCCGTGGGTGTACGGTTCGGACGAGCTGTACCTCCTCGCCGGCCGGGAGCTGCCACCGTTCGAGCACTACGGCGATTTCTCGCAGATCGAGAACGGCGTCGGCGCGCTGACGATGCTTCGCCACCGCCTGGCCAGTGGACTCGACCGCCTGCCGCGCCTCGATGGCAAGCGCATCGCGGTCGTCAGCGGCACGTCGATGGCGTCGCACATGCCCGCCTTGCTCGATTCGATTGCCAACATCACCGGTGCGAGCTTCGAGCTGGTGACGTCCGAGAACTCGCTGTTCGGCCCCACGGTCACGACGGCCGGGCTCCTGGTGGGCGCCGACATCGAACGCGCGCTTGCCGGGCGCGAGGGATTCGACTTCGCGCTCATTCCCGCCGAGTCCATCAACGAGGATGGCCTCTTCCTCGACGACGAGCAGTTCGAGGCGCTGCGGGAGCGGCTGCCGATGCCCGTCTTTCCATCGTATGATTTCATCGACGTGCTCGAGCTGGAAGGTCAGCCGGTGGCCGCCGTCGCCGGAGAATTGACGTGAATATCCCAGTCGTTGCCATTGTCGGCCGCCCCAATGTGGGCAAGTCGGCGCTTTTCAACCGCATGATCGGCCATCGCGAGGCCATCGTCAGCGAGGAGGCGGGCACCACGCGCGACCGCCATTTCGCCCTCGCCGAGTGGCAGGGGCGCAAGTTCTGGCTCGTCGACACCGGCGGCCTCACGGAGGATTCGCAACTCCCCATGGACATCGAGATCCGCAAGCAAGTGGCCCAGGCCATCGAGGAAGCGGACCTCCTGCTCTTCGTGCTCGACGCCAAGGTCGGCCTGCATCCCAGCGATGCGCGCATCGCCGAGCTGCTGCGCCAGTCGGGCAAGCCGTGGGTGGTGGTCGCCAACAAGGTCGACGACCCCCGCGAGACCGACTACTACGAGTTCTACCGACTCGGCGCCGGCGACCCGCAGCCGGTCTCGGCCACCAACGGCAAGAACTCGGGCGACCTGCTCGACGTCATCGTGCAGCGCATCCCCGAGTTCACCGACGACGAGGACTCGTCGTTCCTGCGGGTGGCGGTCATCGGCCGCCCCAACGTCGGCAAGTCGAGCTTCGTCAACCGCCTGCTGGGCGAGGAACGGCTCGTCGTCTCGGAGGTCGCGGGCACCACGCGCGATGCCATCGACTCGCCGTTCACCTACCACGGACGCGACCTGATCTTCGTCGACACCGCCGGGCTGCGTCGCCAGTCGAAGGTGGAGGATGGGGTCGAGTTCTACTCGTCGCTGCGCTCGCGCCGCGCGATCGACCGCGCCGACATCTGCCTGCTGCTGATCGATGCCGTGGAGGGGCTCCACAACCAGGACCTGAAGATCGCGAACCTGGCCTGGGAAACAGGGCGCGCCCTGATCATGATCGTCAACAAGTGGGACCTGAAGGAGAAGGACGACAAGACGTCCGCGAAGTTCCAGAAGGAGGCGGCCGAGAAGGCGCCCTTCCTTGGCTTCGTGCCCTTCGTCTTCACCTCGGCGCTCACCGGCCAGCGCGTCACCAAGGTGCTCGACCTCATCCTGCACGTGGACGCCGAGCGTCACAAGCGCATTTCCACGTCGCAGGTGAACGACGCGCTGCAGGAGCTGCTCGCGCGACGCCAGCCGCCGCAGGCGGCGGGCCTGGAGGTCAAGCTCAACTACGCCACGCAGGTGGAAACGGCGCCGCCGACCATCGCGGTGTTCGGCAACAACCCTGACCTCGTGCAGGAGCACTACATCCGCTACCTGCACAACGGGTTCCGCGAGTTCTGGGGCTTCACGGGAAATCCGCTGCGCATCCTGTTGCGCAGAAAGAGCGGAGTCTCGAAGGAATGAACGCCGCCGCCGCGTTCGCGTTGGCCTATGTCTCGGGCTCCATTCCCGCGGCGTATCTGGCGGGACGCGCGGTCAAGGGGATCGACCTGCGGACGGTCGGTTCGGGCAACCTCGGCGCCACGAATGTCTACCGGATCCTTGGTGCCAGGGTGGCGGTCATCGTCTTTCTCGTGGACGTGCTGAAGGGCGCGCTCCCGGCGGCGTTGCTGCCAGCCATGGTACTTCCGCCCGAGGCGATGGAGACTGATCGCGCGCTCTGGTGGGCGCTGGCCTTCGGCATCGCCGCCATTGCCGGGCACGCCAGGCCCGTCTTCCTGCTGTGGAAGGGCGGTGGAAAGGGCGTGGCTACGGCGGCGGGCATATTCGCGGCGCTGGCGCCGCTGCCGTTCGTGCTCGCCCTCTCCGCGTTCGCGCTCGTGCTCTGGCGCACGGGCTACGTGTCGGCGGGTTCGTTGACGGGCGCGGTTGTCCTGCCGGTGGCGCTCGTCGTCTCTCGCGGTCTGTCTTCACCAGTGACCATCGTCTCGTTTCTCGTCTGCGTGTTCGTGTTCTGGTCGCACCGGGCGAACATGACCCGGCTGCGTCACGGCACGGAGCATCGTTTCGGGCGCACCCGGCCCACGGAGTCCTCATGAAGTGCGCGGTCATGGGCGCCGGCGCGTGGGGCACCGCGCTGGCCAGCCTGCTGTCGGAAAACGGACACGACACCAGGATCTGGTGCCTGGAGCCCGATGTGGCCGACGCGATTTCGAATTCGGGCATGAACCCGCGGTTCCTGCCCGGCATGGAGCTGCACAGCGCGCTGACCGGGACGACCGACAAGGCCGAGGCGCTCGACGGCGCGGAGCTGGTGTTGTTTGCCGCACCGTCGCACGTGCTGCGCGAGGTGGTATCGCATGCGCGGGCCTGGGTGGTGACCGCCGCGACGGCTGTGGTCGCCACCAAGGGCATCGAGCGCGAGAGCTTTGCGCTGATGACGGACGTGGTGGAACAGGAACTGCGTGGACACGCGGTGGTGGCGCTGTCCGGGCCGAGTTTCGCGGCCGAGGTGGCCAACCGGCAGCCGACGGCGGTCGTGGCCGCGTCGGCGAACGCGGCGGCGGCGGCGTTGACGCAGCAGGCGTTCAGCGCTCCGCATTTCCGGGTCTACTCGCACGATGACGTCATCGGCGTGGAACTCGGCGGGGCGATCAAGAACGTGATGGCCGTCGCCACGGGCATCAGCGACGGCCTTGGCCTGGGATTCAACGCGCGCGCGGCCTTGATCACCCGCGGGCTGGCCGAGATGATGCGGCTGGGATCGGTGATGGGGGCGCATCCGCAGACGTTTGCCGGGCTTGCCGGCATCGGCGACCTGGTGCTGACGTGCACCGGCGCGCTCAGCCGCAACCGTCAGGTCGGACTGGAAATCGGCAAGGGAGCCACGCTCGCCGAAGTGCTGGCCGGGCGCGAAACGGTGGCCGAGGGCGTGGTCACGACCGAGAGCACGAAGGCGCTGGCCGAAAGCCGGGGAGTGGAGATGCCCATCGTGACGGCGGTGCATCGCGTGCTGTTCGAGCGGCAGCCCGCGCGGTGGGCGCTGGTCGAGCTGATGGGCCGCGACCTTCGCGGGGAGCGCGACTGATGGCCGGCGCGCGCCCTGATCCGGTGAAGGAGTTCTTCTCGATCGGCGATGTCTGCGAGCTGACCGAGCTCAAGCCGCACGTGCTGCGCTACTGGGAAAGCCAGTTCAAGGGGCTGAGTCCCGTGAAGAACCGCTCGGGCAACCGGGTCTATTCGCGGCGCGAGGTCGAGATGGTGATGCTCGTGAAGCACCTGCTGTATACCGAGAAGTACACGATCGACGGCGCCCGCCAGAAGATCGACGAGCATCGGCGCGCCGGGGGCGTCCGCCCCGCGGCCCGCGCCGGTCTCGACGTCCAGACCATCATTGCGCTCGAGGCCCAGCTGAACGCGCTGCTCGCCTTCCTGCGCGACCCATCGAGCCGCTGATGCGACTGCTGCTGAGCAATGACGACGGAATCATGGCGCGTGGCCTGGCCGCGCTCGAGCGTGCGGCCACGCCCCTTGGGGAGGTGTTCGTGGTGGCCCCTGACCGCGAGCAGAGCGCGACCAGCCACTCGCTGACCATGCACCACCCGCTGCGCCCGGTGCAGCTCGATGAGCGACGATGGCAGGTGGATGGCACGCCCACGGATTGCGTGATGCTGGCGATGGAGGCGCTGCTCCCCGAGCGCCCCGACTTCGTGCTCAGCGGCGTGAACCATGGCCCGAACATGGGCGAGGACGTGCTCTACTCGGGCACGGTGGCGGCCGCCATGGAGGGACTCGCGCTGGGCGTGCCGGCCGTCGCCTTCTCATTCGCCGGCGGCGTGCTGCGCGCCGACGCGCTGCTCGATGAACACGTGGTGACGATGGAACGGATCCTCCGGCATGTCATGTCGTTGCCGGCGTTCCCCGAGTCGACGCTGTTGAACGTCAACATTCCGCCGATCGCCGCCGGCGAGGTGAAGGGCTTCCGGCTCACGCGCCTCGGACGGCGGGTATACTCGCAATCGCTGACGAAGATGCAGGATCCGTGGGGGCGTCCCATCTACTGGATCGGCGGCGGATCGGTATCGTGGACGGGATCGACCGCCGATTCCGACTTCCAGGCCATTCACGAGGGCTACGTCTCCATCACGCCGCTCCATCTCGACCTGACCAACAGGATCATCCTCGACACCGCGGAGCAGTGGTGGCGTCCCCTCTGACGCCCCAGTTCACCGGCGCGCGCCGCCGGCTCATCGAGGAACTGCGCGGCAAGGGCATCCGTGACATGGCCGTGCTGCGCGCCCTTGACCTCACGCCGCGCCACCAGTTCGTGCCGACCGGCGTGCGGCATCGCGCCTACGAGGACACCCCGCTACCCATCGGCAGCGGGCAGACCATCAGCCAGCCGTGGGTGCATGCGATCTACCTGCAAACGCTGGGGCTGAAGGGAGTGGAGAACGTCCTGGAGATCGGCACCGGCTCGGGGTACCAGACGGTGCTGCTCGCCCACCTCTGCCGTCATGTCTATTCGGTAGAACGCATCCGGCCGCTGCTCGAGTCGGCGCGGGATGCGATCACGGCGTGCGGCGTGCGCAACGTGTCGCTGCTGTGCGGCGACGGGTCGTTCGGCTGGCTCGAATTCGCCCCCTACGATGCGATCCTCGTGAGTGCCGGGTCGCCGGAGGTGCCCAAGCCATTGCTCGCCCAGCTGGCCGAAGGCGGACGGCTCATTGTGCCCGTCGGGGGACGCGAAGACCAGCGCCTGGTGGAGATGACGAGGCAGGGCGACACGTACCAGCGGCGCGAGCTCTCCGGCGTGCGTTTCGTGCCCCTCGTCGGCGAGCACGGGTGGGAGTCGGCGTGAGCAACGTTGAGCGAAACCCCAGGTGCGAGGTGACGAGATGATCACCAGGCCGCTGCCAGCAGGTCGTGAGGAACTCGAGCGCGATCTGCGCGCCGCCATCCGCGACGTTCCGGACTTTCCGAAGCCCGGCATCGTGTTCAAGGACATCACGCCAATACTCTCGAACCCGGCACTCTTCACCCGGGTGACCGCGAGCCAGGCCGAGGCGGCGTCCGCCCTGCAGGTGACGCACGTCGTCGCCATCGAGAGTCGCGGCTTCATCTTCGGCGCCCCGGTGGCCCAGCGGCTCGGCGTGCCACTGGTGCCGGTGCGCAAGCCGGGCAAGCTGCCCCATCGCCGCGTGCGTGAGGATTACGCCCTCGAGTACGGCACCGACGCCCTGGAGATGCACGAGGATGCCTTCGGCATGGGCGCGCGCATCCTCGTCGTCGATGATGTGCTGGCCACGGGGGGCACCGCCGCCGCCACGCGCCGGCTCGTGGAAAAGGTCGGTGGCGTCGTGGTGGCGTTCTCGTTCGTCATCGACCTGACGTTCCTGCACGGCCGGCAACTGCTCGTCGGCACGTCGGTGGACGCGATCGTGGAGTACTGAGTGGGCGCTGGGGCCATCCGCCGCGTTCGAAACGGCGGGTGTTCTTACGGCAGAACTCCCGATAACACGGATTGAGGGATCATGCGGATGACATCACCGTAGGGACCACGTGATCAGCGGCTCTTCGGTTCGCTTGTGTGTCGAATCCCCGTTATCCCTGTCTGGGCTCTCCATTTAAGCGGAGTTGGCGGTGTAACTTTACGGAGTTTATCGCAATATCCGCGGAATGTATCGCAATTTGGCCCCGATTCTCCGCGAGAGATCGGGGCCGAATGCGTTGCAGGGGCAGATGTTGCGCGCACGCCGAGTCGAGGCGATTAGGTGTGCGGATTGTTGCACGTCACGCGTCGGGGCGGCGCCCGAGTAGGCCGATTGGGCGTCGTCCGATCGACAGAAATGCATACGAGAGGACATCTTCGGCGCGCCTCGGCCGAGGGGAGCGCTGGTCCCGGTGGGCTCTCGTCGACGAGCGGTCGAGCGGCGAGCCGCACGTGCGGGGCTTCCGCTTCATGGTCGCGCCGTGCACATCACATGCAATGCGACCTCACGCACCGGCGAACAGAGCCGCCGGGTACGCTGAGCCGGTGTCGGGGCGAAGATGCTCCGGCGCACGAGAGCCGAATCCGCTAGGAGGATCCAGTTGACATCGAAAATGCGTTGCGTGGCCGCCCTGATTGTCGCTGCGAGCGTGCTCTCCGGTTGTCATCACGGGGCCGCTGATCCATCGCTGAACGCTCGCCTCAGTGAACCCAGGTGTCCGCCTCCCCCGGAGGGTATCGGTCGCATTGAGGTGACGCAGAGCACAGCGCCAGATGTTCGTTTTGTGGGCTCGGATTCCGGGGCCCTGCTGATTCACAGCACCGTATCGAGCCGCGGGCAGACGCGCGCGGTTCCGTCCGCCATGGTCGACGTATTCCAAGGGACCCTGCAGCACCCCAGTGTCTTGTACTCAGCCCTGGCGGACGATCTCGGATGGTCCAGGACGGATCCGCTGGCGGCCGGGGTCTACGAGGTTCGTGTGCGACAATTCGGATACGAAATCCTCAGGCTACAGATCGGCATACGGGCCGGTTTCGTCGACAGCGTGCACGCCCAGATGCGGACACAAGCCATCTGCCTCACCGAGCTAGTCTCCGTCCTGAAACGACGCTTTTCCATGGTTTCGTGCGGTTCTCAG
>JBBTJT010000084.1:0-7649 GCA_038059315.1 Gemmatimonadota bacterium
TTGCGCCCGAGCTTGAAGACGATCTCCACGCTCCCCGCGCGCGCGGCGGCCAGTTCCTCGGCGCGGTGCGCCAGGCCCCAGCCCACCGCTTCCGTCGGACCCGTTGTCGTGGCCAGGCGCACCTTCACGCCGTCGCTGCCGATCTTGTCGGGACCACCGACCACGCGCACCCCGCGCGCCGAAAACACCGGCCCGGGATTGCCCATGCCGCACGGCTCCACGTGCCGGAGCAGTTCTTCCATCGCCGCGTTGGCATCGTCGAGCGACAGCGCCACGTCGACCCTGATTTCCGGCACGAGGTCGTCCAGCGTGAGCTGGGCGCGGGCCACCTCATTGAAGCGCGCGGTGAACGCGTCCAGCTGGCCCGCGTCGATCGTCAGCCCGGCGGCCGCCTTGTGCCCGCCATGCTTCATCAGCAGGTCATCGCAGACCTGCAGCGCGGCGTGGAGGTCGAACGCCGGGATCGAGCGTCCCGACCCCTTGCCGATGCCGTCCTGCACGGCAATGAGCACCGCCGGTCGTCCGGTCTGCTCCACCACGCGCGACGCCACGATGCCGATCACGCCAGGGTGCCACCCTTCGCCATGGAGCACCAACCCCCACGTGTCGTCGAGGTCGAGGCCCGCCACGCGGCGCATCGCTTCATCGAGGATGCGACGGTCGAGTTCCTGCCGTTCGCGGTTCAGCTCCTCGCACTGGCGGGCCAACTGGTTTCCCTCGTCTTCGCGATCGCTCAGCAGCAGGCGCACGCCGTCCAGCGCCCGGCCGATGCGCCCCAGCGCGTTCAGCCGCGGCGCCAGGATGAAGCCCACGCGCCCGGCCGTCATTTCCTTTTCGTCGAGCCCGGCCGCGCGCACCAGCGCCCGCAGTCCGGCACTCCGCGACGCAGTGATCATCGGGAGTCCACGGCGCACGAACACGCGATTCTCCCCGCGAAGCGGCGCGACGTCGGCCACCGTGGCCAGCGCCACGAGGTCGAGCATGTTCAGCACGACGTTCTCGCTGCCGCCCATCGCGCGAGTCAACTCCATCGCCAGCTTGTACGCCACGCCCACAGCCGCGAGGTCCTTGTCGGGCGACGTGTCGTCGGCGCGCCGCGGGTTGAGCACGGCCAGCGCATTCGGCAGCGGGCCGCCGGGCAGGTGGTGGTCGCTGATGATCACGTCCACGCCGGCTTCCTGCAGCACGCGCACGCTCTCGTGCGCGCTGGTGCCGCAGTCGCAGGTGAGCACCACCCGCGCACCGGCATCGAGGGCGGCCCGCACTCCGGCCGGGCCGAGGTCGTAGCCGTCGGTCGAGCGGTCGGGGATGAACGGCGTGACCTCGCCGCCCAGCGCCCGCAGCGCGCGCGTCATCAGCGTAGTGGAGCACATGCCGTCGACGTCGTAGTCGCCGTGCACCATGATCCGCTCGCCGGCCCCGATGGCGCGCGACAGCCGCTCCACGGCGACGTCCATGTCCTTGAGCAGTCCGGGCGCGTGCAGCTGCTCGAGCTGGGGCCGCAGGTAGCGGCGCGCCTCGGCCTCCCCTGAGAGGCCGCGGGCCACCAGCAGTTCGCACAGCGCGCGCGGGAGGTGCAGCACCTCCTCGAGCGCACGCACCTGCGCCGCGTCCGGCGGCGGCGTGCGAAGCCAGCGCGCACCGGCGCGACGGCGAGGCATGGATGGAGCGCTCATGCCCTAATAATGGCCGGCGCGCGCGCGCAAACCCACCTCTAGTCGGGGTGGTACATCAGCACCCCGCACGCCTCGCAGACGTCAATGCCCCCGCCGTTCAGCATCAGGTTCCGTCGCTGCATCGGGATGGTCGTGTCACACGCGCCGCACGCCATGCCGTTGAGCGACCACGCCGCCTGCGCCTTCCGGCGGGCGCGGATCTTGTCGTACTTGAACAGCAGCCCCTCTGGCACCCCGGCCGCCTTGGTCGTGCGCGACGAATGCACCGCCGCCAGTTCGGACTCGATCGACGCCTTCTCGACGGCCACCTGCGCCCGCGCGTCCACCTGCTCGGCTTCGCAGGCCTCCAGCGCCTTCCGGTGCGCGTGCAGCGTGGCGCGAGCCTCCTCCAGCCGGCGGTTGATCGCCACCAGCTCGGCCTCCTCGTTGGCCACGATCCGCTTGGCCTCGTCCATCTGGTTCACCGCGGCCGTCGCCTGGCGCATCGTCTTCACCAGGTCCATCTGCGCCTGGTTGCGCTCGATCAGCGCCTTGTGCTCGGCGATCTTGTCGCGCAGGTACGCCTGCTTCACTTCCTCGCCGGCCACCAGCGCCGCGCCCCGCTCGATGTCGCCGGTGATGCGCGACCGCTTGTCGTCGAGCGCCTTGAGGCGTGGCATCAACGCCGAGAGCCGCTCCTCCAGCCCGTGGATCTCGAGGTCATCCGCCTGTACCGCCAACAACGCCTGCAAATCGCTGTGCACGTACTCCTCCGTCGTGATGTCGCGGCGCTCAGGGGCGCCGGTACCCTTTCCAACCCGTGGCGCCCATGTGGCGCAACTCGTTGTTCAAGCGTTGCTTCTCGGCGATCAGCCGGTCCTTCTGTTCACCCGTGGCAATGGGCGTGATGCGGTCGAGTTCGGCGAGTCCGTCGCGCATCGCCCGCTCACGCAGGCGTCGCAGCGCCCCGTCCACCGTCGCCTGCGGATTCATCATGCTCTCGGGCGTGTCGAGCATTCCCTCGGCCAGCTGCACCACCCAGGGTTCCAGCCGGTCGGCCAGCCAGGTAAGGAGCGCCCCGCCGTGCACCGAGGGATCAGCCTCGAGCAACGCGTCGTAGATCGCCCGGTACGCGGGGTCGCGCAGGCCGTCGCCGGCCCGCACGTGGTCTTCGTCGATACCGAACCAGTCGGGACGCTCCGTCTCATCGTCGCTCAGGCGGCCCACGCCTTCGATCACCCGGTCGGCCAGCGCGCGATGCAGCAGCATGACGCGCACGAGGTCGCGCTCCGACGACGACGCTTCCACCGTGCTGCGGTACGGTCCGACGCGCTGGACGGCCAGCGGCGCAGCGCTCGTCTCGTCGTCCTCCGGTCGCGCCCGGAGCACCCGCGTACCCGGCAGCGGCGCGCTGGTGCGAGGCCGGCGCGACGCACCGGCCTCGAGTTCGCGGGCCAGCACCGCACGGTCCACCTTGGCCGCCTCGGCCGCGCGCGCCAGGTACATCTCGCGCGTCAGCGGGTCGCTGGCCGCACGAATGGTCGGCAGCAGCGAGTCGAGCGCGCGGCGCTTGCGCTGCAGGTCGTTGAACCAGCCGCCACGTTCGAGCAGCTGCACCTTGCGGTCGAAGACGTCCAGCGCGCCGGCGATCAGCTTCTCCATCGCGTCGCGCCCGTGGGTGCGCACGAAGGTGTCGGGGTCCTCGCCGTCCGGCATCGTGACGACGCGCACCGCCACGCCCTGGGCCAGCAGCACGTCGGCGGCGCGGAACGTCGCCTTCTGCCCCGGCGCGTCGCTGTCGTAGGCAATGAACACCGTCCTGGCGTGCCGGCGCAGCAGCTCGGCCTGCCCCTCGGCGAGCGCCGTGCCCATCGGCGCCACCACCGGTTCGAGCCCCGCGTCCACCATTCGCACCACGTCGAAGTACCCTTCCACGAGGATCGCGCGTTCCTCGCGGCGAATCGCCTGCCGCGCCGAGTGCAGGTTGTACAACGTCTGTCCCTTGTGGAAGACGTTCGACTCGGAGCTGTTGAGGTACTTCGGCTCGCCGGCGCCCAGCAGGCGGCCGCCGAAGGCCACGTGATGCGACGACGCATCGAGGATGGCGAACGTCAGCCGGTCGCGAAACCGCGGGCGCGGCTCGTCCTCTTCCGCGCGCTTCACCAGCAGTCCGGCCTGCAGCAGGCGCTCGTCGTCCCACCCCAGGTTGTTCAGGTACGAGCGCATCAGGCCCAGTTCACGCGGCGCATATCCCAGCTCGAATCGGTCAGCCGTCTCGCGAGAGATCGAGCGCGACGCCAGGTACTCGCGCGCTTCCCTCCCCGCCGGACTGTTCCAGAGGTTGTCGGTGAACCAGGCCGCCGCCGTGCCGTTGATCTCCCAGAACGGCTCGCGCGGGTCGGGGCCCTCGCGATGCTTGGTGATCTCGCGCACCTCGATGCCCGACTTCTCGCCCACGTACTTCACCGCCTCGGCGAACGTCATGCCCAGCCGCTTCTGGACGAAGGTGAACACGTTGCCCTTCTCGCCGCACACGAAGCAGGTGTACCCCCCCTTGGGGAGCACCGAGAAGTTGTTGTTCGTCCCCTGGTGGAACGGGCACGGGCCGCGGAACACCGAGCCCACGCGCTTGAGGCGCACGTGCTCGCTGATGATCGCCACGATGTCGGCGGCGTCGCGTACGCGCTCCACATCCTCGTCGGGAATCACGACAGGTCCACCACGGTGACGCCGGCGCCGCCTTCGTTCCAGGCGCCGAGCCGCGATGCCTTCACCCGCGGATCATCCTTCACCAGCTGGCCCACGCGCTCGCGCAGCGCGCCCGTGCCCTTGCCGTGGATGATGCGCAGCGTCGACAGGTCGGCGCGCATGGCGCTGTCGATGGCCTGCAGCACCGCGTCCTCCACCTCGCCAATCCGCATGCCGCGCACATCCACCTCGTGCTTCGCCTCCACCTCGGGCATGTCGCCAATGTACGCCACCGCGACTTCCCTGTCCCGCAGGTGCCGCGGAGACAGGCGCGTCAGCGAGTCGGCCGGCACGGTCAGCTTCAGCGCGCCCACCACCACCACCGCCTCGCGTCCGCGCAGTTCCAGCACACGACCCGCCTTGCCGCCGAGCGTCGACACCGCAACCGTCTGCCCGACGGCGAGCGCTCCTGTCATCGGCTCGACCGCCCGTCGTCTCTCGTCGCGCTCCGCCTGGTCGATCGCCCCCAGCGCGTCGGCTTCCTGCGCCGCGCGTTGCTCGACGGCGCGACGCGCCACGATCGCCGCCTCGTCCACGCCAGCGGCGCCCGCGGCCTTCAGTTCGCGAATGGTGCGCTCCAGGTCGGCACGAGCGTCCAGCAGGTAGCGGCGGGCATCGTGGCGCTGCGCCTTCTCCAGTTCCCGTTCCTTCCGCCTGACCTCTCCCTCGCGCTCGGCCAGCCGGTGGCCGCGCTCGTGCACGTCGGCCTGGTCCCGCTCCAACTGCGCCTGGATGCTTGCGCTCTCGCGCTCTCGCGTCTCGAGCACCTCCAGCAGCCGGTGCACGTCACGTTCCGCCTGCGGCACCCGCTCCTCGGCGCGGGCAATCACGTCGGCCGGCATGTTCAGGCGCCGCGCGATGCTCAGGCCGTACGAGCGCCCGGGGATTCCCTTGACCAGCCGGTAGGTGGGCGCCAGCGCCACCGCGTCGAACTGCAGCGACGCATTCACCACGCCGGGCACTTCCTGCGCCAGTTCCTTGAGCGCGCCGAGGTGCGTGGTGGCGATGGTCAGCGTGCCGCGCTTCGTCAGCGTCTCGAGGATCGCGCCGCCCAGCGCCGCCCCTTCCAGCGGGTCGGTGCCCGAACCCAGTTCGTCCACCAGCACCAGCGAGTCGCTGGTGGCGTCGCAGACGATCTCGATGAGGTTCTTCAGATGGGCGCTGAAGGTCGACAGCGACGCCTCGATGCTCTGCTCGTCGCCGATGTCGGCAAAGACGCCGTCGAACGCGGCCAGCCGGCTCTCGGCGCCCACCGGCGCGGGAATGCCGCTCTGCG
Source organism: Gemmatimonadota bacterium (assembly GCA_038059315.1). Taxonomy (GTDB): domain Bacteria; phylum Gemmatimonadota; class Gemmatimonadetes; order Gemmatimonadales; family Gemmatimonadaceae; genus PNKL01. The sequence goes on from JBBTJT010000084.1 coordinate 5,680, forward strand.
CCATCAGCGACAGCAGCGCCAGCGCCTTGAGCAGCACCGTCTTGCCGCCGGTGTTGGGACCCGACACAAGCAGCGTGCGCTCGCCGGGCAGCATTTCCAGGTCGAACGGCACCACGTCGTCGCCGCGCGAAAGCAGCAGCGGATGGCGGCCGTCGCAAATGGCGAATCCGGTGCCGGGCGCGCCCAGCGGCGCGGGGGCGCAGCGCGCCGCCACCGCGTAGCGCGCCCGCGCGGCCAGCGCATCGAGCGCGACCAGCGCCTCGAGCGACGCCTCCAATGCCTCGGCATGCGGGCGCAGCGCGTCGGTGAGCTCGTGCAGGATGCGGTCGATCTCGCGCTGCTCGGCGATCGCCAGTTCGCGAATGCGGTTCCCCGCCTCCACGGCAGCCGGCGGCTCGATGAACACCGTCGCGCCCGACGCGCTCGTGTCGTGGATGATGCCCCCCGCACTCCGCGCCCCTTCCCTCCGGATTGGCATGACGTAGCGCCCGTTGCGCACCGTCACCGAGGCGTCGCTCACCTGGTGATGCGGATCGAGCTTCGCCATCATGCGCTCGAGCAGGCGCACCAGGTCTCCCTCGGCGCCCGCCATCTCGCGGCGCACGCGGCGCAGCGTGGGCGACGCGTCGTCGCGCACCGACCCGTCCTCGTCGAGCGCCTTCTCCAGGCGGCGTTCCAGCTCGGCATCGCGCACCATCGCGTCGGCGTACCGCACCAGCAGCGCGCGGGTCATCGGGCTCACGCGATCGCCGTACAGCGCGTCGCGCGTGCGCCGCGCCGAGCCCAGCAATTGCGCTGCGCCTCGAAGGGCGACGCCGTCGAGCGTCGTGCCCCCGATGCGCAGGCGCGGTAGCGCCGCGGTCAGGTCGGGAATCGGCTCCGAGGCCCAGCCATCCTCGCTGGTCACCAGGGCGCGCATCGCCTCCACCCGCGCGTGCTCAGCGCGCACGGCGTCGAGGTCGCACGATGGAACCAGCGCGGCCACGCGGGCCGCACCCAGCGCCGAGTGCGCGAAGCCGGCGACGACCTCGAGGACGCGCGGAAACTCGAGAACCGTCAGCGCATGCGGACGAAAAAACCCGACCGGGCAATCGGAATCGCTCGTTCGGGCTTGTTCGGGTACCACGTTGGGAGGTGTCACTCCGCCTTGCCGAGCTCCTCGCGGACGATGCGGTTGATCGTGCCCCCTTCGGCGCGCCCCTTGAACAGGGCCATCACCTTGGCCATCACCGGCCCGACGCCACTGGCGCCCGCCGCGATGGTGGCACGGACCGCAGTCCGGATTTCTTCGTCGGTGGCCACGGCGGGGAGGAAGCGCTCGAGCGCCGCCACTTCCGCCGTCTCCTGTGCCGCGAGTTCCGTGCGTCCCGCCTGCGTGTACATGGCGATGGACTCCCGGCGTTTCTTGACACCCTTGCGCATCACCTCGATGACCTCGTCATCGGTGGGCGTGCGCCTGAGCTCGATCTCGCGATTCCTGATGTCCGACAGGATCGTCCCCAGCAGCAGCGTCAGCGGCTTGTCCTGGGCCTTGCGCGCGGTGATGAGTTCCGCGCTCAGGCGATCCTGCAGTGACGGCATCAGACCGACCGGGTGCGACGGTTCTTGCGCATGGCCTGGTTCAGCTTGCGCTTGCGGCGTTCGCTCGGCTTTTCATAGTGACGATGCTTGCGCAGGTCCGACAGAATTCCGGCCTTCTCGCACTTCTTCTTGAAGCGCTTGAGCGCCCGTTCGAAGTTCTCGTCGTCATGGATGATGACTTCCGACAATCTGGATCTCCCCCCTTCATGGCGGTTGCGCGCCGGCTTGGGATGTCTGTTTGTAGCCTTCTAACTTACGTGAGGTAGCCGGGTTGTAGCAAGGGTTGAGTGCGGGGTGCGCAGGGCTAACGCATTATGAAATGCCGTGACGCGTCGGTGGGCTCGGTCGTCTTCGCCGCAGCGCGGAGCGCGCCGCCCCCGCTCTGTGGG
>JBBTJT010000085.1:0-42192 GCA_038059315.1 Gemmatimonadota bacterium
CGCGAAGTTCGCGGCGTTCGGTGTGCCGGGCAGCGCGACCGAGCCGGAGCTGAATTTCGGCTTCGGCATCGATCCTCGGCGTCACGGCGGCACCGGCCTCCGCCTGCGGTATCTCGCCAGCCTCGCCTATCCGGATGATCCTCATGTTCCGGGCGTGACGGCGCGCGGGCCAACCTACGATTGGTCGCTGCAGGCCGGATGGCGCCTGCCGCTATCCCGACACTCTGTACGGAGCACCCCGTGACCGCATCGAACCTGGTCTTCGCCCTCATCATCGTCGGTGCCGTCGGCTTCTTTGCCTACAATGTCCAGCGGCTCGTCGCTTATCTGCGCATCGGACGGCTCGACGATTCGCGCTGGGAGCACATTCCGCGCCGCCTCGGGAACTTCATCGCGATCGGGGTATTCCAAAAGAAGATCTTCCGCGACTCGGTGGCCGGGCCCATGCACGCCGCCATCTTCTGGGGCTTCTGCGTCCTCACCGCCGGAACGAGCGAGTTCCTGATTGCCGGCGTCGTCCCCGGGTTCACGTTCGCGCGCTTCATGCCGCAGTGGGCGTACCGCTTCTTCACGGCCAACCAGGACCTGTGGGGCGTGCTGGTGCTCGGCGCGCTGGCCCTCGCGTTCTTTCGCCGGCTCACCAGGCGCGTCAAGCGCCTGCAGGGCGCCGAGACGCATCCCAATGATCCGCTGCTGATCCTCTCGTGGATCGGCGCGCTGATGATCACGATGTTCCTCGTCGAAGCGTTCCACATGATCGGGCACCCGGAAGCGGCGACGCCGTTCTACCGCCCGATTTCCTTCGGCCTCGCACAGGCATTCGCGTTCGTGCCGGCCGGGGCCGCCGGCGTCATCCACGCCGTCAGCTGGTGGGCGCACGGCCTGCTGGTGCTCGGTTTCCTGAACTACCTCCCGTACTCCAAGCACCTGCACGTCATCGCTTCGCTGCCCAACGTCTACCTGTCGAACACGAGTGGACCCGGACAGCCCGGCGTCATGAAGTACATGGACCTCGAGGGTGACGCGGAACAGTTCGGCGCCAGGGACGTGGAGCACCTTTCGTGGAAGAGCCTGCTCGACGGCTTCGCCTGCACCGAATGCGGACGCTGCACCGCCGCCTGCCCGGCCAACATCACCGGCAAGATGCTGTCGCCGCGGAAGATCATGATCAACGTGCGCGAGCGGCTCGAGGCAAAGGCGCCGGTGATGCTGATGGCGGATGGCGGAAGGCAGTTGGCGGACATCGGGGCGAGGACGCTCCTCGACGGCTACATCACCGAGCAGGAGCTGTGGGCGTGCACCACCTGCCGCGCCTGTGTGCAGGAATGCCCGGTCTCCATCGACCAGCTCGAGGTCATCCTCGAGCTGCGCCGCAACCTCGTGCTCGGCGAGTCGCGCTTCCCCGAAGAGGTGATGCCGGCCTTCGAGAGCATGGAGCAGCGCGGGTCGCCGTGGGCGTTCGATCCGGGCGATCGCGGCAAGTGGGCCGAGGGGATGAACATCCCCACCATGGCCGAGCTGGCCGCACGCGGCGAGCGCGCCGAGGTGCTGTACTGGGTGGGATGCATGGGGTCGTTCGACGACCGCGCGAGAAAGACGACCGTCGCCTTCGCGAAGATCATGCAGGCCGCCGGTGTGTCGTTTGCCATTCTCGGTCAGGAAGAGAAGTGCAACGGCGACCCCGCGCGCCGCATGGGCAACGAGTACCTGTACCAGATGCTCGCCAAGGACAACGTCGAGACGCTGGCCAGGTACGGAGTGAAGACCGTCGTGACGGCGTGCCCGCACTGCTTCCACCAACTCGGCAACGAGTACCCGCAGTTCGGCGGCAACTACGACGTCGTCCACCACTCGACGTTCATCGAGCACCTGATGGCGCAGGGGCGCGTGCCGCTCCGCCAGGACCTGCACGAGCCGGTGAGCACGTTCACCTATCACGATTCGTGCTACCTGGGACGCTACAACCAGGTGTACGACGCGCCGCGCGAGGCGCTCAGGCGCGCGCTCCCGATCGTGAACCTCGTCGAGATGCCGCGATCCAGGGATCGCGGCCTCTGCTGCGGCGCCGGTGGCGGCCGCATGTGGATGGAGGAGAGCGAAGGGAAGCGCATCAACGCCGAACGGGCCGATGAGGCGCTGGCCACGGGCGCGCAGGCCGTGGCGGTGGCCTGTCCGTTCTGCATGACGATGCTGAACGACTCGATCTCGTCGCGCGACACGGCCATCCCGGTCTACGACATCGCCGAGGTGGTGGCCGACCGGCTGGCCTGACCGCTACTTCGCCGTCGCCGTGAACGGATGCTCGAGGCTCAGGTACAGGAAGAGCTGCCGGGTCCCGTTGCTCGATCCGATGCCGATGGGCACGCCGATGCCGGGGACGATCTGCAGGCCGCCACGCACGTCGTACCCCCAGCGAATGCCGGGAATGATGAAGACCGACTCCTGAACTCCTGTGCCCGCGTCGGACTCGGTGGTCGCGCGCATCCACACCGTTTCCACCAGCAGGTTGAACCGCGACCGCGCGAGCCAGATGAGGCTCTGGCCCAGGAACACGTTGTGCAGGCTCGTTGACGCATCGCCCGCGCCCGGAGCGCGCGAGAACCAGCTGGCGCCGGCATTGGTGTGCGACACGAGCGACCGGCCAAGCGTCTTGCTGATGGGCAGGTTCACCTGCAGTCCGCCGCCGCCAAGTCCGAGGCCCTTCTGGTGGTCGCCGGTGGGGAAGCTCCAAGACACGCGCGGCGACACGGCAACGCCGCGCGCTTCGTCGAAGACCGCCTGAAGGCGGTAGTTCACCATCACGTCACCGAGTCCCGTCGTTGCGGGCTCGCCGACGCGCGTCAACGGCACCGTATAGCTGAGCTGGTGCCTTCGACCGCCCAGCGGCCACTCCTGCGTCAGCGAGTAGCCCCACCCTCCCGACCCGTTGGTGCGGCTGAATCCGGAGATGTGCTGCACTACGCCCGTCTCCTGGTTGTAGGCCTCTTCCACCAGGAATGAGTTGTCGGAAATGGCCGCCTTTTCCGCGGGCTTGGGGACGGTATCACGGGTGCTGCCCTGCGCAGCGAGCGCCGTGGCGAATAAAGAGAGCGCGAGCATCGCTCGGCGGAAGACGGGGGGCACTGGAATACCTCGGATTTCAGGGTTCGAGCCGGAGGTCCGGTCGCCGGCCCTCCGTTTCGTCCTTCGGCAGGACGGTCAGCAGGATGCGGGCGCCATCACGACGCACCACGATCCTGGCCCCGCAGGTTTCGCACAGGCCGGTGATCGGCGGCGTGCTGCTGAACCGTTCGATGCGATAGCTGCAAGTGGGGCAGTACAGGGTCGGAATGTCTTCTGGACGAATGAAAGGTCGCGCGCCGGAGACGCGCGGCGCAGCGTCGGGTTCCGATTCGTTGTTGATGGCGTCGGTCACCGAACTGAACAGGAGCTGACGCTCCGTCTCGCTCATCGCCGCGAGTTGTGCCGGACTCGCCAGTCCGCGCTGCTGCAGCACGCGCGCGGCCTGGGGCGGTACCGGCGGATGCTGAAGGTCGCCACGCCCTCCGTCAGCGCCGTTCGGCTCTCCCAGTTCACCGCGCAGGCGACGCCCGGCACGCCAGATGGCCGCCACCGCCACGCCGAGCAGGAGTACCGCGAGGCCGAGAAGACGCAGGTCCATCTGCAGCAACGGCTGGTTCACCCGAGCCGCACCTCGTAAATGGTGATCTCACGCTTCGTGGAACATCCCTCGACCCGCGCGTCGCGAGGCTCGCCGACGCGGCCCCCGAGCGCCACGCAGGCATCGCGAAAGCTCCCGAGTGCCGCGCGTCCGGGATCGGCGATGAGCGCCACGCCGTCCGGTGCCAGCGACTGCACCACTGCCCGCGCGACCAGCAAGGCGTACCTTCGCTCGTACAGTACATCGGAGGCCAGTACCAGGTCAAAGTGCCCGAGATCGCCGGGGAATGCGCACCAGTCCACCAGCCTGGTGCCGATGTCCCGTCCGAGGTTGCGCACGGCGTTGCGTCGCGCAAACCGCAGCGCATCCTCGTAGTAGTCTGTGGCGGTCACGTCGAAGCCGGCGCTCGCCGCAACCAGCGCGGGCAGGCCGAGGCCGCAGCCGAGCTCGAGCGCCCGACCGCCGGTACCATCACGGTCGTTCACCGCCGTGGCCAGCGCGATGGCCGAGGGCCACAGCTCCGCCCAGTAGGGAAGGCGCTCGTCCCTCTCGAAGTCGGCCTCATTGATGAGGTCGTCGACGCTGCGCGGGCACTCGAGCCGCCACACCCGGTTGCCAATCCGGACCTCGCGTTCGTCGAGCACGAACCGGTCGTCGAGCACCGCGAGGTCGGGCGCCAGCGGTGCGCTCACAGCGCGAACGACTCGGCCAGCTGGGCGTCGCTCGTCAGGAGCAGTGCCGACAGCCGGTCGCCGGCCGCATGTTGCGGCTGGTCCTCGGGCACCACGAGCAGCGCGTTGGCTCTGGCCATCGACGTCAGGATGCCCGATCCCTGCGGCCCGGTCAGCCGCGCCGTGAGCTCGCCCGACGCCTGCACCGTGACGATGGCGCGCAGGAAGTGCGTCAGCGTCGCGCCAATCTGCACGGGCTCCTCCAGCGTCACCGGCACCGGGCGACGGTGCAGGCGCACGTGCCCAAGCAGGCGCCGGATGGCCGGCCGCACGAACAGCTCGAAGGTCACCATCACCGACACGGGATTTCCCGGCAGCCCGATCCACGGCACGCCGGCCACCGCGCCAAACCCGACCGGAGCTCCCGGGCGCATACGCACCTTCCAGAACTTCAGGTCGGCGCCAAGCGCGCCGAGCACATTCCTCGTGTAGTCGAACTCGCCGACCGAAATCCCCGCCGTGCTGACGATGACGTCCGGCTTGGCGGCGATGGCGCGCTCGAACAGCGCGCGCATCGACTCCATGGTATCGGCGGCATTGCCCATCGGTACCGGGACACCTCCCGCGCTGCGCACCAGCGCGTGCAGCGTGTAGCTGTTCGAGCCGACGATCTTCCGGCCGGCACGCACCAGGTCGAACTCGTCGAGGTCGACCAGTTCATCGCCCGAGCCAAGGATGGAGACGCGTGGCGCGCGGTGCACGGAAACCTCGGCGTACCCGAGTGACGACAGGACGCCGATCTGCGCCGCACCAAGCGGCTCGCCGGCCGGCAGCACGACATCGCCGTCGCGAAAGTCCTCGCCGCGCGGCCGCACGTTCTTGCGCGCGTCACGGTCCTTCAGCGCGCGCACCGTGTCGGCGCCGCCGTCGGTGTCCTCGACGCGCACCACGGTGTCGGCCCCCTCGGGCAGCGGCGCACCGGTCATGATTCGTGTCGCTTCACCGGGTCCGATGCCGCGCGTGGGAAACTCACCTGCGGCCACGGTCTCCACCACGCGGAACTCCCGCGGCGACGCCTCGCTCGCCCCCTCGAGCTCACTGCCGCGCACCGCGTAACCGTCCATCGCCGAGTTGTCGCGGTGCGGCAGCGTGTACGACGCCACCGCGTCGGCGGCGAGCACGCGCCCGAGCGCATCGAGCAGCGGCACGCGCTCGGCGTCGAGCGCGTACACGTCGCCGGTGATGCGCGCCACGGCCTCGGCGACACTCAGCATTGGCGCGCTACCGCAGCCCGCGCGACGACGCGAGGCGCACGAGGATGGCGTCCTGCACGTCCTCCACCGCGCGGTTGGGCACGGTGAAGTTGTTGCACAGGAAGCTGAACAGCAGCACACGACCGTCGGCGGTGGTCACGTACCCCGACAGCGACCTCGCCTTGTCCACCGTTCCCGTCTTGGCGTGCACGTTCCCCTCGGCCGGCGTCCCCTTCATTCGCGAACGAATGGTGCCATCGACGCCGGCAATCGGCAGCGCGTCGTAGAACGTCTTGAACTCGGGGTGCTTGTGCATGGCGTCGAGCACGCGCACGATGGTCTCGGGCGTCACGTAGTCGTACCGCGACAGCCCGCTGCCGTCGCGCACCGCGTGGCCGGCGGTGTCGGCTCCCCACGCGGCCAGCTGGCGTTGCACGACGCGGCGTCCGCTGTCCGGCGTGCCGATGCCAGTCTTCTCGAGCCCGAGGGTCCGGAACAGAATCTCGCCGATCTGGTTCTGCGACGGCTTCTCGAACAGCGGCATGATGCCGCGCAGCGGCGGCGACCAGAGCGTGAACAGCGGCGCAAGTCCGGTGGCCGGCGCGGCGGGCTCGGAAATCACGTTGCCGCGCAGCGCGATGCCGCGGTCGGCGAGCGCCTCGGCGAACGCCTCGAGCCAGGCTTGCGACGGATTGCGGATGGCCACTGTGACCGTGGCGCTGTCGCGCGCCTTCACGAAGCCGGCGAGGTCGAGCCGCGGGCGTGGTCCGCGAATGTCCGTCTCCCACTGGATGCTGTTCGGCGCGCGCGCCTCGGGGTCCATCATCCCGCCGGTCACCACCGTCACGCGTCCGATCTGCGGCACCGTGCGTGCCGGGGCCGTGCGCACCGTCGCCACTCCACCCACGCGCGTTGCCGCGTGCACCGTGACGCGGGCGACGCCCTCGTTGAAGAGCAGTTCGTCCACTCCCGCCGAGTAGCCGTAGTCGAGGTTGCTCCATGACCAGCCATACCCGAGCGTCGAGTCGGGAAAGGCGTCGCCGCCCTTCACCAGCGCCCCGGCGATCTCGCGAATCCCGCGTATCCACAGCGAGTCGGCGGCAGCGCGCAGCGGTTTCATGGCGTCGCCGAACGCCGCGTCGCTCACCGTCGGGTCGCCGCGCCCGATCACCACTAGGTCGCCGCGCACCGAGCCGTTCACCACCGGACCGGTGGCGGCGAAGTCCGTGCGAAACCGGAAGTCCGACCCGAGCAGCGCCACCGCGGCGGCGCCGGTGAGGATCTTCTGGTTCGAGGCCGGCATGAAGAGCTTGCCCGCGTTGCGCGCGTACAGCGTGTCGCCGCTCTGGGGATCGACGATCAGCATTCCCCAGTTCGCGTTGCGAAACGCGGGCTGGGTCGCCATCGAGTCGATGCTGCGCGTCAGCGCCGCTCGTGCGCTCGCGGATGAAGGGCGCGCCGAGCCGCCGAGGCTGGCACACGAAGCCGCGAGCGCGCTGCCAATGAGGACGAGGCGACGCATCGATCAGGCCCGGTTGGGGAGAAAACGAAGCTCGACCCAGGCGACCAGCTGGTCGAGCCAGCCGGCCTCGTCGAGGCGAAAGACGGGGAAGGGAAGATCGCCGGACACCGCGTCGGTCACCATGGCTTGCCACGACGGGCCGTTGGGCAGCGCCGCGTCATACAGCGGCGCCTCGTGCTCCGCGGGGCGGAAGATCTCCACCTTGGGCAGCCCGCTCGTCTTGAAGCCTTCGCACAGCACGATGTCCGCGTCGTGCAGGTACCGCTCGGCCACGGCCTCGGGCGTCAGTTCCTGCTCCCAGCGCATCACCATGGCGAACTTGTCGGGCGAGATCATCACCACGCGCTCGGCCCCGCCCTCGTGGTAGTGGCGGTAGGTGTCCGTCGCCGCCGGGTCGATATTGAACGTGTGCGACCCGTGCTTGATGATCATGACGCGCCAGCCGCGCTGCCTGAGCGCGGCGGCCAGTCGCACGGTCAAGGTGGTCTTGCCCGCGTGCTTCTTGCCGACGATCGAGAGGAGGGGCGGTGTCATCGGCACGGCGTGTTTGACAGGTCGGCGGGGGAGTTCACGTTCCAGAAGATTCGCCCCGGATCACCCCAGCGCGCCACGTCGGCGGCCGCGAGGCGCGACACGCGCACGTCCTCGAAGAAGGCGACGACCCGCCGGTCGCCGGCGTCGAGCCGTCGCTCGATCGCCAGGAGGCACGCCGGTCCGTACCACGCGCACAGCGGCTCCACTCCACGACCCGAGGTCTCGCTTTCCGGCACGGCGGCGTCGGCACCGGCCTCCCCGAGCGCGCGCAGCGCCCGCAGCAGCCCGGCCGCAACGAACGGCATGTCCCACGCCACGACGAGTGCGGCCGATCCGCCGGCGTGCGCCAGCGCCGCGTGCAGTCCGCCAAGCGCGCCTTCGCCCGTACGCACGTCGGCGGCAGTGCGCACGCCGGGCAGCCACGCCGCTGCGCCGGGGTCGTTGGCGACGAGCAGCAGCTCATCGGTGACCTCGCGCAACGCCGCGGCCACGCGGTCGATGATGCGCTGGCCCTCGACGACCTGCAGTCCCTTGGACCGACCCCCGAATCGCGTCGCCCCGCCACCCGCAAGGATCACTCCCACACACCGATGCGCCGTCATCTCCCGTCTACCGTCCCCCGTCTACCGTCCATACTTGCGGCTCGCCCGACACCGCCCGCCCGATCAGCGCCATCCCCGCGGCGGCGGCGATCTCCACGGCCATCGTGCTCGGAACGCTCGGCGTGGCCACCACCGCCAGTCGCGCCCGTGCCGCCTTGAAGGCCAGCTCGCCCGAAATGCGCCCGGTGACCAGGAGGATCAGGTCGTCCGGACGGCGATCGGCGATGATCGTCGCGCCCAGCACCTTGTCCACCGCATTGTGCCGCCCGATGTCCTCGGCGTGCACGAGCAGCGTCGCGCCATCGGTCAGAGCCGCCGCGTGGATACCGCCCGTCTCCTTGTAACGCTCCCCCAGGGCGAACAGCTCCTTGAAGAGCGTGCGCGTCTGCTTGAGGTCAGGAATCGCCGGTGGCGTCGTGCGACGCGGCACCGACGACAGTGAGCCGAGGATCGTGGTCACCGCGCCGCATCCACTGGCCAGCACGCGCCGGCGCTCCGTGCCTTCCACCGTGTCGTAGCGCTCGCCGGGCACCTCGGCCCAGAATCCCAGTTCCTGCGTGCAGGGGCGCAGCGACAGCAGGTCGGCGCGCGAGTCGATGTACCCCTCGCCGTACAGCCAGCCCACGACGAGTTCCGGCAGCTGGTCGGGCGTGCACATCCAGGTGACGGCGCTCTCGCCGTTCACCTCCAGCCACACCGGGGCCTCCTCGACGGAATCGTGCCTCGTCATTGCCCGCGCTCCCGCGTCAGTCTGCAATCCACTCCGCCCACAGCGTCGGGCTCTCCGACAGCCAGACGCGCGTCACCCGCGCGCGCGCCCCCAGCGCGTCCTGCACGCGCGTGGCGATGAATGACGCGATGTTCTCGCACGTCGGCACCAGCCGACCCTCCGCAAACTCGGGCACGTCGGTGTTCACGTTGCGATGATCGAAGCGCTGCATCACCTCGCGCTCCAGGATCTCGTCGAGCAGTCGAAGGTCCACGACGAATCCGGTCATGGCGTCTACCGGCCCCGACACCGAGACGTCGCACGTGTAGGTGTGCCCATGCCACGCTTCACGCGAGCAATTCCCGAAGACCTCGAAGTTCCGCTCGTCGCTCCACTCCGGACGCCGGTACCGGTGCGCCGCGGCGAAGGTGACCCGGCGGGTCAGCGAGGTGCGCGCCATGCGGTCAGCGGAACAGCTGGTAGCTCAGGCCCAGCGACCAGAGGTGGTTGCCCATCCACACGGACTTCTTCCCGCTCGGGACGATCGCCGGGCTGCCATCAGCGGGGCCGGCGCGGTACTCCGGCGGGTAGAGCAGCTGCCACAGGTAATTCGAAAAGTCGACGCGTGGTTCCCATCGGCCCTGGGTGTGGTAGCGCACGCCGAGGCCATAGTTGAACGCGAAGCGCGTGCCGAACCGGTAACCGCCCTTGTCGGGCGTGCCGCGGAAGTCGCTCGCAATGCCGACACCGCCCGACAGCACCGGGACGAGATGGTGGAAGCTCTTCTGGCCCGTGAGGTTGATGGCCAGCCCGAGATCGGCGGCCATCAGCTGGCTGTCCTCGTCGCCGATGTGCCGCGTCGTCGCCGGCCGGGACGGGTCGAGGATACGACGCGACGTCGGCGCCGCCGCCACGCGCGCCACGAGCGACATCGGGCCGCCAATGCGCAGGTCGTAGCGCACGCCAGCCAAGGATCCCGGCTGGGGCCCCACGCCCGCGGGATCGCGTCCCGTGTCGAAGCCGCCGGCAAAAACGCCGAACGACTGCTTCCACGGCAGGTCGCGGTACGGGCTCTCGCTGGGCTTGTGCCCCACCTGCGCCGCCGCGGGGGCGGCGGCCAGCGTCAATGCGAACAGCGCGGCGCAGATTCGCGTCACGTTACACTCCCAGAAGTCGAAGGTCCTGGCCGGTCATCTCCGCGGGCTGCGGAACGCCCAGCATGCCCAGCACGGTCGGTCCCACGTCGCAGAGCGCGCCGCCGGTCCGGAGTCCAACACGCACACCATCCTCCACCAGCAACAGCGGCACGGGATTGGTGGTGTGCGCCGTGTGCGGTCCGCCCGTGGCCGGGTCGATCATCATCTCGCAATTCCCGTGATCGGCCGTGATCAGCAGGCGCACGCCAGCCGTCTCGGCGCTGGCGATGATGCGCGCCAACTGCTCGTCCACCACTTCACACGCGCGGATCGTCGCCGCCAGGTTGCCGCTGTGTCCCACCATGTCGCCGTTCGCGTAGTTGCACAGCGTGAACGGATGACGGCGCTCCTCGATGGCCGAGCACAGCACGTCGGTAATGCCCGGCGCGCTCATCTCGGGCATGAGGTCGTACGTCGCCACCTTCTGGCTGGGCACGAGAATGCGCTCCTCGCCCTCGTACGGCGTCTCGTTGCCGCCGTTGAAGAAGTACGTGACGTGCGGGTACTTCTCGGTCTCGGCGGTGCGCAGCGTGGAGAGTCCGTGATCCTGCAGCACCTCGGCCATGATCCTGGCCATCGAGAACGGTTCGAAGGCCGTCGGGAAGCCGAACGTCTGGTCGTACTGCGTCATCGTCGCGAGGTGCAGGCTGGGCCGCGCGCCGGTGTCGAAGCCGCTGAACCCGTCGACGGCGATGGCGCGCACGATCTGGCGCATGCGGTCCGACCGGAAGTTCCAGGTGATCAGGGCGTCGCCGTCACGCATCGGTGCCACCGGGGCGCCGTCGGCATCGACCACCACGGCCGGCTCCATGAATTCGTCGGTGACGTTGCGGTCGTAGTTGGCGCCGATGAACGCCAGCGGATCGGTGGTGCTCGGCCCGACGCCCTGCACGGCGGCGCGGTACCAGGCCTCGATGCGCGGCCACCGCTGGTCGCGGTCCATCCCGAAGTAGCGGCCCCCGATGCTCGCGATGCGCGCCCTTCCCTCGGTCTGCGCCATCAGGTCGCGCGTGAAGCCGAGCGCGCTCCGCGGCAGCGTGTCGCGTCCGTCGAGCAGGCAGTGCAGCGCCACGCGGGCCGCGCCGTGACGCGCCGCAAGTTCGACCAGCGCCACCGCGTGGTCCTGCAGCGCATGCACGCCGCCGTCGCCCAGCAGGCCCATGAGATGCAGCGTGCCGCCGGTGCGGCGCACGTGGGCGAAGGTGGCGCTGATCGCCGGGTTCTTGTGGAGCGTGCCGTTTTCGACCGCGGCCGAGATGCGCACCAGGTCCTGCGTGACCACGCGCCCCGCGCCGAGGTTCATGTGACCGACCTCGCTATTCCCCATCTGGCCGGCGGGAAGACCGACGGCGCGCCCCGATGCCTCCAGCAGCGTGCGCGGCGCCCTGGCCCAGAGCCGGTCCCAAGTGGGTGTGCGGGCCATGGCGATCGCGTTGCCCTCGGCGCTCTCGCGGTAGCCCCACCCGTCGAGAACCACGAGGACCACCGGATGATCGGTGCGCGGCGTCATCTTGGCTGAGTTCGGGAACGTGTGATAAGTTCGACGGTATGCGGGACGAGGGGAAAAGTATCCCCCGTCACGCCCCCCTACCAGCGATGCGACCTATTCGTTCCCTGCTGATCCTCCTCATCGCCGCGCCGCTGGCGGCGCAAACGGCGCTCGTAGCCGACGCTTCCGTGCGCTCTTCGGCGGGCGGCAGCGTCATTGCCGTCCTCAAGCAGGGAACGACCGTCACCGTCGGTGCCGCGCGCGGCGGCGCTGTGTTCGTGACCTTTGCCGGCTGGGTGGACGGCACCAACATGGGCCCCGCCAGGGACTCGTTCCCCGCGCACCTCGCGGGTCCGATCGCCATGCGGCTGCGCGCCGCGCCGTCCATGAAGGGTGCGATCCTCGGTGAGGTGCGTCCGGGCGCCGGGCTGTTCCCACTCTCCAGGCAGGGCTCGTGGGCCAATGTCTGGCGCGGTGGCTGGGTGGATGCCAAGGCACTTCCCGGCGACGCGGCGAGGAACGCCCCGACCGCGACCAGAGCGCCCGTGGCGCCGACTGTGAAGCAACCCGCAGCCGTCGCCAAGACGCCCGCGCCGCCGGCGAAGAAACCTGCGCCCGTCGCCAAGACCGCCGCAAAGTCCAGCGTTGTCGCACCGGCGCCGCTCAGTCAGCAGCCGGTGGCTGCGCCGGCAGTGGACATCCCGCCGGTGATCGAGTCCGTGCCCGGCGGGGCCATGCGCATGGCGCGCACCGCGGTGGCGCGCAGTTCACCCAACGGCGGAGTTGTCGGTCAGATTGGCGTCGGCACCGTGGTGGTGCCGCTGGCCCGCGCTCGAGGCTGGGTGCGCGTGCGCGCCGAGGTGTGGGTGCAGGAGCGAGACGTGGTGCCGGCTGACACGTCATTCGGGGTCTCGCTGTCGGCCGCCGATCTCCGGGCGGATCCCGAAGGTACCCGGGGCAAGACGGTGCGCTGGGACGTGCAGGTACTCGCCCTGCAGTACGCGGATCCACTGCGCCGCGATCTGGCCGTCGACGAACCGTACTTCCTCGCCAAGGGGCCCGGTGCCGAGGACCAGCTGATGTACCTGGCCATTCCGCCGTCGCTGCTGTCGGAAGCACGTTCTGTCCAGGCGCTCACGCGCCTGCTGGTCACCGCACGAGTGCGCACCGGGCGCAGTCAGCCGGTGGGCATCCCGATCCTCGACATCCTGTCACTCGCCAAACAGTGACGCCCGTGGAGGATGGTTGGCGCGTGCTCTGGCGCGAGCACCCGCGCCTCATGCGCGTGTTGATGTGGACGTTCGCGGGCGCACTGTTCGCGGCGGCGGCGCTGGCGTGGCGCGGCGCCCAGTATCGCAACGAGATCGCGGCGCTGCGCGCGGGCATGAGCGGCATCGACAAGGTGAAGGCCGATCTCGCGCTGGCTTCCGATGCCCGGCGCCTGCAGGTGATGATGGCGCTCGCCGTCCGACAGGCGCGCACGGACGGAGGCCTGCATATCTCCGTCTCGGTGGACAGCGGGCTGCTGCACCTCGAACAGCAGGGTGCCATCCTGCGCACCGCGTCGGTGCAGGTGGGAGCCGACGGCTGGCAGGCGGTCGACGGTGACTCCATTCCCCTCGCGTCGCCGCTCGGCATCCGCCGCGTGGAAGAAGTGCGGGGTGACTCGGTCGTGGTGCTCTCGGGCGGCGCTGTGCTGTACCGAGGCGATGCGGCGATGCCAGTACGCGCAGGGAGCGTGCGCATCGGGGACGCCGACCTCAAGTCGATCCTGAAAAACCTCAAGGTCGGCCTGCCGGTGTACTTCTACTGATGACGGCAATGCACAGGGTACGCCGGTTCTTCAAGAGCGGAGGCACGACCGCTGTGCTCATCGTCACGGCCGTCGTGGCCGCGCTGGCGCTGTCGGTGGTCGAGTTTCGCTCGGCGCAGCGGGCCCGCCGCGACCGCGACCTCACGCAGGCCGTCTACAACGACAACGCCGAGATCCTGGTGATGGTGCGCGAGCAGGCGTCGCTGGCGGGCGACTCGCTCGACCGCGCCCTGGCGGCCTCCCCCGACTCGCTGGGGGACCATCCGTACATCGTGATCAGCATCGCCGAGAACCGGCTCTGGCTCAAGCGAGGCGCCTCGGTGTTGTTCCGCACCCGCGTGGCCACCGGCACTGGCAAGTACCTCGAGCGCGCGGGGGGCTCGCGCTGGAAGTTCGAGACGCCGCGCGGCCGGCTGGTGGTGCTCCGCAAGGACGTCGAGCCGGCTTGGGTCCCTCCCGACTGGCACTATGTGGAGATGGCGCGAAAGCAGGGGAGGAAGCTCAGGCGCCTGGAGCGCGGTCAGAGCATTCCGTTGGCCAGCGGCGCCGTGATCGTGGTGTCGGGCAATGAGGTGGTGACCCGGTATCCGGACGGACGCGAGGTTCCCTTCGAGGTGAATGAAGGCAAGGAGATCACCGCCGGGCGAGAGCTGGTGATGCCGCCGATCGGCACCACGCAGCGACGCTACTCGGGCGTGCTGGGAGTCAACCGGCTCTACCTCGGCGACGGCTACGGCATCCATGGCACCGACGTCCCCTCCAGCATCGGCCGCGGCGCCAGCCACGGGTGCGTGCGCGTGCGCAACGAGGATATCGAGACGCTCTTTCGAATAGTGCCGGTGGGCACCCCGGTATACATCTACTGATGCCGAGTGCGGAGTATGGGTGCGGGGTGGGGGGGGTGATCGAAATCCGCTCAGCGGCTCGGAGGCGTCAGTGCGCGCATCTCGACGGTCGTCTCGCTCCACGTTATGCCTTCGCGACGCAGTGCCTCGTTGAGGCGCCCGAAGTGCTCCACGGCCGTGCTCCCCATCTGGTCGGAGAACCAGATGTAGTGATGGGCACCACCGTCAAGATCGAGTCGCAGTCCGTTCGCGGCACTCGACTGGAGGAGGAGGGCCCGCCCGACCTGGCCGACGGCTGCGGAGGCGGAACGGCCCAGCAACGCTGAGACCCATGCAGCGGCGATAAGCCACCGCGGCGGACGAAGCCGAACCGGGTGGACGGTCCGCACGGCCGCGTACGGAACCTGGATTGCGCCTCGCAGTCCGGTGGCCGTCAGCCGGTCGGGAAGCACCGCCAGTCTGTACGCCGCTGCTGAGGCGGCCCAGAACACGCCGGCGGCGCCGAGCGATGCGATCAGCCAGAAGACCGCCGCCAAGGGCAGGAACTGCTTCGCCGTCTCGACGGTGCCGCCGATGATGGCGATGGGCAGGGCGAAGAACGGCACCGCGAGCAGTCCCGTCGTAACGAAGTCGGAAAGGACCACGCGCCAGCGCGCGTACGCCACGACGTCCGACGGAATGCGCCCCCACGGCAGCAGTGCATAGAAGACCAGGGCCGCCAGCGCCACCCAGGGCGCGAGGTGACGGTATGGATAGGAGAACGCCTCGGGCGCGCTGATGACGTCGGAGAATCCGTGCAGTTCGTAGGCCGATATATACGCGACTTCCAGTGACGTCTGGTCGCCTGCCGCGCGGCGCAGCACGTACGACGTGCCCTCGCGCCACGTCGTGGGGAGATCACGGAACGGTGCTTCAGCCGCCGCGAAGTACAGACTGTGGAAGCTACCCGTGAAGCTGACATCCTGGCCGTACTGCTCCTTGAGCCGCTTCACGCGATCCGCTTCGTCGGCGCGTTGCGCCTCGGACATTCCGCCGCGTGACGCGTTGTCCTTGCGCGCCTGCTCCAGCGCCTCGCGTTTGATGCGATGCTCCCACCCGGCGATGGGCAAGTTCTCGGTGAACGAGCGCGCCACACCGGCAAACAGCGAGTTCCACGCCGGGCCCCGTACGGACACGACCTCGGCGGCGGCGCTTCCCTTGGGGCGCGCCCAGGTGCTGTCGCCACGCTCCCCGGCCTTCCCCGACGTGTCGAGCGACACGACGACCATCGGTTCGAACCGCGTGAGGAATGCCAGGCAGACGGCGACCATCAGCCCGGCCAGCAACGCCACGCGGCGCAGCAACTCGATGACACCCCTGATAGACATGGTCGCTCTCCTTAGAATTTTCCGAATCTGACCCCGGCCTCAATCGCGTAGCCGATGTCGGCCATCGTCTCGGCCAGCGACTTGCCGGTGAGCGAGCGCAACTTCTCGGCGCCGCCCACGGGGTTGTCCACGTAGCCGTCCAGCGCGTCCTGCATCTTCTGCCAGTGCTGCAGGCTCTGCTCCTTCGCCGCCGGACTGACGTTCTTCATGTTTCTGATGATGTTGAGCAGGCGCAACCTGATTTCCTTCGACGAAGCACGGGCCACCTCGCGCTCCTTGAGGAGCGGCGCAAGCACCGGGTCACCGGAGTGGTAGCCCTTGAACGTCGCCACTTCGCGCGCCGACCTCGCACCCGTCGCGTCGAGCACCCGGATGTTGTTCGCATCGCTCAGGTCGTCGATCCACGCCAGATCGCGGTAGGCCTCGGTGTTCGCCGACGAGGTCAAAGTCTGCGAAGCCGCTATCGGGCGCTGGCCGGTCACCGAGTGATAGCTGCCGTTGAACGTCGCCTGCAACTGCCTGTTGGCCTTCGCCATGGAGATGCTCTTCCCGCTCCCGTCCACGAGGCGGAACTTCGGCGTCTTCGGGGTGCCGTCGGGGTGCAACACCCAGTTCTCGCGGACCGGTTGCATCTTGCCGTCCGATCCGCGTGCGAACAGCGGATGCTCGTTCAGCGCCTTGTCGCGGTCCATGTTGAGCTTCCGCCCGCTGCTGGCGTTGCGAATGTCCCTGAACGTGAGCGGCCGTTTCGTCCAGCCCGTGGGGGTCAACTCCTCGTAGTGAATGCCCTCGGTGCCCCCCTTGCCGTTGGTCCGGTCGAGGTCGAACTGCTGGTCGACCTTCTTGTTCAGCATCTTCTGCCGCACGCGGAAGTCCTTGGCGAGGTACTTGTCCGCGTCGGTGCCCGTCTTCTGCATCTTCTGGAGCAGCGACTTGGAGGCGTAGTTCGCGTCCACCTCGGCGCCGACGGTCTCCAGTGACTTGTTGATTGCGGCGATCTCTTCTTTCGGCGCGTTGGCCGCCGTCGCCGCAGTGAGCTTCTTGCGCAGGTCCGCGTACCGGTTGACGACGTCACGCCCACTCTTGTTCACGGCCGCGACCTCGGCGTTGGTTGGAACGCGCGGCGCCCCGCCCCCGATGCCGCGCCGCATCCGGTTCAGCCCATTCTCGATCGCGGGCGTGGCGTAGCCTGCCACCACCTGCACGCCCTTGCCGATCAGCCAGCCGGTGACCATCGCTGTGCCGCCCTTGTCGGCGGCGCCCGCCCAACCGCCGATTTCCCCTGTGGGCTGGCCCGTGACAGGATCGATGATCGGTTCGTGGTAGCCCTTCATGCCTTCGATGATGCCGAACGCCACCAAGCCCGTGGAGGCCGCGGCCTGTTCGACTGCCTGCACCGGCCCGCCCTCGATGTAGCCCGTTGCCCCGCCGTACAGCGCCCCGATGCCCATTGACCCCGCGTGTAGCGCGAAGCCGGTCACTCCCGCTTCCATGAGTGCCCCCGCACCCACGCCACCGACCGCCACGCCGAGCGCGGTCACCGCCGTCTTGGTCCAGTACACTCGCTCCTCAGCGTCCGTGGCGTCCTCCTCCGCCTTGGCGCCCTGCTTCTGCTGGAAGCCGATCGCCTGATTGGCGACCGCCTCGACCACCTGCCTGATCTTCTTGGCGTCGTTGCTGCCGAGCACCTGGGGGGTAAGCTGGCGGTTCAGGAAGGCGCGTAAATCCGCTTTCTGCGCCGGGTCGGCCATCTCGACCAGCTTGTACGCGGCGGCCGCGCCCTGCTTGGAGACGTGCGCATCCAGCGCATCCTTCTCGGCGCTGGCGACGCCCCGGTTGAAGTTCCACTCGTCCAACGGCGTGCGCGTGTGCACGTACTCGCCGGTCTGCAGGTAGCTGATGCGGTCGCGCTCCTGCAGGATGTCGGCCTGCTTCGATTTCAGGTTGAGCGTTGCGTACTCGAGTTGCGGCGTCTTGAGCGTACTGACCTGCTTGCCATAGAACTCGATGTCCTTCTCGAGGGAGAGGATACGCAGCTTGGCGTCGGCGACCTCCTCGGCGCGCATCTCGGGGGACATCGTCGGTTCGGCCGGCTGTGCTGGTGGCGCGGGCGGCGCCGGTGCTGGCGCTGCTACTGTCGAGCGGGCCGGAACCGCCGCTTCGGCATTCGCCGCACTTACGGCATTGTATAGTGCTGAGTACGCCGGCTCTAGCGCTGCCCCGGGATCATCGAGGTCCCTTGCGTTCTTCGGTTTCCAGTTCAACAGGAGGTGCACCAGGACTCGCTTATGACGGGAGTATTCCTGGAATGGGTAGAACCTCCATAGCAGCCCGTTCCGCTTGTCAAGAGCCAGAGAGCGCTGTTCCGGGCTGTCGCCTGGTGCGTTAAGTCTCGCGTTTGCCTCGTCAATCTCCCTCGTTCTCCCTGCGATCGCTTCGGGATCAAATCCGTGAGGATCGGGGGCCGGCTCACTCTGCACACGATGCAACGACATCCGGTACAGGCCTCCGCCGCGCATGCCCTGCACGACGCCGGTCATTTCATCTCCGCGCACCTCGAGGTGATCGAGATATGCCTCCTTTGGGTCGAAGAAATGAAAGATTGGCGGCGATCCCCAGTTGCCGGCCGTGAAGTTCCCGTCCGTCCACATGACCCCGAGTCTCTTCATGGCCAGCTTGGCATAGTTCGTGGGGCTGAACGCCCAGCCGAACCCTGAGAGGAAGGTGATCGCTCCGGTTTGAGGATTGTGTACCACTAGATCCGGCCGATCCCACGACCACTTCGCTCCCGGCGCGAGCTTCTGATCCGCGTGCAAGCCAGGCTGATACGTTCCTTCGAAGAATCCCAGGATTAGCGCACCCGGGTCCAGATCGCTCGTCTGGCTGACGGCAGGGTAGGGATCCGGGCGCAAGGGCAGCATCTCGCCTATCCACACGCCGAGGAAGTCCGCGTAGACCGGCGCATCGGAGAAGATCTTCATCGCCTGCTCATGCTTGGCCCGCGCCCGCCGCTTCGACTCCACGGGATCGGGCGGGTTGCCGAGCGCCTGGATCTTCGTGAGCAGTTCTGACAGCCGCGCCTGCTGGGCCTCGATGGCGGACTTCTGCTGCGCGGCCACGTCGAGCGCGAGCCTCGTGCCCTCTTCGTCTTCGTTTGTAGCGGCAATGCCCGCCTCGACGATGCCCGCGCGATACTCCTCGGCGCCAAGTTCGATCTGCGTGCGCACCGAGATGAACTCGGCAAGCAGGGGATTGAGCTTGTTGAAGTAGTCGATCACCTCGGCGGTCGGCGCATCGAACAAGGGCGCCCACTTCTTCTCGAACCGCTTGGTGTCTTCGGGTGACAGTTGGCCCTGCAGCAGCCGCATCTGTTCCATCGCCGTCGACACGGCGCCATTGAACCGCTCGATGGTGAGGTTGTTGATGTCGAGGGCCGGCGGCATCGTCGAGGGTGCGGTGGTGCTGGCCAGCGCGACCGGCTTGCCTGATGGCGCGCGCCACGGGACGTCGGGGCCCGCATTCGGGCTCACCGTGGTGACCTTCTCGACTGCCGCCGCAAGCTCGGGCGGCAGCGTGCTGACAATGACCCGGCCTTCGGATGGCGCAGCGGCTGGTGCGGCACGCGGCGCGGCAGGGGCCGCGGCTGGCGCAGCAGCGACCGCTGGCGCGGGCGTAGGCGCTGGCGCAGGCGGGCGAGGCTGCGCGCGCCGCCGCGCCTCCTCATCCGACGCATCCCACGTCGCCACTGCCTGACCGCTGCCAATCCGCGTCAGGCCCTCCTTGGCCTCCGTCAGGTTGGGATTGATCGCGAGGGCTTCCTTGAAGTCCCGTTCCGCACCCCTCGGGTCCCCGCTGCCAGCCAGCAGCCTGCCGCGCAGGACCAGCGGGGCCGGATCACGCGGGTCGAGGTTGATCACCGTCGTGAAGTCGGCGATCGCCCCGGCCGAGTCCTTCAGCCGTGACTTCAGGTCGGCGCGGACCCAGTACGAGATGCGGTTCTTGGGGTCGAGCTCGATCGACCTGTTCACGTCGGCCAGCCCGCCCGTGAGGTCACCCAGTCCGTCCGCCTTCGCTCGGCCGCGATTGCTCCAGGCGTTGCTGTAGTTCGGGTCCAGCACTATCGCCGAGTCGAGGTCCTTCATGGCGCCGGCGTAGTCCTTCAGGTTCATGCGTGACGAGGCGCGGCCGTTGTAGGCGCGCGCGTTCTTCGGGTCCGCGTCGATCGCGCGCGTGAAGTCGGCGATCGCTCCCTGTCGATTGCCAGTGCTCACCAGGGTGATTGCGCGACGTCGATACGCCTCGCTGAACCGTGGTTCTGCGGCAATCGCTTTGGTGTACGCCGCGATCGCCTCCGCGGCCTTGCCCTGCAGCTCCAGGGCCTGTCCCTGTTCGAAGAGCACCTGCGCGCTTTGCGCGAGCAGCGGGGCCAGAGGGGCGGCGGCCAAGACCAGCAGCAACGCCGCAAGGTCGCGGATGCGGAAGGGCCGACGGGTCATTGGCGCACTCCTGTTCGGCGAAAGCGGAACGATGCCGACACCAGCGAGGATTGAAGGTCCTCACGCAACGGCCGCGCCTCCTCGACACCGGAGGGAGCGCATGGCCGTGTACGACGGCGTGTGCGCCGTTCCGTGACAGGGGGCAGGCCGGGAGACCTTCCAACCTGCATATACTACGATTTCCCTGGCCGGAACGCGAGCGCGGCGGACGGCGGATTGTGCGCCCGGAGCCCGCGATGCCTCGGGGCGGAGCCCCGCGCGGAGCCGCTGCCGGATGCCCGGGACCAGTAGCCCCCCCCATACCCCAAAGGAGGGAGGGAACCGTAGCCCAAAAGGATGATATGGGTTACCTTCCACGCTCCCCCCCCGCCGCGGCGCACTCTTGCCGCGGCGCACTCGTCTTCCGTCCCGGGAATCGTGATCGCACCGCGCCGCCTGCTTCCCGCCGTCTTTGCCGTCGCCATTCTTCTGGCGCCGGTCTTTACGGCGTCGGCACAGGGGGCTGGCACTGAGCCTCCCGACCGGGAACGGCCGGCGATCGACACGATCTTTGGTCGCAGCGGGCGGCTGCTGGCGCGCTTCCTGGCCCCGAAGCACTCCATGGAAGTCGAGCCGATCGCCCGCCTGTTCGGCCGGCGCGAGCAGCAGGAGCCAGGGACGGTGGCCGTCACCGACTCCGCCAGCGGGCGCATGCTGTCGCTCATCACGCTGCGCCCCTTCGCCGAGAAGGTGGACGGCAGGGTCGGCGACTACCACATCGGTCGTTTTCCGGCCGAGAAGCGCCTGGCGCGCTCCGCCGCCTACGAGAATCCTGACGGCTTCATCGAGGTCACCCTAGAAAACAAGGACACGCAGGTCTCAGAGCACTTCCGGCTGGCCGACTTCCTGACGCACGACCAGAAGAACGTCTGGCCCAAGTATCTCGTGCTGCGCGAGGCCCTCGTCGACAAGCTCGAGCTGGTGCTCATCGAGCTGAAGCGCCGCGGCATCAAGGCCGAGCGGCTCGCGGTGATGAGCGGCTTCCGCTCGCCGCAGTACAACCAGAAGGGCGTTGGCCGCGGCGGGCGCGCCCGGGACAGTCGGCACCAGTACGGCGATGCCGCGGACATCCTGGTCGACAACAATCGCGACCGGCGTCTCGACGACCTGAACCACGACGGTCGCGTGAATTCGCGCGACGTGCGCATCCTCGTGGACGCCATCGAGGCGGTGGAGCGGCAGTACCCCGACCTCGTCGGCGGCCTCGGCCTGTACCGCGCCACGAGCTCGCACGGCCCATTCGTGCACGTCGACGTGCGCGGCAGTCGCGCGCGCTGGGGCCGGCTGTAGCAGTGGCCTTCCCCGGCAAGTCCGCCTCCGGCGGATCCGGGGCCGGGGGGTGGTCGCTGCTCATTGGCGTGCTGGCGCTGTTCGGCGCGGTCCTGCTGATCCTTCACCCGCCCCACCTGCTGCTCGCCTCGCCGTTCGCGCGTGCTGCGCGCGCGCCCTCGGTTTCCGCCTCGCCAGCGGTTTTCGGGCGCAGCGGAAACGTGCGCGTGCAGCTGGTGCTGCCCAATGAGTCG
The DNA here is from genome assembly GCA_038059315.1 of Gemmatimonadota bacterium. Taxonomy (GTDB): domain Bacteria; phylum Gemmatimonadota; class Gemmatimonadetes; order Gemmatimonadales; family Gemmatimonadaceae; genus PNKL01. Next base: position 21,721 of record JBBTJT010000085.1, read on the forward strand.
TTCGAGTTCCCGCTCGACGTGCAGGGCGATCCTGGCGGGATGACCTACACCTGGGTGCGGGCGCAGGACAGTGCCGTCGTGACCCCGTCGTTGCCCGTGGCCGGCGCCGGCGTGGTGGCGCCGGGATTCCCCGGCGTCTACCGGCTGGAGGTCGAGCAGGAGTCGGGACATCGGATCGTCGACTCGATACTGGTGGCCGTGATGGTGCCGTTCGCCGCCAAGCTCGGTCAGTCGATCAACGGCTATCGCATCGGCAACTACCCGCCGGCCATCAGCGGCGAAGCGACCGCGCTCCCGCGAGGCTTCGTCGAGGTCACGCCGGAAACCGTCGAGCTCGCCGTCAGCAAGCACCTGCGACTCGCCGATTTCGTGACCCACGACGAACAGCAGGACCGCTGGCCCAAGTACGTGGCGCTCGACACGCGAGTGCTCGACAAGGTCGAGCTGGTACTGGCGTATGTCGGCGCCTTTCGCGGCGGGCGAAACAACACGGTGAAGGTCGACATGCACTCGGGGTTCCGCACCCCGGTGTACAACCGGCGCGTGCCGCGCTCGGCGCGCGACAGCCGCCACCAGTTCGGCGACGCCGCCGACCTGGCTATCGACGCCGACGGCGACGGACGCGTCACCTACCGGGACGGCGTGCTGGTGTCGCTGCAGGTGGAACAGGTGGAGCGCGACTTTCCGCAGTACGTGGGCGGCCTGGGCATCTACGGTAACCAGAACGGCGTCCCGTACGTACACATCGATGTGCGCGGCAAGCGCGCAAGATGGAAAGGATGATTCAGATGTTAGGTGCTGGGCGCCAGGAGCTGGACGTCGGCACCCGGCACCTGGCACCTGGCCCCTAGCCCCTGGCACCTACCACGGATCCCGCCCATGCACGCGTCGTTGAAAGACCGCATCCTCCGCAAGATCGAGAACCTGCCGGACGACCGCGGCTATCAGATTCTCGATTACGTCGAGTTCCTGGAGTCGAAATACGCCGAGCGGCAGGCGCCGCCGTCCAACGTGTTCCAGCGCTTCGCCGAGGGCGTCGAAGACACCATGCGGGCCGGCCGAATCTCCACCTCGGCCATCGCGCAGTCGATGGACCTGATGAACAAGGCCATGGGCGTGCTCAACGGAGTGACGGCGGCCGGCAAGTCGGTGGCCAGCGACCTCGTGACCACGGCGTCGCAGATGACCACCAATCCCCTGGCCAATCCGCCGGCGCCCCCCGCACCCCCCGCGCCCCCCGCGCCCCCCGCGCCCCCCGCGCCGCCGGGGGCGGCCGCCGCGCCGGCTGCGCGACCGTCCACGCCGCCGCCCGCCGCACCACCCGCCAACCCTCCTGCCACACCGACCGAGCCCTAGACCGCGGATGGCGGTGACGCTACGTTTCACCATGGCAACCACGATTGTCTCAGCAACGGCCCGCACCGGAACATTCCGGCAGCGGGCCGTCGCGCTTAATACGGCCCACACATGACCAATCCACGCATCCGGGAATTGCAGGCGTTCACCTTCGACGACGTGCTGCTCGCCCCGGCACATTCGCTGACGCACCCCAAGGAAGTCGACACACGCTCTCGCTTCACGCGAGGCATCACCCTCAACGTTCCCCTCGTCTCGGCGGCCATGGACACGGTCACCGAGAGCGAGATGGCGATCGCGATGGCCAGGGCGGGGGGAATAGGGGTTCTTCACAAGAACATGTCCATCGACCGGCAGGCCGCCGAGGTCGACCGGGTGAAGCGGTCCGAAAGCGGGATGATCCTGCACCCCATCACGCTTGGCCCCGAGGCCAACCTGCGCGAGGCCGTGGCGATGATGGCCAAGTTCCGCATCTCCGGCGTCCCCATCGTCGACGTCACGGGCAAGCTGGTGGGCATCATCACGAATCGCGACCTGCAGTTCGAGCGCGAGCTCGACCGCCCCATTCGCGAGGCGATGACGAGCGAGCGCCTGATCACCGCGCCCGTGGGCACGACGCTCGATGAGGCCGAGCGCATCCTCGGGAAGCACCGCATCGAGAAGCTCCCCGTGGTCGACGAGGCGGGAAAGCTCATCGGCCTCATCACCGTGAAGGACATCCACAAGCGCCGTCAGTACCCCGATTCCAACAAGGACCAGCACGGCCGGCTGCGGGTCGCTGCCGCCATTGGCGCCGGCGGCGACTTCCTGGACCGCGCCAAGGCGCTGGTCGCTGCCGGCGTCGACGTGCTGGTGATCGACACCGCGCACGGGCACTCCGACGGCGTGCTGCTGGCCACCGCACAGGTGCGCCAGGCGCTTCCCGACGTGCAGCTCATTGCCGGCAACATCGCCACCCGGGAGGGCGCCAGGGCGCTCGTCGACCGCGGCGTCGATGGCGTGAAGGTCGGCGTCGGACCGGGCTCCATCTGCACCACGCGCGTGGTGGCCGGCGTCGGCGTTCCGCAACTCACCGCGGTGCTCGATGCGGTGGCCGGCGCCGGTGACGTGCCGGTGATCGCCGACGGCGGCATCAAGTACTCGGGCGACATCGTCAAGGCGCTGGCCGCCGGCGCGTCGTCGGTGATGATGGGGTCGATGCTCGCCGGCACCGAGGAAAGCCCGGGCGAGTCGTTCCTGCTCGAGGGACGCCGCTTCAAGATGATCCGCGGCATGGGATCGCTGTCGGCGATGCAGGACGGCAGCGCCGACCGCTACTTCCAGGACGGCGAGCTCGGCGCCAAGAAGCTCGTGCCCGAGGGCATCGAGGGGCGCGTCCCGTACCGGGGCCCGGCCGGCGACGTGCTGTTCCAGATGCTCGGCGGCCTGCGCAGCGGCATGGGGTACGTCGGCTGCGAGGACATCGAGGCGTTGCGCACCCGCCCGACGTTCGTGCGCATCACCACGGCCGGCCTGCGCGAGTCGCACCCGCACGACGTCACGATCACGCGCGAGGCGCCCAACTACAGCGTGTGAACCGGCGGACCCGTACGGGGTAGGTGAAAGCGAACGCGCATTGACAACGGCTGGCGCAGGCCGCCAGCTTCTCCCGGTTGCATTGTCGCACATGTCACGGCGGGACGCTGTACAACACGACGCCCCGCCGCTCTCATTTTGGAGGCCCCGCAATGTCGTTGTGGATCAAGAAGCCGCTGGACATCCTGATGGCCGAGGCCGCCGAGGAGGGCACGCACTCGCTCCGGCGCAGCCTCACCGCCACCAACCTGACGCTCCTCGGCATCGGCGCGATCATCGGCGCCGGCATCTTCGTGCTCACGGGCCAGGCGGCCGCGCAGTATGCCGGCCCCGCCATCGTGCTCTCGTTCGTGATCGCCGGCTTCGGTTGCCTCTTCGCGGGGCTCTGCTACGCCGAATTCGCGTCCCTGATCCCGATTGCCGGCTCCGCGTACACCTACGGCTATGCAACGCTCGGCGAGTTCATGGCCTGGATCATCGGCTGGGACCTGATCCTCGAGTACCTGTTCGCGGCCTCCACGGTGTCGGTCGGCTTCAGCGGCTATTTCGTGGAGCTCATGAAGGAAATCGACTTCGCCATTCCCGAGAAGTTCGCCGGCGCGCCCCTCAAGTGGGTCGAGGCCGACCGCGCCTTCCACGCCACGTCATCGATAGTCAACCTTCCGGCGATGGGCCTGATCTTCGTGCTGACCGTGCTGCTGGTGATCGGCATCCGCGAGTCGGCGCGCTTCAACAACCTCGCCGTCATGATCAAGCTGTCGATCGTGCTGGCCGTCATCGGCTTCGGCATCAAGTACGTGAACACAGCCAACTGGCAGCCGTTCATTCCCGAGAACACCGGTACCTTCGGTCACTTCGGCCTCAGCGGCGTCGTCCGCGGGTCCGCCGTGGTGTTCTTCGCCTACATCGGCTTCGATGCGGTGAGCACCGCCGCGCAGGAGGCGAAGAACCCCCAGCGCGACCTCCCCATCGGCATCCTCGCGTCGCTCGCCATCTGCACCGTGCTCTACATCCTGATGGCGCTCGTCATGACCGGCCTCACGCCATTCACGAACCTCAACGTGCCGCACCCGGTGTTCGTCGCCATCGACGCGGCCGGCCCGGGGCTCAAGTGGCTCACCTACTTCATCAACATCGGCGCCATCGCCGGGCTCGCGTCGGTGGTGCTCGTCATGCTCATGGGGCAGCCGCGCATCTTCTACGCCATGGCGCGTGACGGCCTCCTGCCGCCGATCTTCGGAAAGGTGCACCCGAAATTCAAGACGCCGTACGTCGCCACCATCATCACCGGCGCGGTGGCGATGGTCTTCGGCGGGCTCTTCCCGATCGACATCCTCGGCGAGCTCGTCTCCATCGGCACGCTGCTGGCCTTCATCATCGTCTGCGCCGGCGTGCTCGTGCTGCGCTACCGCAGCCCGGACCTGCACCGCCCCTTCAGGACGCCGTTCGTGCCCCTCGTGCCGATCCTCGGCATCGGGACGTGCGGTTTCATGATGGCGTTCCTGCCGAGCACGACGTGGCTTCGCCTCGGGCTCTGGATGGCACTCGGACTCCTCATCTACTTCTTCTACGGCCGTCATCACTCGAAGCTGGGGAAGGCGCAGGGCTGATTCACCCCGGTTATCTTTAGCGGCGGCGTCCGGCGTTCACCGGGCGCCGCCGCCGTGCGTCCCCACTGACCGATCGCCCGTGAATTCCGACCTCTTTTCCGTTCCCGCCGGCCGCCGTGCCGACATCGAGCGACTGCTCGCCGAGCTCGCGCCCGGCCAGACCGTGGCGCTCTCCACCCACATCAACTGTGACGGCGACGGCTGCGGCTCCGAGGCCGCGCTTGCCGGGTTGCTCGCCCAGCGCGGCATCACGGCATTCGTGGTCAATCCCACGCCGTGGCCGGCGATGTTCCGCTACCTGCTCGACGAGGGAGGCATCGACGATCGCAGCGCCAGGGGCGCCAAGGCCCTCGCCGGCGCCGACCGCCTGATCGTCCTCGACATCAGCGACGTCAAGCGCCTGGGGGTGCTGGCGGAAGCCGTGCGCGCGCTGCCCAAGCCGCCCCTGGTGATCGATCACCACCTGCCCGGCGACGAGCCGCTGGGCACGCTGCACGTTACCGACACCACGGCGTGCGCCACCGGCGAGCTCATATTCGACGTGGCCCAGGTGATGGGGGCGGAGATCACGCCGCCCATCGCCACCGCCATGTACACGGCGATGCTCACCGATACCGGGGGCTTCCGCTTCTCCAACACGTCGCCGCGCTGCCACGCCATCGCGGCGGTCCTGTTGGCCGCCGGCATCGATCCCGAGGCCATGTACCAGCGCATCTACGCCTCGGTGCCGCGCGGACGCCTCGACCTCATTCGCGAAGCCCTCCAAACGCTCGGCGTCGACGCCGAATACGGCATTTCGTGGATTGATGTGCACAATGGACTACTGGATCGTCACAATGTGACAGCTGAGGACCTTGACGGAGTGGCCGAGTACCCCCGATCTATTGAGGGTACGCGATTGGCCCTGCTGTTCCGTGACCTCGGTCACGGCAAGGTCAAGGTCTCCTTCCGGAGTATTGGAGAGGTCGACAGCAATGCGCTTGCGCGACAGTTCGGCGGTGGTGGGCACGCCCGGGCATCGGGAGCGCTCACCAGCGGTTCGCTTGAGGAAGTTCGGACGCGGGTGCTCGAACGAGCCCGCGCACTCGTCGGGCGTCGTCCCGGGGCTGCGCCGGCCTGATCACCGGCCGAGCGCCGCAGCGCCACCTGCCCGACAATTGGAGGCCGGCATGATCCATCCGATTCCACATCGGCGCACAGGGCGGGGTGGCTTCACGGCCATCGAGATGATCATCGTGGCGGTCATCATCGGGTTGATGGCGGCCGCGTCGATGCCGCGCATCAGCCGCATCGTCGGCGAGGAGCGCATCCGCAAGCTGCAGTCATCGGTCGCCTCCGACCTGGAACTGGCCTTCGCGCTCGCCCAGCGCGAGCACAAGCCGATCACCATCACCTACAGCACCTCCACGACGGTCATGTCGGTGACCGACCGCGTGTCGGGCACCGTGCTGAAGACGCGTTACCTGGGCCAGAGTGCCGAACTGTCGACGACGGCGGTGACGTTCTCGCCGAGCGCGGGCATCACCATCTTTCCCATGGGAATTGCCACCGCCGCGCTGACAATCACGGTGACCAACGGGACCTTCACGCGCACGGTCACCACCACCCGCGCGGGGCAGGTGACCAAATCGTGATGCCCGCACATACTCGCCCGTTCGCCCCCGCACCCCGCACCCCTCCCAGGCGCGGGGCCGGCCTCGTGGAGATCATGCTCGCCATGATCATCTTTGCCCTCGTCGCCACGTCGTACGCGGCCGTGACGCTGCGCTATGCCACGCGCATGAAGACCATCGCCGCCGGCGCCGCCCGCTCGGCTGCGCTCACCGAGTACATCAACCGCCTCATGGCGGTGCCGTTCGACTCGCTCGGCAACCGGGCCGGCACCTTCACGACGTCGACGGGTACGTTCCTCAACAGCCGGGTCATCGCCGTCAGCGGCAGTGGCAACTCCCGCACCGTGAGGCTGATTCTCAGACCCACCAACACCGCCATCAAGCCGGATACCGTCATCCTGACGCGGGTGAAGGCCAGCACCACCAGTCCCCTGGGAACACCATGACGCCAGACTCCCGCCGCGCCCGGCGCGGCTTCTCGCTGATCGAGCTCATCATCACGCTGGTGCTCGTGTCCATCATTGGCGTCGCGTCCGGGCGGCTGCTGATGAGCCAGACCCGCTTCTACTCCCGCCTGTCGGCGCAGCGCGACGCGCGGTCGGTCACGCGCAACGCGCGCAACATCGTGCAGACCGAGTTGGCCATGGTGGAGGCGGGCGGCGGCGTGGTGGCCGCCAGCAATGACTCCATCACGGTGCGCATGCCGTACGCGTGGGGTGTCTACTGCGCCGGAGGCACCGTGCTGCGACTTCCGGTGGACTCGGCGATGTACGCCATGGCCTCCCTCGCCGGCTACGCCATAAAGGACACCACGACCGCCGGCGTGTACGCATACACGGCCACCACTACCGCCCCCACGGCGGGCACCGCCACCGATTGCACCACCACGGCGGGGATCACCGCCCCGACCGATGGCGCCTACCTGTCGCTCTCGCCGAGTCCCACCGGCACCGCGGGCGCGCCGGTACTGCTGTACCAGCTCATCACCTACAAGTTCGCGGCGTCCGGGCTGGTGTCTGGCAAGCTCGGCCTTTTCCGGCGCGTCGGCACCGGCGCCGCCGAGGAACTGGTGGCGCCTTTCGACACGACGGCGATGTTCCGTTACTACAACCTGTACGCCGACACGGCGCAGACCACCGTGCCGACGCTCACCAACATCCGCGGCGTCGAACTGAAGCTCGACGCGCAGAGCATCAACCGCTCCAGCGGGCAGAGCGCGCCCGAGTCGGCCAGCATCAGGACCGCCATCTTCTTCCGCAACAGGACGGACACATGAACGCGCGCCAACGTACGTTTTTCGGCCAGGCACGCCGGGGGATGGCGCTGCCGATGGTCATCGTGATCCTGTTGGTCCTCAGCGCCAGCTTCGTCGGCGGGGTGGCCCTTGCCCGCGGCGAACGCGCGCTCGATGACGCCGGCAAGACCGGCGTGCTGGCGCAGACCTACGCCGAGTCGGGGTTGCAGCGCGTCATCGGCGACCGCGGCGGGCTGGGCTTGGGCGGCGTGCCCGGCGCCTCGGACTCGGTGCGGGTGACCTTCAGTGGCGGCTACTACGACGTCACCACCACGCGCCTGCGGGCGGCGGTGGGCACCACGGTGCCGGGGCTGTACTTCTTGCGCTCGCACGCGGTGATCACGCGCGGTGGCGTGGCTGGCGCGCCCAGCGCCGAGTACACGGTGACGCAACTCGCGGTCTGGATAAACGGGACGATGATGGTGCAGAGCGCCCTCACGTCGGTCAACGGCACCGACAAGGCGGGCGCGGCGGGCGTCATCAGTGGTGCCGATAATTGTCCGGTGGCCAGTGGCGGCACCAATGACACCCTCCCGGCCGTGGCCGTGCCCACTCTGGCCTCCGACGGCGGTCCCGGCTACGACGGCTCACTGGCGCCGCTGACCGGGGATCCGAAGGTGAGTTACCTCGGGGCGACGCCGGCGGCGGCCGCCGCCGCCTCCCCCATCCAGTGGCAGGGCATCTACGACGGCACGTCCATCACCGCGGACTACACGGTCGACTGGCAGGGAGTGGCGATCGCGCCCGACACGCTGAATTTTCCTTCGGACGCGTGGTTCACGGCGAATCCCACGGTGTTCCCGGTCATCCACGTCAAGAACGGGCCGCCCAACGCCGGCACCGAGTTCGTGCTCGAAATCTTCGGCCGCGGGTTGCTCATCATCCAGGACGACATCCGGCTCAATGGCAATAACGCCGGCTGGGACGGCATCATCCTCGTGGGCGGCCGCCTGCGCACCAACGGTTCCAACCGGGTGTCGGGCGCCACGGTGTCCGGGCTGAACACGCAACTGGGGTACACCCCGGCCCCGTCCGACATCAACGACCTCAACGGTACCAAGCAGTTCCTGTACAACTCGTGCAACGTGAAGAGCGCGACCGCGGCGATGGGCAAGCTGCGGGTGTACAAGAACACGTGGAGCAACATCTACAAGACGTTCTGAGCGGAAGAAGACGACAGAGTAGCACAGAGTACGACAGAGTACGACAGAGTACGACAGAGTACGACAGAGTACGACAGAGTGCCCGGGGCGGCGATGCTGCTCCGGGCTTCTTCGTTACCGCCAGCTGCCAGCCACCAACCACCAACCACCAACCACTATCCGCCTGCCCTGACGGCTACCACCCACCACCCACCTTCGCCTATCCTTAGGGCCATGAGCCAGGCCCTTACCGCGCGTGTCAGCGCCGCGCTGCAGCAGATCGTGAACCCCCGCACGGGCGAGAACCTCGTGCACAGTGAGCAGGTGGCCAACATCGCCGTCACCCTCGACGGCAAGGTCCGCCTCGAGTTGCGCCTCGCATCGGCCGACGACGCCACGCTGGCGCGCACGGTGCGCCAGGCGGTCGAAGCCGTCGATGGCGTCACCGAAGTCCACGTGGCCGTCCGTGACGCCGTACAGGCTGCCCTGCACCCTGCACCGGCCGTCCCGAAGCCGGCGCGCTCTCTCCCCGTGATGTCCGAACCCGCCGCCCCGCGCACGCCGCAGGCGCCGCAGCCCATCGAGTACCCGCACCTCGGCAAGATCGTCGCCGTGTCGTCGGGCAAGGGCGGCGTGGGCAAGTCCACCGTCACGGTGAACCTCGCGGTGGCGCTCGCCCGGCAGGGCTTCCGGGTGGGAATTCTCGACGCCGACATTTACGGCCCCAACTTGCCGTTGATGCTCGGCGTCAATGCGCCACCCCCGGTGGTGGACGAGAAGATCCAGCCGCTCGCGGCGCACGGCGTAAAGGTCATCTCGCTCGGCTTCCTCATCGAGCGCGACCAGCCGGCCATCTGGCGCGGCCCCATCGTCATGAAGATCATCACGCAGTTCCTGCGCGACGTCGACTGGGGCCAGCTCGACTACCTCTTCGTCGACATGCCCCCGGGCACGGGTGATGCCCAGCTCTCGCTGGTGCAGGCCGCCAAGATCGCCGGCGCCGTGATCATCACCACGCCCCAGGAGGTCGCCGTCGGCGACGCCCTGCGCGGCGCCAAGATGTTTGAGCGCGTGGGCGTGCCGGTGCTCGGCATCGTCGAGAACATGAGCTACTTCGAGTCGCCCGACACGGGAAAGCCCATCGCCATCTTCGGCTCCGGCGGCGGACAGCGCCTCGCCGACGAGCTCGGCGTGCCGCTGCTCGGCGCGGTGCCGCTGCATCCGCCCGTGGGCGAGGGCGGGGACAACGGGCAGCCAATCGTCGTGGCGGATCCAGGCTGCACTGCGGCACGGAAGCTGGTGCAAATCGCGGCTGCACTACAAGAGAAGCTGTAAGCCGTACGCTGTACGCCATACGCCGTCCGTGCGGGCGTACAACGTAGAGCGTATAGCGTACAGCTTACAGGTGCCTTTGCAGTTGTCAGGGCTTGTATCTCGGCGGAGCGCCGCCAATTTGCGGCATGCCCCTCGTCACCCTGTTGACCGATTTTGGAACAGCGGACGGCTACGTCGCCGAAATGAAGGGCGTGCTCCTCACGGGCGCGCCAGCCGCGCAGGTGGTGGACGTCGCGCACGACGTGCCCGCACAGGACGTGGAGTTCGCGCGGCTCGCCTTTGCGCGCTACTGGCGCCGCTTCCCGGCCGAGACGGTGCACCTGGTCGTCGTCGACCCCGCCGTTGGCACCTCGCGCGTTGCGCTGGCCATCGAGAGTGATGGACGGTTCGCGGTGGGTCCCGACAATGGTGTGCTGTCGCCGGCCATGCTGCTCCCCGGCGCACGGGCCGTGTCGCTCGCCATTCCGCCCGGTGCGTCGCCCACGTTTCACGGGCGCGACGTCTTTGCCCCGGCGGCCGTGCGCCTGCTGCGCGGCGAACCGCTCGAAGCGCTGGGGACGCCGTTCAGCGACGCGGTGCTGCGCCGCACGCCGGAGGCGTTGCGACGCGCCGACGGCGGCCAGGACGGACGGGTGCTCTCCGTCGACCGGTTCGGCAACCTGATCACCAACCTCACGGCGCGCGGAGGCGTCACCGTCGAGCTTGGCGGGCACCTGCTGCGGCTCTCCCGCAGCTACGCCGACGTCACGGAGGGCGAACTGCTGGCGCTGGTCGGGTCACACGGCCTCATCGAGGTCGCGGTGCGCGGCGGAAACGCGTCGCGCACGCTGGGCGTGGGACGCGGCGAGTCGGTGACGCTTCGCCGCGAAGGCGGAGCGTCGTAAGGCCGGCTAGCGCGGGATGCTGGTCGGCGCCGACGGCGTCGCCGTAGGCCGGCGCGCGGCGACCACGCCGCCAATCGGCGTCGGCGTCTGCCACCCCGTCGCCACCTCGGCCGTGACCACGCGCGCCTGCACGCGGTGCACACCGCCACGCGCCATCAGCGCCGCGCCAAATCCCGCCGTCGCCGCGACCCACGTGAGCGCGACGGCCACCAGCCGCGCCAGCATCTCGGCCCACTCGGTATTCACCAGCAGGGCGGCGGCGATCCACGGCAGCACCAGGAAGACGGTGCCCAGCACCAGCGAACGAATGGCGCGGACGCGCACGTTGGGTCCCTCGCGCACCACGGCATGGCCGGCCACGGTGGCGGCGGCCAGCGCGCCGAGCGTCACCAGTCCGGCGACCGCCAGCACGAACGCCACGATGGCGAACGGGATGAGCAGCACGCCGACGAGCGTCAGCGTGAGCCCCAGACAGAGAAGGGCGAGCAGGGGAAGGACACCGAGCTGCCCGGCGATGCCGGCGAAGAACGCCGTCGAAAAACGCTGCTCGAGCGTCTGGGCCACGGCCTCGAGCTGCGCCCCCGCGAAGACGATGACGCCCAATCCAACCAGGAGCACGACGGTGAACCAGGCTGTCGTCAGCTTGAGCGACTGCTGCACGGCGGCCGAGCCGGTGAGGGGCGCGGTGACCGGCTGCGCGCGGCCGAGCGGCGCCGACGCGCGCATGGCACCGCGCACAAAGCCACCGTCGAGAATCACCTTGCCCTGCACGGCACGAGCCGAGCCGGTCACCTCGCCGCCGGAATGCACGACGACGTCCCCGCCAAACGCGAAGACGTCGCCATTCACCAGCCCGCGCACGTGCACCGTGCCGCGGGCGACGGCCACCGGGCCGTCCACCGACGCACCGGCAGGAATGGAAAAATCGCCCCACCCGAAACGGTCGGCCGACGGCAGGGTGCGGCCCGCGGGAGTGCCCCGCTCCTGGTCGAGGGCCTGGACGAACGAATCACGAGCGGCCGCTGACGGCGCGGCCGTGGTCTGGCCGAGAATCCGGCTGGCCCCTCCGAGCGCGAAGAGCGACACGGCGGCCATCAAGACGCGACGCATCGGTCAGCTCCCGCGCTGACGGGCGGCCGCGGCGATGGCCCGGAAGCCGAACGCCGAGGCGCCAACGGCCGCCACGAGGGCGAGTGCCCCTCCCACCAGCGCGAGCGAGCCGCTGGAACGAATGGCGTCTGCCGCGCCGCTCCCCAGGGTCGTCTCGAGGGCCTGTGCGGCGCCGCCCACCAGCGCCGCGCGCACACGGTCGGCGACGAACGACGCGGACTGGAACGAGAGGTCGGCGCTGAAGGCGATCCAGACGGCGCTGCCCGAAATGGCGACGGAAGCCGCGCCGGCGCCGGCCAGCGCCAGCGCCCGCAGCGGTCGCGACTCGGGCACGAAGCGGCGCACGGTGTCGAGCGCGGCCACGTGCCACGGCTCGACGACCTGCACCTGCGACATGACGCGCTCGGCGAAGCCGGTGCGCGGTGCGAAGTGCGGGAGGCGCTCCAGCGCGTCTGCCACCAGCCGCGCCTCGTCGAGACGGGCGCGGCACTCGGCGCAGTCGTCGACGTGCGAACGCAGCGGCGCGACGCCGAAGCCGGCTTCGCCGTCGAGCAGCAGGTCGATTTCGTTGGAAAGCAGGTGACGGTGTTGCACTGACTCCTCCTGGCTTGCCGTACGGGGTGGGCTGGAACCGGGTTTCAGGGCGGGGGTGTCGGACGGTCCGGAGACCCTCATTCCCGCAGGTGCTCGAGGGCCTCGCGGAGCTGGTGGCGGGCCCGGTGGATGTAGGTCTTGACCGTGCCCAGGGGCAGGTCGAGCGTCGCGGCGATCTCCTCGTAGGAGCGTCCTTCGACGTGGCGCAGCATGATACAGGAGCGGTATTCGGGGCGGAGCGCGCCGATGGCGCGCTCGATGGCCGAGCCGAGTTCCCGGGCTTCCATCGCATCGAGGGCCGACTCGGACTTGTCCGCGATGTCGAGCCGCGTCGCCTCGATATCGGCCACCGAGGCGGCATTGGGTGCGCCATCGATGGAAATGGTGTTGAGCTGCCGCCGGCGCAGGTGGTCGATGGCCACGTTGTTCGCGATCTTGAACAGCCAGCTCGAGAACTTGAACTCGGGACGGTACTTGTCGATGTGGTTCAGGACCTTGATGAACGTCTCCTGGGCCAGGTCCTCGGCGGTGGCCGTGTCGCGCACCATGCGAAAGACAAGCGAGAAGACGGGCCGTTCATAGCGGCGCACGAGTTCCCGAAAGGCCGGCTCGCGCCCTTGCTGGGCAAGGCGGGCGACGTCGGCGTCGGGAAGATTGGGGAGGTCGAGGGTAGGGGCCATGCGCAGCGGCGGAAAGGTAGCCGCGGCGCAGCCGAGCGACTAGCGCGCGGCGCTCAGCGCGCGGCGCTCAGCGTGGTCCGTGAGGCGCTGGAATCGCACGCCGCGCTTGCTCCGGTGCGGTGGCCCGGCGACCTTTCGAGGGTGATGCCAGCTACCGACCTCGAGGCGCGGGAAGCGAGCGCCGCGGCGGCCGGCGCCGCGGGCAAGCGCGCCTATGTGCAGCGCATGTTCTCCGACATTGCGCCGCGCTACGACCTGCTCAACCGCGTGCTCAGCCTGGGCATCGACCGCTACTGGCGCCGGGTGGCGCTGGCGCGGCTGGGGTGGGAGCGGGTGGCGGGTGGCGTCTACCTGGACCTGTGCGCGGGAACCCTCGACGTGGCGGCGGCATTGACGGCGAGGACGGGATTCGCGGGGCAGGTGATCGGCGCCGATTTTGCGGAACCGATGTTGCGCGCCGGACGCGGCAAGTCGGCGGCTGGACGAGTGTCACCGGTGGTGGCCGATGCGCTGTCGCTGCCGGTGCGGGCCAACTCGCTGGACGGCGCGATCGTGGCGTTCGGCATTCGCAACGTGGCGGATCTCGACGCGTGCCTGCGCGAGGTGCATCGCGCGCTGGTGCCGGGTGGGCGGTTCGTCATCCTCGAGTTTTCCACGCCGCGACCCTGGCTGGCGCGCGCGGCGTATCGCGCCTATTTCCACCATGTGCTGCCGCGCATTGGCGGTCTGGTGAGCGGGCACAAGACGGCGTACACGTACCTGCCTGACTCGGTGCGGGGGTTTCCCGAAGCTTCGGTGCTGGTGGACCGCATGGTCGGCGCGGGATTTGGGGGCGTGCGGTGGCAGTCGCTCACGTTCGGGATTGCGGCGGTGCATGTGGGAACCAAAGTCGATAGGCGATAGACGAGAGACGATAGACAATGGACGATAGACGATAGACAACGGACGATGGACGATGGGCGATAGTCGACGGTCGATGGGCAACGGACATTCAGACGACAGGCCATGAGTCTCGACACACTTTCCGAATTCATCGACGCGATCGACGGCATTGGCGAACTGGTGCGCGTGCGCGAGCCGGTGTCGGTACACCTCGAGATGTGCGAGATCGCCGACCGCGCCATGAAGCTTCCAGGTGGCGGGCCGGCGCTGCTGTTCGAGCGCCCCATCCTGCGCGACGGCACCGCGTCGGCGTTTCCGGTGGCCATCAACCTGTTCGGGTCCATGAGGCGCATGGCGCTGTCGCTCGGCGTGCAGAACATCGACGAGCACGGCGCGCGCATCACGCAGTTGATGGACCTCAAGGTGCCCGAGGGACTGATGGGCAAGCTGTCGATGCTCCCGCGCCTGCTCGAGGTGGCCAAGTTTCCTCCGCGAGTGAAGCACGGCGCGCCGCCGTGCCAGGAGGTCGTCTGGCGCGGTGACGAGATCGACCTCGACAGGATCCCGGTGCTGACCACGTGGCCCGGGGACGGCGGCCCGTTCTTCACGATGACCGCGGTCATCACCAAGGACCCGTCGCGCGGAATCCGCAACGTCGGGATGTACCGGGTGCAGCAGCTGGACAAGCGTTCGGTGGCCATGCACTGGCAGCGCCACAAGACGGGCGCAGCGCACTGGCGCGAGATGGCCGAGCGGGGCGAGAAGATGCCGGTCTGCATGGTCGTCGGCGCCGATCCGGCCTCCATGTACGCGGCGAGCGCGCCGCTGCCGCCGAACATCGACGAGTTCATCTTCGCGGGCTTCCTGCGCCGCGAGCCGGTGAAGCTGGTGAAGGCGGTGACGTGCGACCTCGAAGTGCCGTGGGACGCCGAGCTGGTGATCGAGGGGTACATCGATCCGGCGGAGGACCTCGTGGTCGAGGGACCGTTCGGCGACCACACGGGCTACTACTCCGAGGCCGACCTGTACCCGAAGGTGCACGTCACCGCGGTGACGATGCGCCGCAACATGACGTACATCGCCACCATCGTCGGGCGCCCGCCGATGGAGGACTACTACCTCGGCCATGCCACCGAGCGGATCTTCCTGCCGCTGCTCAAGCTGACGACCCCGGAGATCGTCGATTACCACATGCCGGCCGAGGGGATCTTCCACAACCTCGTCTTCGTGTCGATCAGGAAACAGTACCCCGGGCAGGCGTACAAGGTGATGAACGCGCTGTGGGGCGCCGGCCTGATGTCGCTGGCCAAGGTGCTGGTGGTGGTGGACGACTGGGTGAACGTGCGCAACCCGCAGGAGGCATGGTGGGTGGCGCTGAACAACATCGACCCCGAGCGCGACGTGCGCTTCACGCTGGGGCCGGTGGACGTGCTCGACCATGCGAGTCGCGCCTTCACCTTCGGCTCCAAGATGGGCATTGATGCGACGAAGAAGATGCCCGAGGAGGGCTTTGCCCGATCGTGGCCGACGGTGATCGAGATGGACGAGGCGACGAAGGCGAAGGTCGACGCGATGTGGGCGTCGCTCGGCATCGGCCCGCGATGAACACGCCCGCCGGCGCGGCGACGGTGCGCGAGGGACAGACGGTGGGCGGCACGTCGCGCCTGGCGCGCTACGTGAATTTCGTGAAGTTGCCGCACACGGTGTTTGCCCTGCCGTTTGCGCTGGTCGGCGTGGTGCTGGCCAGTCGCGTGGCACCGGTGACGGCGACGCTGGTGGGCTGGGTGGTGCTGGCGTTCACGGCCGCGCGGTTCGCGGCAATGGGCTTCAATCGCATTGCCGACCGCCACATCGACGCGCGCAACCCGCGCACGGCGATGCGCGAACTGCCGAGTGGGGCGATGAGCGTGGGCGAGGCGACGACAAGCGTGGCGCTGGCGTCGGCGGTCTTCATCGTGGCGGCGTGGCGCATAAACCCGCTGTGCCTGGCGCTGTCGCCCGTGGCGCTGGCGTGGGTGCTGTGCTACAGCTTCACCAAGCGATTCACACGCTGGGCGCACCTGGTGCTCGGGCTCGGGCTCGGCATCGCGCCGGTCGGTGGTTACCTGGCGGTGACCGGGCAGTGGAGCGAGCCGTGGTGGCTGTTGCTGGCGCTCGCCGTGGCGGTGATGAGCTGGGTGGGCGGCTTCGACATCTTCTACTCGCTGCAGGACACCGAGTTCGACCGCGAGATGGAACTGCACTCGGTGCCGGCGCGCCTGGGCGTGCCGCGCGCGCTGACGATCGCGCGAGGATTGCACGTGCTGACGGTCGTGGCGCTGGCCGCGGCGGGCTTTGCCGTGAACGCCGGCGTGGTGTATTTCGCCGGGGTGGTGGTTGCCGCGGGCATCCTGGCGTGGGAGCATTCGCTGGTGTCGGCGGACGACCAGTCCCGGCTCGACGCGGCCTTCTTCAACATGAACGGAATCCTCAGCGTGACGTTCTTTCTCTTCGTGCTGGCCGAGCGGGTGCTCTCGTGAACGCCGCTCGTCCCATCGTGATGGCGTTCACCGGCGCTTCGGGCGCGCCGTATGGCGTGCGCCTGCTGCAGGCGCTGGTACAGGCCGAGCGGCGCGTATCGCTGATCGTCAGCAGCCATGGGCTGCGCCTGCTCAAGGCGGAGACGCCGTTCGAGTCGGTGGAGGGGCTGCGGGCGCACGTGGGCGGCGCGGCGTGGGATCAGTGGGTGACGCCATACGACGACGCGGATCGCGGCGCCGGGCCGGCCAGCGGGTCGCACCGCGCGTCGGCGATGGTGATCTGTCCGTGTTCCATGGGGACGCTGGCGTCGATCGCGGCGGGGACCAGCCGGTCGCTGGTGGAGCGCGCGGCCGACGTGTCGCTGAAGGAGCGCCGTCCGCTGGTGCTGGTGACGCGCGAGACGCCACTGTCGGCCATCCACCTGGAGAACATGCTGCGACTGACGCACGCCGGGGCGGTGGTGCTGCCCGCGTCGCCGGGGTTCTACCACCGGCCGACGCAAGTCGCCGAACTGGTGGATTTCGTGGTGGCGCGCGTGCTCGACCATCTCGGAATAGAGAATCGGCTGGCGCCGCGGTGGGGAGAAACTGAAGGCGGGGGCTAGGTGCTGGGTGCTAGGTGGTAGATGTGGAGGGTTGGGGGTGGGCCAGCGGATGCTGGCCCTTTTTGTCTTCGGGGCGCATCTTCGGCGGTCGATCGTGAATCGAAATCCGTCATCGATATCCGGAATCGCGATCCGGAATCCGCAGTCCGGAATCTGATGTGACTCATCCCTCCCTCTTCGGCATCCTGTACTTTCTGTACGGCCTGATGGTCGGCGTGCCGGCGGTGATGCTGGGATGGCTGGCCACGCGGGCCGGCCTGCCGGTGAGCGCGGCGGCGACCATCGTCGGCATCGCCTTCGCGCCGGCGGCCTTCAAGTTCCTCTGGGCGCCCATCGGCGACCTGACGCTCACCCGCAAGCGCTGGTACGTGCTGGCCAACGCATGCTGCGCGCTGGCCTTCTTTGGCATGTGCGTCATTCCCATGAGCGCGCGCACGCTGCCGGTGCTGACGGCCATCGTGCTCTCCGGCGCCCTGTCGGCCACGTTCATCGCCTTCGCCCTGCAGGGACTGCTGCTGCACAACTGCGATCCGTCGATGCTCGGACGCGCGGCCGGCTTCTACCAGACCGGCAACATGGTGGGGCAGACGCTCGGCGGCGGCGCGGCGCTGTACCTGGTGCGCCACCTCCCGGCGCTCTGGATGGCTGGTGCCGTGCTCGCGATGGTCGTGCTGCTGTGCAACGTGCCGTTGCTGGTGCTGCGCGAACCGCCACGCGTGGGCGAGGGACGGCTGGGCGATCGCGTACGCGAAGTGTGGCGCGAGTTGCGCATGATGCTCGGCAAGGTCGATGGTCGACTGGCGCTGCTGCTGGCGTTCCTTCCCATCGGAACGGGCAACGCGCAGTTCCTGTTTGCCGCCGTCGCGCGGGAGTGGAAGGCCTCGGGCGACTTCGTGTCGCTGGTGCTGGGGCTGGTGGCGGGCATCGCGATAACGATCGGCACGCTTGGTGGCGGATGGCTTGAAGATCGCCTGCCGCAGCGGCGGGCGTACTTCGTGGCCTGCGCCGCGCAGGGTGTGCTCGCGGTGGTGCTGCTGGTCTCGCCGCGCGAGCCGTGGGCCTTCGCCGTCATCACCGCCAGCTACACGGCGACGCTCGGGGCCTGCTCGGCGGCGCTCACCGGAATGGCGCTCACCCTCGCCAAGGGGGGTGCGGCCTCCACCAAGGTGAGCCTGTTCATCGCGTTCAACACGCTCGGGTCGCTGGGCCTGGTGAAGGGAGCAGGATGGGCGCACGACGCGTGGGGGATGACGGGAATGCTCGGCGCCGAGATTGTCACGGTGGCGGTGGCGCTCGGCGTCTTTTCCTGGGTCTCGCGCCGGGTGCTGGCGTGACGGTCATCGGACTGATCTCCGATACGCATGGCCTGCTGCGCGCCGGGGTGCACGAGGCGCTCGCCGGCGTGGCGATGATCGTGCACGCCGGCGACGTGGGCGGCGACGAGATTCTCGACGAATTGGCGCTCATCGCGCCGGTGCAGGCGGTGTTCGGCAACTGCGACGCTCCATGGACGCCGGGGCTGGCGCAGGAGCGGGTGCTGGAAGTGGACGGACTGCGGATTCACGTGTCGCACGGTCACGAGTTGGGTCGACCGCGGCCCGCCAAGGTAGCGGCCGCTTATCCCGGCTTCGACGTGCTGGTGTACGGGCATACGCACATCCAGGTAGTCGAACGCGTGGGGGACACACTGGTGGTGAACCCCGGGGCGGCGGGAGCGCGGCGGTTTGACCTCGCGCCAAGCGTGGCGCGCCTGGCCATCGTGGATGGGCGCGCGGAAGCGGTGCTGGTGGAACTGCCGTACTGATACGGTCCGGTTGGCGAGCGTCACCTGGGCGCGTCTGACCCACGCCGATGGTCACCCCGTGCGCGAGACCAACGCCGGCGCAAACGCGCTCGTACGCTCGAACTCCGCCGGAAATCGCGTGAACCAGCTCGACACGAGCAGCAGCTCGTCGATCTCGTGGCTCGGCACCGTGCCATCGACGCGCTCCATCGGGGCGAAGATCGCGGCCACCCGGCTGTCGAAGGCGCGCCGCTGCTCGGCGGTGCGCGGCGCCGGCTCGATGGCGCGCACGCGCCCCCGCCGGATCACGTAGCTCACGTCGTCGCCGTGGATGGCGCAGGGCGTGTAGACGAACGACAACGACTCCACGGCGAAACGCAGGCGCGCAAACTGCGCGCGCAACGACTCCAGTCGCTCGATCTTGTCGCGCAACGACGCCGCCCGCTCGAACTCCAGGCGTCCACTGGCCTCGTCCATCGCGCGCTTCAGCGCCGCCACGGGAACATCGTTGGCGCCCTCGAGGAACGCCTGGGCCAGCGCAAAGCGCCCGGCGTATTCGTCGCGCCGCACGGCTGCCACGCAGGGGCCAAGGCACTTGCCGATCTCGTACCGAATGCACCCCGGCGTCCGCGGCCCCGTTGCGAAGAGGTCGGGCTGGTCGGCAAATTGCATCGGCTGGTCGAGTGCGCAGTCGCGCAGTCCCAGCGCATCGTTGAGTTCCCTCAGCGCCTCCCCGAGTTGCACGGCCCCGTGAAACGGGCCGAAGAACACGCCCCCGTCGTCACTGCCGGGGCCGCGCACCACGCGAAACGAATCGGCGGCGCCGCGGGCCACGCGAATGAACGCGAAGTGCCGCGCGTCGCGCTTGCCGGCCACGTTCAGTCGCGGACGGTAACGCTTGATGCGCTTCAGCTCCTCGAGCAGCGACGCGAACTCGGTGGGGACGTAATCCCACTGCAGCTCGGACGCCTCGCGGATGATGCGCGCCCCCTTGTCGGCCGGATACTCGGCGCGGAAGTAGCTGAGCAGACGCGAGCGCAGCTTCTTGGACTTGCCCACGTAGATGATCTCGCCGTTGGCCGATCGCATCTCGTAGACGCCGGGCAGGTCGCGCGCCGATGCCTTGACGCGACCGAGCATCTCCGCGGCGCGCGCGTGGGCATCCGCCTCGCTCGGCATGAACGACGGACGCGCCCTTCGCCGGCTCACTTCTGGCAGCTCCGGCACCACACGGTCACCCGTCCGTCGATGGCGTGGGACGACTGAAGGAGCACGCCGCAGCGCGTGCACGGCTGGCCGCCGCGCCCATAGGCCTGGAGTTGCGATGCGAAGCCGCCGCGCGCGCCAAAGGCGTCGCGATAGTCGCGGAACGAAGTGCCGCGTGCCGCCACGGCCGCGCGGAGCACGCCGGTGAGCTCGCGGTGCAGCGTGGCGCATTGGGCGCGCGTCAGCGCCGAAGCGCGGCGCGACGGCCGGATGCCCGCGCGCCA
>JBBTJT010000086.1:0-27177 GCA_038059315.1 Gemmatimonadota bacterium
CTTCAGACGAGCGAACCCCCCGCATCATTTCATCCGGTTTTAGGACGTGCTCTAAGGGACAATGGCTTCTCGCACAGCACGTGTTTCCCCGCCGCGACCGCCCTGATCGACCACGGGACGTGCAGGTGATTGGGCAGCGGGTTGTAGATGGCCTCGACATCGGGATCGTCGAGCAGTTCCTGGTACGAGCCGTAGGCGCGGGCGATGCCGAGGCCGGCGGCAGCGGAAGAGACGGGCATGGTCTGCGAGTGCTCCCGGCGCGCGCGGACTCTGTCAAGATCCCAGATGACCGCGCGGAAGGCGAATCCGGCGACCCCTCGCCGAGTCTTCGTTGGCGCAGGTAGTATTGCGTTTAGCGTTACCAAACGCTAAACTATCGGCATGAACGAGCGTCGCCACTGGCTCGACCGCATCCACGCCGCCTGGGCCACGCGGCCGATCTGCTGGCTGCAGGGAGTGCGCCGCGTCGGCAAGACGGTGCTGGCCCGGTCCATCGCGGACGCGGCGTACTACGACTGCGAACTGCCGAGCGTCCGGCGCGACCTGCGCGACCCGGAGCGCTTTCTCGAAGGGCATGCGGGCCGCTGCGTGGTGCTCGACGAGATCCACCGCCTCGACGACCCCTCCGAGTTGCTCAAGATCGCGGCCGATCACCATCCGGGCATCCGCGTGCTCGCCACCGGGTCGTCAAGCCTCGGCGCGCGCGCGAAGTTCCGCGACACGCTCGCTGGCCGCAAGCACGAAGTGTGGTTGACGCCCATGACGCACGCGGACGCCATCGCCTTCGGGCACAGCGCCGTCGAACATCGCATGGTGCGCGGCGGATTGCCGCCCTTTTTTCTTTCCAGGACGTCGCCGGAGCGGGAATACCAGGAATGGCTCGACGCCTATTGGGCGAAGGACGTGCAGGAACTGTTTCGTTTGGAGAAGCGCGGACCGTTCGCCCGGCTGTTTGAAATGCTGCTGGTCGACAGCGGCGGGATCTTCGAGGCGACCCGGTTCGCCCGCGCCTGCGAGGTAAGCCGGCAGACGGTGATGAACTATCTCGAGGTGCTCGAGGCGACGTTTGTCATGCACGTCGTGCGGCCGTTCGCGTCGAAGCCCTCGGCGGAGATCGTCGCGGCGCCCCGCGTGTACGGGTTCGACACGGGGTTCGTGGCCTACCATCGCGGATGGTCGCCGTTGCGCCGGGACGATTACGGCCCGCTGTGGGAGCATCTCGTGCTGAACGAGCTGCACGCCGCCCGCCAGCGGCGCGACGTGCAGTACTGGCGGACCAAGACGGGGCATGAGGTGGACTTCGTGGTGGCGTCGCGGCGCGCAGCCCCGATGGCGATCGAGTGCAAGTGGTCGCAGGACGCATTCGATCCCACTGCGATGCTGGCGTTTCGGCAGCGCTACCCTGCCGGCGAGAACATCCTCGTGGCGTCGGATGTGAAACGGTCGGGCCGGCGGCGGATTCGCGGACTTGAGGTGCGGGTGGTAGGATTGTCGCAGGTCGCTGGACTGGTGGCGTGAAGGGGTAACCCCTAGGGAGTTACCTGACTGAGTGGGTCGGCAATTTTGGCTAATTTAATCGGTTAGGCCGCGCCTGGTGGGCGGACACCCTCACTCAGGACCAGGAGCTTTCATGACGGCAGTCGCTCTTCCCCTCGTTATTCAGGGAGGTATGGGCATTGCCGTTTCGAACTGGCGCCTGGCCCGTGCGGTTGCGGCCGCCGGACAGCTGGGAGTGGTGTCGGGTACCGCGATAGACTCGGTATTCGTGAGGCGGCTCCAGGATGGGGACCCCTGCGGCGCGATGCGTCGTGCCCTGGAGAACTTCCCGATTCCGAGCGTCGCTGCCGACATACTGCGGCGGTACTTCAAGCCGGGTGGCCGCGCGCCGGGCGAGCCGTATCGCGGGCTCCCCATGTACAAGCAGGCCGTCAGCACCGTGCGCGAGCAGGTGACGATTGTCGCGAATTTCGTCGAAGTCTGGCTCGCCAAGGAAGGGCATTCAGGCAAGGTCGGGATCAACCTCCTGACGAAGGTGCAGATGCCGAACCTCGCCTCGCTGTACGGCGCGATGCTGGCCGGCGTGGACGTGGTACTCATGGGCGCGGGAATCCCGCGCGAGATTCCCGGGGCGCTGGACGCGCTGGCGCGGCACGCGCCGGCCACGCTCCGTTTTGACGTCGAGGGCCAGCCGGCCGACCAGCCGCTGTTCCTGCGCTTCGACCCGTCCGTGCACGGCGCGACCGACATCCCCCTCAAGCGGCCGGCGTTCTACGCGATCGTCTCGTCGCATGCGCTGGCCACCAACCTGCTGCGCAAGGCGACGGGCAAGGTGGACGGATTCGTGATCGAGGGAGCCACCGCCGGCGGTCACAATGCGCCGCCGCGTGGTGCGTTGCGCCTGAACGAGCGTGGCGAGCCGATCTACGGCGAACGCGACGAAGTCGACCTCGCGGCGATGCGCGAACTGGGCGCTCCCTTCTGGCTGGCGGGCGGCTACGGGACTCCCGAGGGCGTGCGCGAGGCGGTGCGGCAGGGTGCTGCGGGCGTTCAGGTGGGCACGCCGTTCGCGTACTCCGATGAGTCGGGCCTCTCCGCCGAGGTCAAGCGCACGGTGCTTGGCGACGTGGCGGCCGGTCGCATCGGCATCTTCACCGATCCACGAGCCTCGCCGACCGGGTTTCCGTTCAAGGTCATCGAATCGCCCTCGCTGGCGCAGCAGGACGATTCGCGGATACGCCTCTGTGACCTGGGCTACCTGCGCACGGCGGCCCGCCGCGAAGACGGAAAGCTTGCCTACAAGTGCTCGTCGGAGCCCATCGATACCTATGTGAAGTCCGGCGGCGCCGTCGAGGAGACCGTCGGCCGACGATGCCTCTGCAACGGCCTGATGGCGGTGATCGGCCTGCCCCAGCTGCGCAAGGAGGACGGCTCGGCGGAGCCGCCGCTGCTGACGAGCGGCGATGCCGTCACCGAGTTGGCGACGGTGGCCAAGGGTCGCCTGTCGTACACGGCGGCGGACGTGCTGGAGCACCTGCTCGGCTGCAGGGGCGGCGACGGCGTTGAGTCGCGGCTGAGTCCGGCCGTCGCCGAGGTGGCTGGAGCCTAGTCAGCGCACCGCAGCGACGAGCGCGGCGGTGAGTTCGCGCGCGTCGCCGTCGAATCGTCGCGTCACGCGCCCGCGTCCGTCGAGCAGCAGCACGACGACGGCGTGGGCGACGTCGCCGGTGTCGGGGTCGCGCGAGCGCCCGACGCTGAGCGCATCGAGCGTCCGCTCCACGGCGGCGACATCGCCCGACAGCACGTGATCCGTGGGCGTGAGCGCCCACTGGCGCGCTATCGTTGGCAATCGTTCGGCGGTATCCCGCCACGGGTCGACCGTCACGATGTACAGCGGCATCGACGGACGTCCAGCCGCGATGCGCGCGCTCATCACGCGCCGCACGGTCGTCGGGCAGACGGTCGCGCAGTGGGCGAACGCCACCGTGACGATGGACGTTTCCGTGAGGCCGCCTAGCGAGACTGACGCGCCGTGCTGGTCGACGAGCCGCGTTGCGGGCGCCGCGAAGTCGACCGCCTTCGCCGGTGAATCGGGGAGCGCGCCGGCAATGCCCGGGCGGGGACGCGCCGCCACGCCCGATGCCGCGATGACGGCGAACAGCATGAGCGCCGGAATTGCCGTCCATGCCATGCGGTCGCGGCCGAGCCATCGACCCATGCCCCGCAGGTCGGCGGCCAGCGAGCGGCCGCCGATGATGACGAGCATGGCCAGCAGTCCGGCAGGTTCGCCGACGAGAAAGAGCCAACCGCCGAAGTTGGGCGGACCACCGGCGCGCGCGCCGAAGCAGACGGCACGCGTGTCGACGAGCCACGCGGGTGGGAAATCACCCGCCGGCCAGAGCGCCAGCGCCCACCATGCTGCCGTGATCACGAGGATCGCGGCGAGCGCGATGGACGCCGGCCCTGGCCGGCGGATGGTCGAACTCTCTAGCCGATCTTCCACAAGAAGCTCAGCAGCTTCCAGTTGGTGAAGTAGTACAGCACGAAGGCGGCGAAGAAGACGGCCACCAGCACGAGCGTTCCCGGCGTGGCGCCGGCAATGCCCCGCGCCGGGGCATGCATCGCCTCGTTGCGTTCGTCCGCGTCGGCCGAATGCACCGGCGGATTGGTGAGTCCCTGCGGAATGCCGGGCACCGTGACGCCGCGCGGGAACTCGGTGATTTCCTTGCCGAAGAAGACCGTGGTCACCGCGATGAGCACGAACGACAGCGCGCCGGTGACGGCGATGATTCCGCCGATGCCGAGCATGGCCAGGAAGACGTCCACCATGGGATTGAACGCCACGTCGAACGGCGCCTGCGAGAACGAGACGTCCCAGTGGCGCCGGGGCACGCCGAAGCTCCCGGCGAACGTCATGCCGAACTCGAGCAGCAGCAGCCCGCCGGCGAACATGTACGGCTGCCAGCGGGCCAGCGGCCAGAAGGCCACCTTCCTGCGGAAGATCAGCGGCAGCAGGTAGTACGTGGCGCCCATGAAGGCGACGGCCGTGCCGCTCACCACCGTGGCGTGGAAGTGCCCGGGAATGCGCAGCGTGTTGTGGGCGATGATGTTGATCTGTTCGGTGCCCAGCGTGACGCCGGTGATGCCGCCGAAGAAGCCGAAGACGACCACCGACAGCACCAGCGACGAGAAGCCGGGGTCGCCCCACGGCGCGCGACGCAGCCAGCCGAACAGCCCGTCGGTGTAGCCGCGCAGGCGCATGCCGAGTTCCATGCCGGCGGGCACGGTGAAGCCGTGCACCATCGACGCCAGCACCGCCAGGTACATGAAGTACGACGTGTTCACGATCTTCCACGGCGAGCTCCAGCCGGGATCCACCAGCAGGTGGTGGGCCGACGCCATGGAGATGAACAGGATGTACAGCACGAACGCCGAACGGCTCACCTTCTCGTTGAGCACCACGGCGCCGACGGTCAGCGCGCCGAGCATGTACCAGATGGCGACCATCGCGGCGACGTTGATCTGCTGCGACGAATGGCCAAGGGCCCACCAGAGCAGGCGGTAGACCTCGGGATCGGGCATCGGGGTCCACCCCATCGCCCACATGAACGTGGGGATGTAGACCATGGCGCCATGCACCAGCGTGATGACGGCGATGATCGCCGCCGTCATGGCGCCGTAGACGACGAGCGGGAGCGAGCCGGCGTAGGTCTTCTCGCGCTTGGCGATCACCAGCGACGCGAAGAACTGCCCGGTGACGCCGAGCGCGCCGACGGCGAAGAAGATGATGCCCAGGTAGAAGAGCGGGTGGGCCTTGAGCGGCGGGTACGAGGTGAACAGCACGTCGGCGCGTCCGCTCCACTGCGCCCACTCGACGATGGCCGAGCCCACTACCATCAACCCGAAATTGAACCAGCCGAATTTCGGCGCCGCGGGCCTGGCGTTGAGCAGCACGGTGCTGGCGAACCAGAGCACCGCCATCTCGAAGAAGATGATGAAGAAGATCAGCATGTTCATGCCGTGCGCGCCGAGCACGCGGTAGTACCAGACCGCGGGGAGCAGGTGCACGGCCTGCCAGCGCGTGAGCGCCAGCAGCAGGGCGGCGACGGCGCCGATGAGCAGCGCGACCACCGCGACGACCGCGTTGGTCCGTGTCAGCAGTTCCGCCTGGCGGTCGACGCGGTATCCCGTGGCGGGGCAGGTGCGCGACGGCGTGGCGAGGGAAGCGGTCATTTGGCGTCTCCGTTCGTCAGGCGGGCCGCGGCGTTGTTGGCGACGGGCTTGCCCGCTTCATCGACGACGATGACGCGGCCGACCATCGTGTGGTGGCCGATGCCGCAGAACTCGTTGCAGATGATGCGGAAGTCGCCGGCGGCGGTGGGCGTGATGCGCAGGCCATAGTCATAGCCCGGAACGACCTGGAAGTTGACGCTCAGCGGGAAGAGCGAGAAGCCGTGGTTCACGTCGAGCGCCGACAGGTGCAGCATGTACTCCTTGCCCTGCTGCAGTTGCAGGATGGGGTACCACTGGAAGGTCAGGCCCACCAGGTAGACGTCGGCGCCCGGCGGCGGCGCGGCGATGGGAATGCCGCGATCCTCGCCGACCTTGTACTGCGCGGCGAAGGCCACGGTGCGCGCGTAGAACGCCTTGGGCTCGACGCGGCGCCGCACCCCCGAGGGATTCTGGCCGCCGCGGAAATGCCAGAGCGGCATCATGGCGAAGAGCACCAGGCACCACGCGAACGCGATGCCGACCCACACCCGCTCCGCCTTGTGGGCGGGCTTCCACCAGATACCGGGCACCGGATCGAGGCCGGTGTGCACTTTCGTGAGCATCAGTCGGGCCTCAGGGAAGGGTGGCTGCTGGCATGGTGTAGAGCTCCCACAGACCCCAGCCCGTGTAGACGACGAACATGATCACGAGGCCGAGCGCGAGTAGCAGGAACATGTTGTCGAAGAGGCGCTGCCCGACGGGAATGGTCTCGGCGGCAGTACCTTCGGGGCTGGCAGTGGGATCCATGCAGGACGCTCCGGCGTGTGGGAGTGGGGGAGACGACGAGCTACTTCGGGTGCCGCGTGGCGGTGCGTGTGGCGAGGGTGCGCTTTTCCGGCC
This sequence comes from Gemmatimonadota bacterium, assembly GCA_038059315.1. Taxonomy (GTDB): domain Bacteria; phylum Gemmatimonadota; class Gemmatimonadetes; order Gemmatimonadales; family Gemmatimonadaceae; genus PNKL01. Next base: position 6,610 of record JBBTJT010000086.1, read on the forward strand.
GCGCCGTCTTTCCGGCGCTCGGGCTGGTGGACGTGCTCGTGACCTTGCTTGTGACCTTGCTTGTGGTCTTGCGCGTGCCCTTGCTTCCAGCCTTGCCGGCGGTGTTTCTGACGGCGCGCGGCGAGTTGTCGTCGGCCAGCAGCTGCGCGGCAGAGGTCTGTTCGAAGAACCGGTCAATGCCGTCGGCGACACGCCGCCAGCGATGGTGGGCCGCGCAGGGCGTGGCGCCGCCGCAGTCGGGGCGTCCCATCAGGCAGCGGGTCTGCTGCGACGGGATAAAGGGGGCCACGATGCGGGCCACCGAGAGGGCGTGGGGAGCGTCGACAAGCTGAAAGCCGCCGTTGGGGCCGCGCACCGAGCACAGCACGCCGGCGCGCACCAGCTGGTGCAGCGTCTTGGACAGGTAGTTGCGCGGCGCGTCGAGCGCCGCGGCAATCTCGTCGACCTGCACGGGGTCGTCGGCCCCGTGTTCGGTGATGTACAGGACGGCGCGAACGGCGTGCTGCGCGGTGCTGCCCAGCCACATCGGCGTGGTTCCCCGGCCAGAGTAGTGGCTAAGATCATGACGATATGATAAATATTGCGCAAGGGATCACATGACCAGACTTCGCCGCCCCCGGATTGCCCGCCGCGCGCTCGCCACGCTCGATGCGGTGGCCAATCGCCTGTACGGCTGGCGCTGGAACCCGCTGTACCAGTCGGGCACGGTGGCCGTCGTCCTGCTGCTCGTCCTGCTGGGCACCGGGCTGTACCTCGTGCTCGTCTACCGGCTCGGCGCACCCTTTGCCTCGATGGCGCGCATCGACCAGGACGTCTGGCTCGGACGGTGGATGCGTTCGCTGCATCGCTACGCGTCGGACGCGTTCATCATCGCGGCGGTCATTCATGGATGGCGAATGCTGGCCCAACGGCGCAGCTGGGGGCCACGCACGCTGGCGTGGGTATCGGGGGGCGCCCTGCTGGCCGCCGGGCTGGTGGAGGCGTGGACCGGTTTCGTGATGGTGTGGGACAGCTTTGGCGAACGCCTGGCCCGCGAGGGCGCGCGGCTGTTCGATGCGCTGCCGCTCTTCTCGGAGCCGCTCAGCCGCATCTTTGCGGGCGAAGACGCGGTGCCGGGCGCGTTCTTCTTCGTCAACCTGTTCGTGCACATCGGGCTGCCGCTGGGATTCGGCGTCGGGCTCTGGCTGCACGTGTCCAGGCTGGCGCGCCCGACGCTGCTGCCGCCGCGGGTGCTGTCGTGGGCCCTCGTGGCCGCGTTCACCATCGCGGCCATCGTCTGGCCGGCGGCGCTGGGCGACGCGGCGGACCCACTGCGCCTGGCCGCCGACACGCCGATCAACCTCCCCTCGGCGTGGTGGCTGCCGTGGTCGGAGCAGCTGGCGCCGCTCGCTGTTTTCGGCCTCGTGGCGGCCGTCTGCGTGAGCTTCCTGCTGGTGCCCGTGCTGACCGCACGCGTGCGCACCGGCCCGCTGGCGGCGAGCGTCGTCGACTCGCGGCTGTGCACCGGCTGCAACCAGTGTCCGCAGGATTGCCCGTGGCAGGCCATCACCATGGTGGCGCGCACCGACGACCGGCCGACACTGGTGGCGCGGGTCGACGCGGCGCTCTGCGTGAGCTGCGGCATCTGTGCCGGTTCGTGCGCACCGATGGGCGTCGGGCCGCCGGGGCACAACGGTCGCGACCAGATGGACACGTTTCGCTCGTTCACACTGCCGGCGCTTCGGGTGTCGACGGTCGGGCGGTGCGTGGTCTACTGCTGCACCGAAGCCCCGGCGTCGCATCGTGCGGCGCTGCGCGCGCGCGGCGCCCTGGTACGCGAGGTGCCCTGCGCCGGCAACCTGCACTCGTCGGTCGTGGAACTCGCCATCCGATCCGGCGCACCGGGTGTCCTCGTCTTCGCCTGCCCCCCGCGCGACTGTGCCGGGCGCGAGGGACCCAGGTGGCTCGGCGAACGCCTGTTCAATGATCGCGAGGCGGAACTTCAGCCGCGCGTCGACCGGCGCCGGGCGCGCGTCGGGACGATGGCAGCGGGCGACCTGAGCGGCACGCTGGCATGCTTCGACCGGTTCGCGCAGGACGTCGCGGCGCTCTCACCCGTGCTTCCGGCGGCCGACCTGGACCTCGAGCGGGAATGTGTCGCCGTGACGGATGCCGGAGCAGGGGAATGATCGCCGGGCGTCGAATGATACGCGTGGCGGTCGCGGTGCTGGCGACGGCGGCCGGGCTGGCCTTGCTGGCCGCGGCCTCGGCGGTGAGTCTCCCATGGCACGGTGAGGACGCCGCCGCGATCCGTCTGTCGTGGAGCGCGCGCCCGGAGCGCATCGAAGTGTGCCGCGCGCTGTCGAACGCGGAGGTGGAGGCGCTCAACGAGCACATGCGCCAGCGGGTGCAATGCGATGGCCGCGCGGCCACCTACGCCTTGCGCGTGCGGGTGAACGGCGTGCTGCTCGGCGACGAGGTGGTGCGCGGCGGTGGCCTGAGGCACGATCGGCCCCTGCACCTGCTGCAGACCTATGCCGTGTCGCCCGGGGTGAGGCGCGTTCAGCTGGAGTTTTCGCGCCGCGAACGCACGGGTGGCGACGCCGGGACAGGGGCGTCCGCCGCGGCGGCGGAAGCGGACACCGGCATCTTTGCCGGACGCGCGGCGCGCGAGACGAGCGAGCGAGGACGCCGGACGCGCGCCGCGGTTCCGCCGCTCATGACCCTCGACACGGCGCTCGCATTTGCGCCGCAGCAGGTGATCCTGGTGACGTTCGATCCCGACGGACGCCGACTGGTGGTCAGGACCGGCGCGGCGCCTCGACGAGCGCCCTGACATCGTTCGCCTTCCGGCGGTCCCGCCGGGGCGGCATCTTGTGTCGATGGCCGCCGCCCCCGCCGCTCCGCATTCGAAACCGCATTTCGCCACCTGTCCCCTGTGCGAGGCGGCGTGCGGCATCGCCGTCGCCACGCAGGGCGGGGTGATCACCGACATTCGCGGCGCCGCCGCCGACCCGGCAAGCCGCGGGCATGTCTGCCCCAAGGCAGTGGCCCTCAAGGATCTCCACGAGGATCCGGACCGGCTGCGGCACCCGGTGAAGAGGGTGGGCGGCGAGTGGATCGAGATCTCGTGGCGCGAGGCGATCGACCTCACTGTACAGGGCATCCAGGGCGTGCAGCGCCGGCACGGCGACGACGCGCTGGCCGTGTACCTCGGCAATCCGACGGTGCACTCACTGGGCGCGATGCTCTTTGCGCCGGCGTTCAGCAAGTCGCTCCACACGAAGAACCGGTACTCGGCCACGTCGGTCGATCAGCTGCCGCACCACCTCGCTGCGCTCTTCTCGTTCGGGCATCCGCTGCTCATCCCGGTGCCGGACCTCGACCACACCGACTGCTGGATGATCTTCGGCGCGAATCCGGCCGTGTCGAACGGCTCGCTGATGACGGCGCCGGACGTGGTGAAGCGGCTCAAGGCGATCCGGGCGCGCGGCGGCGAGGTGATCGTCATCGACCCACGACGCACCGAGACCGCCGAGCTGGCCAGCACGCATCATTTCATTCGCCCGGGCACCGATGCGCTGGCGCTGATGGCGATGCTCCACGTGGTCTTCGCGGAGGATCTCGCGAAGCCCGGCCGTGTCGCCGATTTCACCGATGGCCTCGACGCACTGCGAGCGGCGTGCGCGCCGTTCACGCCGGAGCGGGTGGCGCCGGCCACGGGGCTGGGTGCGGGCGTCATTCGTGAGCTGGCGCGGAAGCTGGCGACGACCGAGCGCGCCGTCGCCTACGGGCGCATCGGCGTGAGCACGCAGGAGTTCGGCGCACTGAGCTGCTGGCTGATCAACGCGCTCAACCTCGTCACCGGGCATCTCGACGTGCCGGGCGGGGCGATGTTCACGCTCCCGGCCGTGGACCTGCTGCGCGGCGGCGGAATGTACGGGGGCTCGGGGCGGTTTGGCCGGTGGAAGAGCCGGGTGCGCGGCCTGCCGGAGTTCGCCGGTGAACTGCCGGTGGTCGCGCTCGCCGAGGAGATGGAGACGCGCGGGGCAGGGCAGGTGCGCGGGCTCGTGACGCACGCCGGCAACCCGGTGCTGTCCTCGCCCAACGGCACGCGCCTCGACGCGGCGCTGGCGAACCTCGAGTTCTTCGTAGCCATCGACTTCTACATCAACGAGTCCACGCGGCACGCGCACGTCATCCTGCCGCCGACGGCCGGGCTCGAGCGCGATCACTACGACCTGGTGTTCCACACGCTCGCCATCCGCAACACGGCGAAGTGGTCGAGCGCCGTGATGGAAGCGGCACCCGGCGCGCGGCACGACTGGCAGATTCTCAGCGAGCTGACGATGCGACTGGCACGCGGCGGTCCGTTGCAGCGCACCAGGGCGTGGGGTGTGGCAATGCTGGTGAAGCTGCTCGGCGTGCGCGGCATGATGAAGCGCGCGCTGGCCGGCAGCCGCTACGGCGCCCAGGTGGCGCTCGACACCCTGGAGCGCGCGCCGCACGGCGTGGACCTCGGCGCGCTGACCAGCGTGCTGCCGCACCGCCTGCGCACCGCGAACCAGCGCATCGCCATTGCCCCGGAACCAATGCTCGCCGACGTGCCAAGGCTCGCCGCGCTGCTCGAGCGGCCGGCCGCCGGTCCTGACGAACTGCTGCTCATCGGCCGGCGCGACCTGCGCAGCAACAACTCGTGGATGGCCAACAGCGAACGTCTGGTGCGCGGCAGGCAGCGCTGCGCCCTGATCATCCATCCCGACGACGCCGCGTCGCGCCACCTCGTGGACGGCGCGATGGCGCGCGTGCAGTCGCGCGTTGGGGGAATCGACGTGGAGGTCGCGGTCTCCGACAGCGTGATGCCCGGCGTCGTGTGCCTGCCGCACGGATGGGGACACGACCGGGAGGGCGTGGGCCAGCGCATCGCCCGCGCGCACGGCGGCGTGAGCCACAACGACCTCACCGACGACCAGCGCGTGGACGCGCTGAGCGGGAACGCCGCGTTCTCCGGGACCGCGGTGCGGGTGCGGGCGGTCACCACATGACCACGTCCTGGTCCACCCGGCGCGTCACGGCGGCGCTTCTCGTTGCGCTCGTGGCCTGCGCGGCGCTGGCGATCGTCGTGTTTCCCCGGGCGATGCCCATCGTGTCGCTCGAGCAGAACCTCACGCCGGCGCTCGCGCGAGCGGCCGCCGACTCGTTTGCCGCGGCGCACGCCCTGCCACGCGATGGCCGGCGGACCGCCGTGCGCTTCGAGGGTGACGACGACGTCCAGACCTACCTCGACTTCGAAGGGGGCGCCGACACGGTGCGTGCGGTGGTGGCGGGCCGCGACCATGCGCTGTACACGTGGCGTGTCCGGCGATTCACTCCCGGTGACGCGCACGAGACGCGGGTCACACTGGCCCCCGATGGACGCGTGCTCGGTTTCGAGCGCCGGCTGGCCGACAGCACCAGGCGCCCGGCCCTGGCGGTCGACTCGGCGCAACGGCTCGCCGAGGTGGTTCGCGCCGAGTGGCTGCGCGAAGGCTCCGACCAGTGGCGCCTGGCGTCGTCGAGTTACGACACCAAGGCCGGCAGCGCCCGGGTGGACCGCACCTTCACGTTCGAACGCGCCGACCGGCGGCTGATCGCCGCGCCGTTGCGGCTCGTGATCACGATAGGCGGTGATGTGCCGATCTCGGCGCGCCGCACGGTGGCGGTGCCCGAGGCGTTCGAGCGCCGATACCGCGAAATGCGCTCGGCCAACAACCAGCTCTCCAACATCGCCGGCGCCGGCGCGCTGCTGCTGATGATCGGCGCACTGCTCGTGCTGCGTCATTTCGCGCGCACCGGCGAGATCCGCTGGCGCGAGTCGTGGATCGCCGGCGGCGTCGTGGGCATCCTCGCGCTCGCCGCCGGGGCCAACCTGCTGCCGCTCGCCTGGTTCGACTACGACACGGCGACGTCAGCCGGCGTCGCCCAGGTGTCGTGGGTGGCGCTGGCCGTGTTCGCCGGGCTCTTCACGGCCCTGCAACTCGGGCTGACGCTGGCCGCGGCGGAGGTCGTCTCGCGGCGCGCCTTTCCGCAGCAGGTCTCGTGGTGGCGATGGTGGGGGGCGCGCGGCACGCGGCAGGTCGCCGGCCGGGTGCTGACCGGCTACGTGCTGGCGGCCTTCGGGCTGGCTTACGTGGCGGTCTTCTACCTGGTGACGCGACGCGTGTTCGGCTGGTGGGTCCCCACGGAGCTCGTGGACAGCCCGAACCTCATGGCCACGCGCGCGCCGTGGCTTGCCGCCATTGCCGTGTCGCTCGAGGCCGGCGTCTGGGAAGAGGCGCTCTTTCGCGTGCTGCCGCTGTCGCTGCTCTCGCTCTGGGTGGGCAATCGCCCGGCGCGCACGCGCTGGATGGCCTTCGGCGTGGTGGTGACGGCGCTCGTGTTCGGGTTCGCGCACGCCAACTATCCGTCGTGGCCGGCCTACTCGCGCGGCGTGGAGATATTCCTCGACGCCTGCCTGTGGGGAGCGCTTGTCGTCTGGCTCGGGCCGCTGGCCACGATGGTCGGTCACTTCCTGTACGACCTGGTGTTGTTCGGGCTCTTCGCCGCCGCGGGAACCGAGCCTGCGTACCGGGTGTCGGCGGCGATCATCGCCCTGGTCGCCCTGGCACCGGCCCTCGCGGTGGGCTGGAAGTGGTGGCAGCAGCGCGGGCTGGTGGAGGTGTCGGACTCCGACCTCGCCAGCGGAATGGGCGCGCCGGAGCTGCCACCGGCGTTGGAGGCGGCGCCGGCGATTTCACTCGCGGCGATGTCGCCGCGCGCGCGTCGGGTGGCGATCCTGCTCGGCGCCACCGGTCTCGCGCTGAGCCTGCCCGGTCCTCGCAGCCCGACGCTCGGCGCCAATGCCACGGCCTCGAAGGGTCGCGTGCTGGCCGCCGCCGACTCCGCGCTCGCCGCGCGCGGGATCAACGCCGGCGACTGGACGCGCCTCGCGCGCACGAACGAGGAGTCGTTCAGCGACTGGCGCCGGTTCCTCGTGGAGCATCGCGCCGAGCCGATGGCGGCCGCGCTCTCCACGTCGTACAAGCCGCCGTCGTGGTGGATCGTGCGCTTCGTGCGCCCGCGTGGCGCGGTGGAGCAGCGCGCCGAGGAGTGGCGCGTGCGCGTGCTTCCCGACGGTCGCGTGCTTGACGTGCGTCACCTGCTCCCCGACGCCGCATGGCGCGACTCGGTGAGCGTCGATTCGGCGCGCGCGCTGGCCCTGTCGGCGCTGCGCGGCGCCGGCATCGACGCCGCCAGTCTGCAGGAGTCCCGCCAGACGACGGAGCGCAAGGCCGACGCGAGGCGCGCCCGGCAACGCGTGGACATCGCCTTCACGTACACCGACACGACGGTGCACCTTCCCGGCAACGCGCTGGCGCGCGTGCGCGTCGAGTTCGCCGGCAGCGAGGTCGTGCTCGTGCGGCGCAGCGTCGAGCTGCCCGAGTCGTTCCGGCGTGCGGACACCAAGCGCGAGACGAAGCGCATGATGGTCATTGGCGGATGTCTGGTGGCCGTCGTGCTGCTGGTCGTGGGCGGGATCTTCTGGACGCGAAACCGCCGCGCCGCGCAGCGCCACGACCACCTCTTCAACCGGCGCCGCGCGCTCGTCGCGCTCGCGGCGCTGGCCGTGCTCCAGCTGTTGACCGCGGCGAACGGCTGGCCGGCGACACTGGCCGGTTACGACACGGCACATCCGTGGAGCCGATTCCTCGCCGGCCAGGCGCTGCAGACGGTGATGTCGCTCGTCCTGCTGGGCCTGGTCGCCGCGCTGTGGATGGTGTTCGACGGACTGCGCCGGCGGGTGGGCATGCCACTGTTCGCCGAGGGCGATGATGCCTGGCGTCTTACGGCAACGGCCGGCCTGGGTCTCGCCGGCGCGCAAGCCACGATGGGCGGCCTGCTGGCGTTGCTCACCGGGCGCCGGATTCCCGGCGTGCCGTCGCTCGACTCGCTCGATAGCGTGCTTCCCCCGCTCGACGGCGTGCTGGGCCTGGGCCTGTCGTTCTTCATCGGCGTGCTGCTGCTGGGGATCGTGGCGTTCGTCATCCTGCTGGCCGCGCGGTCCACCACGTGGCGGCTGGCACTGACGATCCTGCTCGGCGCCCTCGTCGCGGTGGCGATGGGCGTCACGGTGCAGGGCGAGATTACCTCGTCGCGTCCCGTGCTCGTGCTGGTGATCGCGGTCTCGGCGCTTCCGCTGGCGTATCTCGCCTTGCGCACCTGGGCGGCCACGAACGTCGCGGCCTGGATGGTCGGCTCGGTGGCGGCCACCGCGATGGGCGAATGCGGGGCCCTGGTTCGCGCGAGGACGGCAACCGCGCAGCTCTCGGCCATCGCCACGCTCACCGCCTGCGCGGTGCTGCTCGTGCTGATGCGGCGACTCTCGTTGCGCTGGCGCGCGGCGAGTTCGTAGCGGCGCCGCGTCGGTGCCCGGACTACGGCCGGGCGCTCACCCGCACCGGCTGCGTCCACGCCATGAGGCCGTTGGACTCGAAGACGCGCGCGCGCACGTAGCCCTCGTCCCCCCGAAAGCGGTACGTCGCCCAGTTGGTGGTGGTCTCGCTCAGCACCTTGCCGCCCGCGCCGATGAACTGGATGCGGAACTTGCTCCACGAATTGGGCTTGGCGATCACCGTCATCGAGGCGGCGTTCACCTGGTAGTCGTTCAGTTCGACGCCGGTGCTGGCGTAGAAGTCGCCGCGCTCCATGGCGGCGAGCAGGGCCTGCGCCTCGAGCCGTTCGGCGCGCACCACCACCCATCCCTGGCCCGGCCGCGACGCGCTGCGGTCGTCGTGACGCTTGAAATGGTGCGCGTCGTCCACCGCGATGCCGTACTGCATCACGCCGGCGGACAGGATGTCGTCCCAGATCTCCTCGAGTCCCGGCATGCCGCCGCCGCCGATGTTGTTCACCTGCGGGTGGCCGTTGTAGATCTCGAACAGCTTGAAGTTCCTGACCTGCTTGAGGTCGGCGGCGGAGATGGCCCACCGGAAGTTCGGGTGGTTGATGTGGGGCACGGCGCGCGCGTCGCGAATGGCGTCGACGTTGCGCTGGACGACTTCCACCACGCTGTTCCCGCCCTGCGGATCGATCTTGCGCACGGGATCGAGTCCGTTGATGTGGATGGGCTTGTCGCCGAACTTGTCGGTGACTTCCTCGCCCCGGATCACGAGGAACTGCCCGTCGAGGGCGTGCAGCGCATTCAGTCCCTCGACGCTGGTGAGCACGTTGTGGTCGGTGAGCACCAGGAACTGGTAGCCATGTTCCTTGTACCACTTCACCACGTCGTCGGGCGAGGAGTCGCCGTCGCTGTTGATGGTGTGCGTGTGGGTGTTGCCCTTGTACCAGCGTGCGTTCGGCGCGGGCGCGGTCACCTCGCCCGCGCCCGCAGGCTGCGCGGCGGTCGCACCCGTGGCAATGGAGAAGACGAATGGCTGCTGCACGAGCTGCCGGACCTTACGCTCGTCGAACACGGCGCTGGTGAAGCGCATGTTGGGGAGGGCATCGCGCACGGCGAGCGTGAAGAGCTCATGCGAGCTCTTCAGCACCTTGAAGCTCTCCAACAACGGCATGCCCAGGGTGTCGACGACGAACTGCACGAGCGCCTCACCCGCGATGCCCTGCGCCTTGAGCGAGGGCGGATACTTGGGCGCCGGCGAACCGGGCGCCGTGCGCACCGGCACCTGCACCTGGAACTCGAAGTACGTCCGCTCCGGGGCGGTGGGGACCTGTCCGCTCGCGGCGAGCGGGGCCACGGCGAGGCACAGGGCGAGAAGACGGCGCATCAGGGTACTCGTGTCTGGAGATGCACCATAGTTCACGCGCGGACGGCGGCGCGCCAGTCCATACGGTGCGCCGCCGTCCGACGCCCACCGATACCGGTTCGTTACCGGCGCTCGATCAGCTCGGTGAGCAGCGCCTTCACGCGTGGATCGTCGGAGCGAGCGAGCGCCGTGAGGACTCGCCGCCTTCGTGCGACGAACTCCGTGGGCGACTTGGCCAGCTGCACCAGCCAGCCGACATTGTCGCTGCCGCCGGCCTGCGCAATCACGCCGATGATCGCATCCCGCTCGCGGTCGGTGGCGACGGCCGGTGTCGAGGACCATCGTTTCCTCCGCGGGGCTTTCCTCCGCGGGGCTGGCGCACTGGTCGATCCCCACGCGAGACTTCGTCGTCCCCGGCGTCCCCGACGCACGGGGTGACCGGAGGACGAAGCCGTGACGGACAAGGACGAAGCATTGCTGACGGTGGCCGCCGCCCAGATGGCGCCGGTCTGGCTCGATCGCGCGCGGACCATCGCCAAGGTGGTGGACCGGGTGGAGGGCGCGGCCCGCGCCGGCGCCGGGCTGGTGACGTTCGGCGAGGGGCTGGTGCCGGGGTACCCGTTCTGGATCGAGCGCACCGATGGCGCCCGGTTCGAGTCGTCGGTGCAGAAGGCGCTGCACGCCCACTACCTCGACCAGGCGGTCCAGATAGAGAGTGGGCACCTCTCACCGGTCTGCGCGGCGGCCCGGGCGCACTCGATCGCCGTCGTCCTCGGGTGCATCGAGCGTCCCGCCGATCGGGGCGGGCACAGCGTGTACGCCAGCCTGGTGTACATCGACGCCGCGGGCGAGGTGCGCTCGGTGCACCGCAAGCTGATGCCCACGTATGAGGAGCGGCTCAGCTGGGCACCGGGTGACGGCCACGGACTGGTGACGCATCGGCTTGGCGCATTCACCGTGGGCGGCCTCAATTGCTGGGAGAACTGGATGCCGCTCCCCCGCGCGGCGCTGTACGCGCAGGGCGAGGACCTGCACGTCGCCATCTGGCCGGGCGGGATGCACAACACCGGCGACATCACGCGCTTCATCGCGCGCGAAGCCAGGTCCTTCGTGATCTCGGTGTCGGGTGTGATGCGTCGCGCCGACATCCCCGATGGCCTGCCGCACGTCGACTTGCTGCGCGAGACGGCCGCCGACGTCATGGCCAGTGGCGGCTCGTGCATTGCCGCGCCCGACGGCAGATGGGTGGTGGAGCCGGTGGCCGACGAGGAACGGCTGATCGTGGCGACCCTCGACCACCGGCGCGTGCGCGAGGAGCGGCAGAACTTCGATGCCGCCGGCCACTACGGCAGGCCTGACGTCACCCATCTCGTGGTCAACCGCGAGCGGCAGGCGACGGCCCGGTTCATCGACGACAGCCGGGACTGAGCACCGGCGCGGCCGGCGGCCGCTGCCGACGCGCCCATTGCCCGCGCAAACGGAGCCGTTCCGGTGCCTGCACCAACGGGCACCTCCTTATGGTTGTATACAACCATATGGAAACATGCGCCGCTCCCGGTGCGTAAACCATTGGATGCCCCTTCGGCGTCTAACTTGCCGGATCCCCGCGCGCGCGCGCGACCGCATTCACTCCCCGCAGACCTCCAGATGCGCCTTTCGAGCACGCTTCGTTTCGTAGTTGCGGTTGTGGCCGTTGTCGTGGCCTTCTGTGCCCCTTCCTCTGCCACCGCGCAAGCGGTTGACGTCATCCGCGGGAGGGTGGTGGGCGAAGATTCCGTGGCCATCGCCGGCGCGCGGGTGACCGCGGTGTCGCTGAGCGGCAACGTGTCGCGCCGGGCGATCAGCGACAACAGCGGCCGCTTCACCATCACCTTTCCCAACGGCGACGGCGACTACATGGTCACCGTGCAGGCCATGGGATTCTCGCAGAAGCGCTTCCAGGTGAAGCGCACGGCCGACCAGGAGATCCTCATCGCCGACGCGCGACTGTCGCGCGCCATGACCGAACTCGAGGCGGTGCGCATCGAGGCGGGCGAGCGCACGCGGGCCATCCGCGACGATCGCGCGCCCGACATCAGCGGCACCGAACGATCGGTGAACGCCTCAAACGTATCGGCGGCCAACGCTGGCGACCTGGCCGCCATGGCGGCGTCGCTGCCCGGCGTCACCCTGGTGCCGGGCTCCAGCGGCGACGCGTCCGGCTTCTCGGTGCTTGGCCTCACGCCCGACCAGAACGTCAGCACCCTCAACGGCGGCTCGTTCGGCGGCGCCGACGTGCCGCGTGACGCCGGCGTCTCCAGTTCGCTGTCCACCGCGCCGTACGACGTGTCGCGTGGCGGGTTCAGCGGCGCGCAGTTCAACATCCGGTCGCCTTCGGGGAACAACTTCCTCAATCGCACGATGTCGCTGAACCTCGACGCGCCGTCGCTGCAGTGGACCGATCGCGCGGCGCAGGCGCTGGGCCAGCAGTTCACGAACGTCTCGCTGGGCGGGCTCCTGTCAGGCCCGCTCAAGATCGACGAAGCGTTCTACAATTTCTCCTACCAGCTTGGCCGGCGGTCCAGCGACCTGCAGAGCCTGCTCAACACGTCGGCCACCGGCCTCACGACCAGCGGCATCAATCCCGACTCGGCCACGCGCCTGCTCAACATCCTGCGGGCCAAGGGCATTCCCCTGTCGCCTCGCAGCAGCGTGAACAACCGCTCCACCGACAACGGTTCGCTGCTGGCCACCCTCAACCTCGCGCCGCCGGGATCCCGCGTCGGCGCCGCCTACGCCCTCACCTTCAACGGTTCGGCCAACCGCACGGCGCCGGCCGGCGGTTCCATCAGCGAGCTGCCGGGACACAGCGGCGAACGCACCAACTGGAATGGCGGCGTGCAGGGTCGGCACTCGGCGTATTTCGACTCGGGCATCCTGTCGGGGTTCCTCACCGAGACCAACGTGACGGCTGGCGCGTCGCGCAATGAGGGCACACCGTATCTCGACCTCCCCAGCGGAAGCGTCCGCATCAACTCCGCGCTCCCCGACGGCACCAATGGCCTGCGCAGCGTCACCTTTGGCGGCAGTCCGTTCCTCGGCACAAGCCAGAGCAGCTCGAGCCTCGGCTACGTGAACACCCTGTCGTGGTTCAGCAGGAACAACAAGCACCGTCTCAAGTTCACCAGCGAACTGCGGCGCGACGCATTCGACCAGGACCAGACGTTCAACCAGCTGGGTTCGTTCAGCTACAACTCGCTGGCCGACCTCGAAGCCGGCCGCGCGTCGTCGTTCACGCGACAGCTGTCGCCGAGGGTGCGCACGGGCAGCCAGACCGTGGGCGCCGTCTCGCTGGGCGATGCCTGGCGCAAGCCGAACGACCTGCAGATCCAGTATGGCGTGCGCCTGGACGGCAACAAGTTCAGCGCCGGCCCCAACGAGAATCCCGAGATCGAGCGGCTCTTCGGCTCGGCCAACGGCAACACGCCCGACCGCCTGTACGTGAGCCCGCGTCTCGGCTTCTCGTGGACGTACGGCCAGGGGGCGCAGATCCCCGGCTTCGACGGCGCCATCCGTGGACCGCGGGCGGTGGTGCGCGGCGGCGTCGGCGTCTTCCAGAACCTGCCGCAGTCCACGCTGCTTGGCTCGGCGCTCGACAACACGGGGCTGCCCTCCGCGGTGCAGCAACTGGGTTGCTTCGGCGCCACCGTGCCGGCGCAGAACTGGAACAACTGGCTTGCCAATAGCGGTTCGGTGCCCGGCCAGTGCGCCGACGGCTCGGTGGGTTCGCCGTTCACCAACACGGTTCCGAATGTCAGCCTGTTCGCCAAGGACTTCGTGGCCACGCGCAGCGTGCGGTCCAACCTCCAGTGGAACGGCCCGGTGCTCAATGGCCGGTACACCGCGTCGGTGGACGTCACGTATTCACGCAACCTCAACCAGCCCGGCACCTACGACCTCAACTTCGCGGGCACGCCGAGGTTCACGCTCGCCGGCGAGGGCGGCCGGCCGGTGTTCGTGCCGGTCACCAGCATCGACCCGCTCACCGGTGCCGCCGCGCCGCGCGACTCGCGCAAGCAGTCGCAGTACAACGTGGTCAACGAGAGCCGCTCCGACCTGCAGTCCGAGTCGAAGCAGGTCAGCCTGCGCCTCTCGCCGATGACCTTCAGTTCGAAGCTCACCTGGAACCTCGGCTACGTGTACGGCAACATGCGCGAGCAGTTCCGCGGCTTCCAGAGCACGGTGGCCGATCCGCGCACGGTGGAATGGTCGCGCTCCGGTTTCGACTCGCACCACCAGTTCCAGTACACGATTGGCTACAACTTCTTCGACGCGGTGCGCGTCAACTGGTTCGGCAACATCCGCACGGGGAGCCCGTACACGCCTTTGGTGGGCGGCGACGTCAACGGCGACGGACTGAACAACGACCGCGCCTTCGTGGCCGATCCGGCCACGAGCGCCGACCCGGCGCTGGCCGCGTCGATGCGCTCGCTGATAAGCAGCGCCTCGGGCAACGCCCGCCGCTGTCTCGAGACTCAGCTCGGCCGGCTGGCCGGCCGCAACAGCTGCGGCGGCGCCTGGACCCAGTCGGCCTTCCTGAGCGTCACGTTCAACCCGCTCAAGCTGGGGCTGCCACAGCGCGCCACGCTGTTGTTCCAGGTGAACAACCCCATCGGCGCCGCCGACCTGATGTTGCACGGGGAGGACAACCTGCGCGGCTGGGGGCAGCAGGCGATGCCCGATGCCACGCTGCTCTACGTGCGCGGCTTCAACCCGGTGACGCAGCGCTACACCTACGAGGTAAACCAGCGTTTCGGCTCCGTCCGCCCGGCGGTGACGGCGGTGCGCCAGCCGGTGACGGTGACGGCGCTGATGCGGTTCGACCTCGGCCCGGCCCGCGAGCGCCAGTTGCTGACGCAGCAGCTCGACCGCGGCCGGCGCCTCCCCGGGCAGAAGGCCAGCGCGTCGATCCTGAACATGATGTACGGAGCCGGCGGCGTCACCATCAACCCGATGACGCTCATCCTGCGCCAGACCGACTCGCTGCACCTGACATCGGCCCAGAGCGACAGCCTGGCGACGATCAACCGGGCCTACCTGATGAGGCTCAACCGCCTGTGGGCGCCGGTCATCACCGAACTAGCGGGCCTCACCGACACGTACAGCCACGATGAGGCGTATGCGGTGTACAAGAAGTCGCGCGAGGCGTCGGTGGACATGCTGATGGAGCTGGCGCCGCGCGTGCGGTCGATCCTGACGGCCGAGCAGCGGCGCAAGCTGCCGCCAATCGTCGCCAGCCACCTCGACCAGCGCTACCTCGCCTCCATCCGCTCGGCCACCGTTGGTGGCACGGCCGGTGGTCCGTTCATCTTCATGGGTGGCGGGGGCGGCATGGCCGTGCCGTCGGGTAGTGCCACCGTGATCGTTCGTTAATAGCTCCTGTGCCTCTTCCTCTTATTCCATATGAAGCGCACTCACTTCCGTTTCGCCCTCTCCATCGCCGTGATCGCCGCGGCGCCGCTCGCGGCCCAGCAGCCGCTGCCGCCGGTGCGTCCGCTCGGCCCGGTCACCAAGGTGTCACCGGCCGACATGCTCGGCTCGGTGAGCATGGTGCGCCCGCTTCCCAACGGCGGCGCGATCGTCAACGACCTCACGCGCCGGCAGCTGCTCCTGCTCGACGCCGACTTCAAGAAGCAGGCGGTGATTGCCGACACCACGCCGGCCACTGCCAACAGCTACAGCGCCCGGCTGGCCGGGCTGCTGCCGTTCAAGGGCGATTCGTCGCTCTTCATCGATCCGGCATCGCTCTCGATGCTGGTCATCGATGCCAAGGGCGAGGTGGTCCGCGTGATGGCCGTGCCACGCCCCGAGGACGCGTCGTTCATGATCGGCGGGCCGTTCGGCACGCCCGGGTTCGACCCGCAGGGACGCATCGTCTATCGCGGCATGGTTCGCCCCAACATGTCGGGCATGCGCGGCCCGCCGCAGCCGGGACAGCCGTTCGCCCTGCCGCAGATGGCCGACACCGCGCCCGTGTACCGCGTGAACCTGGCCACCCGCGCGCTCGATACCGCAGTGTTCTTCAAGATCCCGAAGACCAACGTCAAGATGACGCAGGACAGCAAGGGCGGGATGAGCGTCAGCATTGTCGCCAACCCGATGCCGGTGGTCGATGACTGGGCGCTGCTCCCCGATGGTCGCATCGCCGTGATACGCGGCAGCGACTATCACGTCGACTGGCTGGGCAACGACGGCAAGTGGACTTCGACGCCCAAGATCCCGTACAACTGGGAACGCCTGGACGACGACGGCAAGCAGAAGTTCCTCGACTCGGCAAAGGTGGAGATGGAGAAGGCGCGCGAGGCCAGCCAGCGTGCCATGGCGAGCGGCGTGAACAACGCGGCGGCGGCGATGGGTGGTGCTGCGGATGGCGGCAACGTGCAGATGCGCTTCGAGATGCGCGGCGACGGCGGCGGTGGCAGCGCTCGCCCGCAGCCGGGCGTGCAGCAGGTCAGCATGCCGGCCATCAATATGGTGCCGGTCAGCGAGATCCCGGACTACCGTCCTGCCTTCCGCCCGGGGGCGGTGCGGGCGGACGCCGAGGGGAACCTCTGGGTGCGCACGACCGCTCCGTCGGATGCCGGCGCGATCTACGACGTCATCGATGCCAAGGGCGAACTGATTGACCGCGTGAAGCTTCCGTTCGGCCGCGTGATCTCGGGCTTTGGCCCCGGCGTGGTGTACATGGGCGTGCAGGACGGCGCGTCGGCGCGGCTGGAGATGGCGAGAATCAAGTAAGGGTGCAGAGAGAAGAGGCACAGGTGAAGGAAGCGCGGGGCGGCCCTGATCGAGCCCGCCCTGCGTTCATCGTTGCGCCCCTACGGCGCCTTGCTGGCGGGTGCCGTTTCCACCGGCGCGTCGGGGCGCGCCGACCAGTCCTGGAACGATCCGTCGTAGAGCAGGATGGAATGACCCAGCAAACGCGCCGCGGTGAGCATCACCGTGGCCTGCTGGCCGATGTGGCAGTAGCCAATCACCACGTCGTTGGGGCCGACTCCGGCCTTCGTGAACACGTCGGCCAGTTCGGCGGGCGACCTGAAGCGCAGTGACTCGTTGGTCACGGCCGAGAACGGCACGCTCCTGGCGCCGGCAATGTGTCCCGTCCGGTGCGGGCTGGTCGGGGTGCCGCCGGCCTGTGTGCCGTCGTAGAAGGCGGGGGCGCGCGCGTCGACGATGGAAACCCCCGGCTTGCCGATCATCGACTTCACGTACGCGGCATCGACGACGAAGTTCCTCACCTTGAGCGGCGACAACGAGCCCGCCCTTGGTGCCGGAACCTCGGCGGTGGTCGCGTGGCCTGCCCCGGTCCAGGCGCCCATTCCGCCGTCGAGAATCGAGACGCTGTCGCCCACGCCGGCCCACTGCAGCGTCAGGAAGACGCGCGTCGTCGGGCTCGCCCAGTCCTTGCCGTAGTACAGGATGACGCGCGAGTCATCGGAGACTCCCAGCGCGGCAAGGCGCGCGCGCAGCGTGTCGGCGCTGGGCATCTCGAGCGCGAGTCCGCCGCCGGTGCGGTCGCCGACGGAGATGTCCTGCACGCCGACGAGTCGCGCGCCGGGGATGTGCGCCGCCGGGTAGTCCCCGGGGTCGCCCACGTGCAGCAGCACGAGATTCGCATCGCGCAGGTGAGCGCTGAGCCATTCGGGGCTGACGAACAAGGGCGTGCGCGGATTCAGGGAGGCCGGTGCCAGCGCCTGTGCACCAAGGGAGGCTGGTGCCAGCGCCTGGGTACCGGATGTCAGGGGAAGGGTGGCGAGAAGGGCGAGCAGGATTCGTGGGGAGCGCATTCGAGCCTCGGCAGGGAGGGACCACCGAGTGTAGCCGTCGACCGGCCGCCGCGACAGGGCGGGGTTGAACGGCCGCGCCGCCCGCCCCGTAGATTTTCAGCCTGATAAGAGTCGGCTTCACTCCCGGCGTTCGCGTCAGACGCTCCAACCCGGATATCACGTGTTCCGCATGCCTGCCGGTATTCGCATCGTGGGTGCGCTCTCCCTCGCGATCGGTTCGCTTTCTGCCCAGACGAGGAGCGCCACCAGGGTAGCCTGGCCCGACGAAGGCCCAGCGACGTGGGCCCCGCGCCCGACAGTCAGCGCCATCACCGCCAACGACCTCCGCACGCGACTCTACGGCTTCGCCGACGACTCGATGCTCGGCCGGCTCATCGGCGAGCCCGGCAACTACAAGGGCACGGAGTACATCGCGCGCGAGTTCAAGCGGATGGGACTGAAGCCGATGGGCGACAACGGCACCTGGTTCCAGGTGCTCGCCTTCGGTCCCACCGGTTTCGACAGCTCGGCATCGCGCCTGCTGGCCGGCGGCGCGCCGCTTGCGCGCAGCGCCGAGTGGATTCCCATGACGCCCGCCGCTGCCGGCGGCATTGCCGGCAGGGTCGACCTCGCCGGAGTTCCCGCGGTATTTGCCGGGCGCTGGGGCGACACTTCAGTGGCGCTCGACCCGCGGATGTTCAAGGGCAAGGTGGCCGTCTTCGTCGCGCCGGCGGTCAACCGGCAACCGGTGCGGATACTGCGTTGCGACTCGGTGCCCGACAAATTCGGCGCGCAGGCGGCTGCCGCGGTGGAAGCCACGGCGGCGGGTGCCCGTCCCAGCACCCGCCCTGGCGGCGGACCGCGCGACCTGCGTGCGCAAGCCGCTGGCGCTGTGGCGGTGCTGGTGATCGGACTCGACGCGATGCCGGCCGCCACCGTGTCGGCGGCGTGGGCCATTCGCGGGGCCATGCAGCCGGTCGCCGACGCGGCGGCCGCCATCGGCGGTGCGACGATCTCGAACGCGGCGGCGGCCAGGCTCTTCGGCAAGCCGGTCGACCGGCTCGCCGTGGGTGATGCAGGCCAGACCGTGACGGCACGATGGAGCCACGACTGGAGGATCTCGGCGACGCCCGCCCGAAACGTCGTGGCCGTGCTCCCCGGTTCCGACCCGGCGCGCGCCGCCGAGTATGTGCTCGTTGGCGCCCACAATGACCACCTGCGCAACAGCGCAACGGCCGTGGACCACGACTCGCTGCGCGCGGTGAACACGGTGACGCGCCGGCAGGGAGCCAATGATCCCGTCTGCCGCCCCACCGTGGAGCAGCAACAGAAGATCGACGCGCTCATTGCCCGGGCCCGCAGCATCCGCCCACCACGGCGCGACTCCATCATGAACGGCGCCGATGACGACGGCTCGGGCACCGTGGTGCTCCTCGAAATCGCCGAACGATTCGCCACGGAAAAGCCGGCGCGCTCGATCATCTTCGTCTCTCACAACGGCGAGGAAGGCGGGCTGATGGGCTCGAGGTGGTTCGTCGACCACCCGACGATCCCGCTTGCCAGCATCGTGGCCGCGCACAACATGGACATGCTGGGGAAGGGGCGCGCCGACCAGGTGAAGTTCGGCGGTCCGGCGTCGGTGCAGACACTTGGCTCGCGGCGCCTGTCGCGGGAGTTCGGCGACGTCATCGACAGCGTGAACGCCACGCGCGCCGAGGTGATGGCCATCGACAGGACGTGGGACGTGACGGCCAACCCCATGAACCGGTTCTGCCGCAGCGACCAGGTGAATTACGTGCTCAAGGACGTGCCGGTCACCTACTTCTCGACCGGCTACTCGCAGGACTATCACATGCTGACCGACGAACCGCGGTACATCGAATACGAGCATGCGGCGCGGGTGGGGCAATTCGTTCACGACGTGATGATGGCCCTTGCCAACCGGAAGGACCGGCCGGCGATCAGCGGCAACGATCCCTCCTACCCGAGGTGCCGGTAAGCGGCGCGCATCGCCTGAATTGCTGATCCGGGTGTCCTCGCTTCCCCCGCACCGATGGCGGGGGACTTCCTGACTGGCGGAGGTCGGGACGGCGCTATGGT
Source organism: Gemmatimonadota bacterium (assembly GCA_038059315.1). GTDB lineage: Bacteria > Gemmatimonadota > Gemmatimonadetes > Gemmatimonadales > Gemmatimonadaceae > PNKL01. The sequence continues at coordinate 26,276 of JBBTJT010000086.1, forward strand.
GGTGGCGCGCCAGCACGTGCGCGCCACTCTGCTCCGGGGACGACGATGCCATTCTTTGACGAGTCGCTGAACCCGGCCGAGTCCGGGACCTTGGACCGCGTCGTGCGGCGCTTCAACGGTGCGGCCTACACGCTGGCGGTGGCTGCGTTATACACCATCGTGGCGGTGGCCGTGGCGCTCGCGCTGACGCCGGCCGTGGCACTGATGCAGCGGTGGGGCGCGCCTCTCTGGAAGGCGCCGCAGTGGTGGGGTGTGCCGGCGCTCGCGCTCGCGTTGGCCGTGGCGCTCCTGCTTTCGGGCGCGATGCTCCTCGTCGTCGTGCCGCTCCTCAATGCGGTCCTTCCCACGCGACTGCGCCCGTTCAAGGGGGGCTACTTCACGGCGGCGGCGGTGCCCTGGTACCTGCACAACGGCCTGCTCTACGTGGTGCGGCTCACGGTGCTCCCCTTCGTGACGCTCACGCCGATCAGCACCTGGTTCCTGCGGGCGATGGGCATGCGCATCGGCCGGCGGGTGCACATCGCCACGGAGTACTTCACGGACGTGCGGATGATCGAGCTCGGCGACGATTCGGCGATCAGCGGCAGCGCGAACCTGTTTGCCCATTTCGGCGGCGGAGGCCACCTGGTCATCGCGCCGGTGCTCATCGGGCGCCGGGCGACCATCGGCGAGAAGGCCACGGTCATGGGCGACGTGATCGTCGGCGATGACGCGGTGATCCTCGCGCACTCGGTGCTCATTCCCGGCTCCCGCGTGCCTCCCGGCGAACGCTGGGGAGGCGCACCGGCGCGCCCCATTCCCGACGTCGAGTGGGCGGCGTACAAGGCGCTGGTGCACGGACCGCCGTAGCGCTCCATGAAGCCGGCGGTGGTGCCCATGCAAGCGAGGCGCGACCGATCGGT
>JBBTJT010000086.1:27187-35689 GCA_038059315.1 Gemmatimonadota bacterium
CGCTTGCATGGGTTGCGGCGACTACTTGGCCTTCTTGTCGCTTGCGACCTTCTTGAAGCGGTCGCGGATGGCGAGCAGGGCGCCGGGGGAATCCGCGTTCTTCTTGATGACGTCCTCGAGCAGCGTGAGCGCCACCGCGTCGTCCTCCACCAGGGTCGGCTCGGGGCCGAGTCGGTGGCCGAAGCCCAAGTGACGGCCCGGGTCGAGCACCAGGTCGTTGGCGAGCACCACGTCCGCGGTGCCGTCGAAGACGCGCACGACGCAGAACTTCTTGCCGTGCTTTTCCATGTAGCCGAAGCGCAGGCCGTCGGCGCTGGCCGGCCAAGCCGGGATTTCGTGCACCTTGCCGTCGGTGCCCTCGAACGTCGAGGCGCCGGGGGTAAGGTTGCGGAAGTTGCGTTCGAAACCACCGTGGTACATCAGGGCGTGTCGCATATGGGCGGGGTGAAGGGGTCGGTGAAAAGTTGCCCTATTGCCGCGGAGATCACAACCCCGGGAGGCCAGGCCGGGGCGGCGGGCGGCGCGACGCCGTGCCGGCGCTCACGCCAGCGCGTGCCGCTCCACCGTGCCGCTCACGCTCGTGCCGCCGATGTCGATGAACAGGTGCCGGTCGGAGACGCTCAGGGTCATGGCGACGCGACGATCGAGGTGCGACACGAGCTCGGCCAGCAGATCCCGGTCCACCGCGTACAGTTCCACCCGCTCGGCGCGGTGGATCTTCTCTCCCTCGTACGCACGCAGCAACAGCCGCGGTTCCTTGTGCGTGTAGATCGCCACTCGAGGAGATGCCTTGCTCGCCTTGTGCAGGCGGGCGGCGTCGGGGCTGCCGACCTCGATCCACGCCTTCAGCACCCCGGTGAGGTCGCGCACACTGATGGCCGGTTCGTCAGGATCGCCCAGTCCCCTGGAGAAGGCGATCCCCTCCGTGTACTCCAGGCAGTACGCCAGGAGGCGGGTAAGGAGGTACTCCTCCGTTTCCGACGGGTGGCAGGCGACCTTGAGGTTGAGCTGTTCGTACACGTTGCGGTCGACGTCGCTGAGCGCGATGTCGAAGGTGTACATGGTGGAGGTGAGGGCCATCGGCGAAAGCTAATGTCCACGCAATAATCCGCCTTGCGGGACGCTGGCGACCGCATCTATTACCAGCTGGAAGTGCCGCATCACAACGCTGTTCAATCGTCAGTCCGAACTCACTGCCGCGGGACCTCGATTGACCCCGGACTCCGACCCCGCCATCAAGTTGAGGCTCGACCTGCGGCAACGTGCCGGCGGACATTGGCGCGTCTTCGCTCGGTCAGCGGCGCTCGCACTCGTGCTGCTGCTCCTGGCGTGTACGCCACGTCCGCTCGGCCGCGCGCTGCAACGCGATGCCCTCGCCGGGGGCGTCGGCGAAAGCGTCCGTGTCCTCGAGCTGTATCCCGGTGTCACGGCTACCATCGTTGCGCCGGCCCATCTCGACCCGCGGAAGCGCGTCGACCTCATCCTCTGCGCCCTGCCCAACGGCAATTCCACAGCCGAGACCATGGGTCGCAAGTTCGTCGAAGGCGTCGGCTGGCGATTCGACATTCAGCACATCGGCGCCCAGACGCGGGCGTTGCGTGCCAGGGGGCTGAGCCAGGCCATCGTCGCCTACCTCGAAGCCGACACGAGGAGCTGGCCGGAATGGCGACGCAAGCACGGATACGAGCGCGCCAATGCGCGCATCGTCTCCATGGTCGACCAGCTCCGCGCGGCGATCGGCAGTCCATCGCAGCTCGCGGTCACGCTCACCGGACACAGCGGAGGCGGTTCGCTTGCGTTCGGGTTCATCGATGGACAGGACGCGTTGCCGGCCTGGCTCAAGCGCATCGCGTTCCTCGACGGCAATTACAGCTTCGAGTACCGTCATGGCGAGAAGATCGTCAAGTGGCTTCGCCGCAATCCGGACAACACGCTGGTGGTGATCGCCTATGATGACCGCAACATCATGCTGGACGGCAAGAAGGTCGTCTCCGACTCTGGCGGCACGTGGCGCGCTTCGTCACGGATGATGAACTACCTCAGGGAACCATTCACGTTCGCTGCCGACACGCTCGGCGAGTTCCTGCGGTACCGGGCGCCCCAGGTTGAGATCCTGCTCCATCCGAATCCCGACAACCGCATCCTGCACACCGCCCTGATCGGCGAGATGAACGGCTACCTGCACGCGCTGCTCGTGCGGCGCCCGGAATACGAGCGCGGGGACCCGGTGCTGAAGATGCCTCGCGCCTACGGACAGTTCATCGAGGCCGACGTGTCGCTGCCGAGCGCTGCGCCGCCGGACATTCCGGTGCGCGCCGCCGATGCGCTGTCGGGCAGCGCCTTCATCGCGTCGCTCGCCGGGTTGTCGCGCGACGAGCGCGAGGCGGCGATTCGCCGGGAGCTGTTCGCGGGCAACGTGCCGTCGTTCCTGCGCGTGTTGCGTTCAGTCGAGGTGACCGCTGCCGGAACCGATGGCGTGAAGCACACGATCACCTACGAGGTGATGCCCGACTATCTGGCGATCGGGTCTGATGCGGACTTCGTGCGCATGCCGATGAACCCCTACACAGCCCAGGATTTTTGCGACGCGTTCGGGTTCGTGCTGCCGACGCGCAAGATGGCCAACGACATCTGGGCGGCGGCCACCGTGCACGTGGATCCGCGTCCATTGACGAAGGAGCGCGAGGCTCCCCTCACGTTCCTGCAGCATCATCGCATCATCGAGGAGCAGCTCGCCGGCACCGGGCGCGGCGCGTTCGTCGCCGGCATCAAGAAGGACGTCGTCGTGACCAACAAGCTCCTGGAACGGCCGCAACGCGTCGCCATCTTCGGATGGCATTTCCCGAACGGTCAACCCATCCAGCCTCTGTATACCGGTCATGTGGATTGGTACGTGGACTACAGTCACGGCATCCGGCCGGTGCGCCGCTGGATGCGCGTGAACGGCATCCGGCGGCCATTCGAGGCGATCCTGAATGACAGCCTGTTGGTGCACCTGCTCAGTGACGAGGGGACAATTGCCGTGCCGCGTTACGCCAAGTAGCACCGCCCCGGCGCTGAGCCGCCGCTCACAATCGGGCCAGAAGCTCCTTGAGGCGCTGTGATCGCGCCGCCATCGCCGCCTGTTCCTGCACGAGCTTCTGGACGACGATGTTGGTGTCAACACTGCCGCGAACGGCGGTGAAGTCGGCCAGGCGCTCCTCTTCGGTCATGCCCAGTCCGTAGCCGATGCGCGCGAAGGCGGCGAACTCCTTCTTCGAATCATCGAGGACGCTCGCCTGACGCGCTCCGGCCGCCTCGTCGTACTCCGCGAGCACTCCTCGCGCCTGCTCAGGCGACATCGCGGCAGGAGCGAAGCCGTGTTCCTGCGCGAACGCCGCGCAGACGTACGCCCACTCGTCCTCGGCGTACGAGCCGGCGATCGTGGCGAACTTCTCCGAGAGCGCGCCAACTGACCGGACCGCCCCGGCGGCAATCTCGTTCTCCAGTGCCCGCAGCCGCTCGACGGGCATCAGCAGCCCGCCGACGTCCGTCCACTCGACGGGGTCCCGGATGGTGGCGTGCGGCCGCAGGGCCTGCCGGACGTCATCCCACGTCTTCGCCGACGCCGCCCCCTCGATGCGGTCCAGCACCCGACCGTTGAGATAGCACGTCACTCCCTGCGCGTAGTACCTGGCGCACTTCCGGAAGAGCAGCCGCTTGATGAAGACGCCGCCGTACTGCACCGCCGCCTTCTCCTTCGGCGTCGTCTCGTGCAACCGGAGGAGGACGGCTCGTCCCGTGCGCATCTTCTCGACGGTGTAGGGGGTGAAGACGCCGAACGAGACCAGGTCGCGCCGCACCGGCGACTTCCGTCCGTCCCGCTTCGGCCACTTCTCCGCGTCGCGCACGGTCCCGACCGAGAAGAGGTTCATGCCCGGAACGATCTCCGTATGTCCCTCAGCCTCGTGGATGTAGGCGAACGGCAGGTCGGGCGTGTTGATGTTCGCGTAGTGCTTGCCGATGATCACGCTGAACGGGCCGACGTGCGTCTCGTGGAGGACGTACGAGGACGACCCGGTCTTGCTGCCACGCTCGAAGACGCCCTGGTGCACGGGACCGAGCTTGTACATGTGATTGCTCTGGTTCGTGCCGGACCCGGCGTTGAAGAACGAAAAGCCGGCGGCGATGAGCAGCGTGCCCTTGTGGTGCGTGACGGTGTACGGGCCGGCGAAGATCGACACCGCCTCCCCGTGGAACCCCTCGCAGTTCGCGAAGAACAGCGAGTTCTCCGCCGAGAACTGCCTGCCGAGCCGGCACGCCTGCCCGACGAATGCCTTGTCCAGCAGGACGCCGCCCGTCACGCTCGCCCCTTCGGCAATGACGAAGTGCCTGGCCTGCACCGCTTCGCCCACCACGGTGGGATGCTCGGCACAGCTGAGGACCGTCCCGTCGTCGAGGAGCGCCGCACCCCGGATCACGGCGTGCGGACCGATGAGCACATTGGAGATCACGCCGCAATGGAGCACGCGGGCGTGCGCGCCCACGACGCCACGATCGCGGCGGGCCGAGCTGACGGCGGCGTCCACGAGCCCCGCCAGTTCCTTTTGCAGCCGGCCGGAATGCCCCCGGAACGCCTGGAGATACGCCACCTGCGCCGACAGCTCGGGAATCAAGCGCACCACCCGTCCGCCGCCTTCGTTCACCGTCTCCACTTCGGTTCCCGCGCCGAAGGTCGACCCGGCGGTGGCCGTCAACGCGGCGACATCCTGGATCACGGCGCCGTCGCCGATGTCGTACCGCGCCACGACCGAACCGACCCGGGCGATCCGGACATTCGCGCCGATGGTGCAGTCGGCCACGGTGGCGTCGATGATGCCGCACGGCAACTCGACGCCATCGACCGAAACGTCCGCCGCGTTTGCCCCGACCGTCACGGCGCCGAGGAAGTGGGCATTCCGGATGCGCGACAGGTCGGTGGCGCGGTCGAGGGAAACCGTCGACCAATCCCTGGCGGTGCACCCCTGCGCCGTCAACTGACCGACCTGCGCCTGCGTTGGGGCGGGCATGAGCGATCCTCTGGAAACCGGTGGTGTCAGAGTTGCGGCAGCGCGAGGTGCTCGCCTTCGATGTCCCTGAAGTACTTCACGGTGCCCACCTTGAGTTCGTGGGTGGCTTCCTCGTCGCAGACGATCATGCCGTGCCGGTGCAGCTGCAGCTGCGACACCGTCCACATGTGATTGACGCCTTCCTCCACCACCTTCTGGAGCGCGCGCGCCTTGCCGTGGCCGCTGGCGAGGATGATTACCTCGTGCGCATCCATGACCGTCCCGACGCCGACCGTCAGGGCGGTCTTGGGGACCTGGTTCGGGTCGTTGCCGAAGAAACGGGAGTTGGCAATGCGCGTATCCTCGGTGAGCGTCTTGATGCGCGTCCGCGACGACAGCGACGAGCCGGGCTCGTTGAACGCGATGTGGCCGTCGGCGCCGATGCCGCCGAGGAAGAGGAAGATGCCGCCGGCCTTCCGGATGCGATCCTCGTAGTCCTCGCATTCCCGCTCCAGGTCCTTCGCGTTGCCGTTCAGGATATTCACGTTCTCCTGAGGAATGTCGATGTGGCTGAACAGGTGGTGCCACATGAAGTGATGGTAGCTCTGCGGGTGCGACTCGGGGAGTCCGACGTATTCGTCCATGTTGAACGTCGCGACGTGCCGGAACGAGACCTTCCCCTGCTGGTGCAGGCTCACGAGGTGCTGATACGTGGCGATGGGGGATGATCCGGTGGGAAGCCCGAGCACGAAGGGCGTGTCTTTTGTCGGCCTGGCGGCGTTGATCTTGGCGGCGATGGTGTGAGCGGTCCACTTGCTCATCGCCTCGTAGGTGTCGTGGATGATGATGCGCATGAACGGAGTGTCCCTGGGTATGAGTCGTCATGAATTGCGCGCCGCGCCGGCGGCGTTCCCGGATGCACCGACGTCGGCGGCCACCAGGATCCGGGCATCGGTGACCGCGCATCCGTCCCCTTGATCGCGAACGATCAGCGGGTTGATGTCCAGCTCAAGGATCTGCGGGCAATCGACGGCCAGCTGCGACAGCCGCTGCAGGCACTCCTCCACGGCCGCCGTATCGCGGTGCACGCGGCCGCGCGCCCCGGTGAGGATGGGGAATGCCCTGACCTCGTGCATCATCCCGCGAATATGCTCGGGCGGAATCGGGGCGATGCGGAACGCCACGTCGCGGAAGATCTCGACGAAGAGCCCGCCGAGTCCGAACATCACCACGGCGCCAAACGCCGGGTCGCGCTTGACGCCGAGGATGACCTCCTCGCCCGGGCCCGCCATGCGCTGGACGAGCACGCCGGTGATCCGGGCGTCCGGCTGATGCACCCTGACGTTGGCGAGAATCGCGGTAAACGCCGCCGATGCGGCGGCGGGGGTGCGGACGTCCAGCATGACCGCGCCGACGTCGAACTTGTGCACGATGTCGTCCGACTCGACCTTCATGGCCACCGGGAAGCCGAGTTTCGCGGCGACGCTCGCCGCGTCGTCCGCGGACTCCGCGATGGCGCTTGGCAGGACCGGCAGGCGGTACGCCGCCAGGACGTTCATGGCGTCGGCGGGGGGCAGGTACGTCCGCCCGGCGGCGATGGCCGTGTCGAGCAGCGTTCGGGCGGTGCGCGTGTCGACGTCATCGAACCGCACCGCCGGCGAGAAGCGACGGTCCTTCTCCGAACGAAAGTCGTGGGCGCGGGCAAACGCCCGGCACATGGACTCGGGCAGGATGTAGTGGGGGATGTGGCGGTGCTGGAGGATGGCGATCCCCGAGGCCACGTCCGTCTCTCCCATGAACGAGCTGTACGTCGGCTTGTCGTGCTTCGATGCGACGCTGCACACCGCCTCGGCGATGGCGTCGATGTCGGTCATCGACTGCGGCGTCAGGATCACGAGCGCGCCGTCGACATTCTCGTCCTCCAGCGCGCTCCCCAGCGCCACGCGGTACCGGTCGGCCCGTGCGTCGCCGATGACGTCGACCGGATTCCTGCTGCTCGCCGTCACCGGCAGGGAGCGCTTGAACACGTCGCGGGTGCGGTCGGAGAAGGTGGCGAGCTCAAGCCGCTCGTGGATGGCGGCATCGGTCGTCAGGACACCCGGACCGCCGGCATTGGTGATGATGGCCACCCGGCGCCCCTTCGGGAGCGGCTGGTAGGCCAGGGCAATGGCGTTGTTGAACATCTCCTCGATCGTCTGGCACCGGATGACGCCCGCCTGCTTCAGCGCCGCGTCCACGATCTCGTCGCTCGCCGCGAGCGAGCCGGTGTGCGAGGCGGCCGCCGAGGCTCCCTGCTGCGTGCGTCCCGACTTCAGGACGAGCACCGGCTTGCCCGTCTCGTGGATGACCCGCCGGGCCGCGTCGACGAACGCCGCGCCGTCGGTCATCTCCTCCAGGTACATCAGGATGACCTTCGTGGCCGGGTCGTCCTTGAGTGCGAGCATCAGGTCGATGTCGCTGATGTCCGCCTTGTTGCCGAAGGAGACGAACTTGGAGAATCCGATGTGCTTGGCGTGCGCGTAGTCGAGCACGGCCGTGCAGAGCGCCCCGCTCTGCGACAGGAATCCGATGGACCCGGCCGTCGGCATGCGACGGGCGAACGAGGCGTTGAGGTGGACATTCGGGTCGGTGTTGATGACGCCGAGGCAGTTGGGACCGATGAAGGGGATGCCGTACTTCTGGGCAATCTCCTTGATCTCCTCCTCCCGCTGCACTCCGGCGGGGCCGACCTCACGGAATCCCGCGCTGATGATGACGACCCCCTTGACGCCCTTCTGGCCGCACTGCTCCATGGCCAGCTTCACGACGCCGCTGGGGAACACGATCACCGCGAGGTCGACCGGGTCGGGGATGTCGAGGATGTACTTATACGCCTTGACGCCGGCGATCGACCGTTCCCTGGGGCTGACCGGGTAGATGGTCCCCTGGAAGTTGTCCTTCAGGATGTTGTGGAAGATGTCGTAGGGAACGGTGCCGGGAACGCGGGTGGCTCCGACGACGGCGACGGATTGCGGTGAGAAGATGGGCTCGAGCCGGCTTCGGCCCGGGCCTGGGGAATCGGCCATGGCGCCTCCCGGGGGGCGGACGCGTGCGAACTACTTCACGTGTTGCGCGATGAAGTCGACCGCCCCATCGACCGTCTGGACCTCGCGGGCCTTCTCCTCATCCATCTCGATGTCGAATTCCTCCTCGAATCCGGCGATCAGCTCGACGCTCTTCATCGAGTCGGCTCCCAGGTCGAAGACGAAGTTCGACGCGGGGAGCACCTCGGCGCGATCAATTTGCAGGACACGCGCAACCACGCTGGTGACGCGCTGCTGGATCTCGCTGCGTTCCATCGATGTCTCCTGTACCGCGCATGCACCCGCCGTCTTCGGGCAGGATGAGGACCAATGAGTCGGGTCCGGCAACGAACATCTTAACCTGAATCCTGCGTGATTCCAGTCTGACTTCCAATGGTATTGCGTGGTTTTCC
>JBBTJT010000087.1:0-9194 GCA_038059315.1 Gemmatimonadota bacterium
GACGGTAGACGGTGGAAGACCGTGGGCGGTGTTCTACCGTCTACCGTCCACCGTCTGCCGTCAGTTGCATTGCTCGCACTACTCGCCGCCGGCTGCCGCGCCGAACGCGCCGAGCCTCCGCGCCGCGTGCTCGGCGGCATGATCACGCTGGTGCCGGCCGCTCCGTCACCGCGGCCTGAGGGGGATACGGCGGCCTTCGTCGTGCCCGCGGACTCCCTGATCCCCGCCGACGCGCTGGGCCGCGCCATCCGTCGCGGGCGCGCCATCGCGCTGGCCACCAGGGACTCGTTGCGGCTCGGCCGGGCCAGTGCGATGCGTTGCGCAAGCTGCCACCTGGAGGCCGGAACCAAGCGCGGCGCGCTGCCCTGGGTGGGGACGTACGCGCGGTACCCGCGACTCGATGTCCGGGGCCGCGTGCTCACCGTGCATGAGCGCGTGAACATCTGCCTGCGCCGGAACCTGCGGGCGCCGACGCTTCGCCCCGACGATCCCCGCATGGAGGCGCTGGTCGCCTACATTGCGTTTCTCTCGCGCGGTGTGCGCCTGGGATCGATGGTCGAGGGGCAGGGCGATGACACGCTCTCCGTGCGCGCCGGCGAGGCGGCCGCCGGACGCCTTGTCTGGAAGGCCGAGTGTGCCTCGTGTCACGGCGCGCAGGGACAGGGAACGGCGCGCGGGGAACCCGTGTGGGGGCGCAGGAGCTTCACGGCGACCTCGGAAATGGCGAGTTGGCCGACCTTCGCCGGCTTCCTGCGCGGTCATATGTCGGCTGACGGTCGCCGCAGCGCGCTCACCGACCAGCAGGTGGCCAACGTCACGAGTTTCGTACTGCGGCAGGGGAGAGGAAACTAGCTTCTGGCACCTTCCTACTTGACCTCCAAGCCTCAGCAGTGTATCATTTTAGGCTCGTTCACATCTCAAGCTATTCCGAGCCAGTCCATGTCCTACGCCATCATCCGCACCGGCGGCAAGCAGTATCGTGTCGAGCCGGGCAAGTCACTGCGCATTCCGTCGCTTCCCGGCGATCTGGGAACGCAGGTCGAGTTCAACGAGGTGCTCCTCGGCTCCGACGGCACGTCGGTGCGCGCCGGTGTGCCCACCTTGACCGGCGCCATGGTCACGGCCGAGATCACCAAGCAGGGGCGTGGGGACAAGATCGTCGTCTTCAAGTTCCGCCGCCGCAAGAACTACGCCCGCAAGCAGGGACACCGGCAGGGCTTCACCGAAATCAAGGTTCGCGACATTACCCTCGGGTGAGCCGCTTCTCGAGAGGATATCATGGCTCATAAGAAAGGCGTTGGCTCATCCCGCAACGGCCGCGACTCCAACAGTCAGCGCCGCGGCATCAAGAAGTTCGGCGGCGAAGTCGTGAAGCCGGGCAACATCATCGTCCGCCAGTGCGGCACCCGGTGGCATCCCGGCAACAACGTCGGCCTCGGCACGGACTACACCATCTACGCCCTCATCGGCGGCGTGGTGCAGTTCGAGCACAAGAGCAAGACGCGCTACAAGGTGTCGGTGTACCCGGCCGCGTAGGCTGGCCCCACGCCATCCGTTCCTTCGAATGGTTCCATGTGGATCAGCACGCCGCGCACTCTCGGCTGCGCCGTGCGTATGGCGCTCTTCACCGCGCCGCCCAGCGCGTGCGCGTCGCGCAACGAGAGCAGCGGATCGGCCTGCACGTGAATCTCCACGTGGAACGCGATCCCCGCGCGCCGCACGAGCAGCTTCTCGATCGCCAGCACCCCGGGTACCCCTTCGGCGACGCGCCTCACCGGCGCGGCGATCTCCGTCCCCGGATTCCGGTCCATCAGGTCGCGCAGCGCAGTGCGCAGCATGCGCGTGCCCGTGTACGCGATGACGACCGAGGCCACCAGGGCCGCCCAGTCGTCGGCCGATTCCCATCCCGGTCCCATCAGGACCGAGACGCCGATCCCCACGAAGGCTGCCGCGCTCGTGAGCGCGTCGGACAGGTGATGCCACGCGTCCGCCTGCACCGCCGTGCTCCCGACATCGGCGCCCACCGCCCCGATGCGGCGGAAGAGCGTCGTCTTGATGAGGACGACGGCGACGAGCACGGCCAGCGTCCATGGCGCCGGCGCGTGATGTGGCGTGAGGATTTCGCGGACAGCCTGCACCGCGATGCCGGCCGCTGCCGCCAGGAGCATCAAGGAAACCGCGGCGCTGGCGACCGTCTCCGCCTTGCCGTACCCGAACTGGTAGTCGTTGTCGGGGTCGCGGCGCGCGATGTGCAGGCCGCCCCACACGATGAGTGACGCGAAGATGTCGGCCGAAGACTCCACCGCGTCGGCGACCAGCGCGTACGAGTGACCCACGAGGCCAGCGACCAGCTTTGCCATCGCCAGCGCCGCGTTGGACATCAGGCTCCACTGCACGGAGCGAAGGCCGCGATCGAAGTCCGAGTGCACGCCGGAAACCTATCCGGCCATCCACGCCGACGCCACGAAAAACGGAAACAGATGGCGGGCCGCAGACGTACGGTAGCGGGAAGACATCACCTGACGGGAGACGATATGAGCCTGTGGGACAAATTGAACACCGAGCTGAACCGCGCGGGACGCGCGGCGCAGGGGGCCTTCGACGAAGGACGCCTCCGCATCGAGATCTTTCGGGTCCGTCAACTCGCCGACAAGTCGGCGCAGGCGCTTGGTTATGCCGTCTACCGGGCGCGGAGCAAGGGCGAGGAGCTGGATGCCTCCGCCTGGGACCGCCTTGCCGCGACCTTGAAGGAACACGAGGCCGAAGCGTCGCGACTCGAGGAACAACTCGCCCAGAACGGAAGTTCGGCCGGCGCCACGCCGCCGGAACCGCCGTCCGCCGAAGCCGCCGGCGGCGATGCCGCCGCCGCGCCGTCGACTCCTCCCGGCGCGCCAACGTCCGGTACCTGACGACGGATTGTCAGTCGTTTCCTTCTTACGTCCGGCCGGTTGCCGACGGCAAGATTGAGGAGCGTCTGGAGCGTCCATGACGGGTGCGGTCAACCGTGGAGGTGCGGGAATGCGACGTTCGCTGCCGTTCGCGCTGGCCGTCGGGCTGACCGCCAGCCTTGGCGCTCTCACGGCCTCCGCCCAGACTCCGGCCGTTACTGCCACCGCTCCTTCGACCAGCGTGCAGTACGTGCGCGTCGAGGGTGCGGATTATTCGTTCACCCTGCCGGCGACCATCAAGTCCGGCCTCACCGTGCTCAACCTCGTCAACGTTGGGCGCGACGTGCACAACATGACGCTGCTGGCGTTGCCTCCCGGGCGCACGATGAAGCAGTTCCTCGACACCTTCCACGCAACCGGAAAACGGCCACCATGGGCGCCGGTGCTCGGCGAGACCAGCACCATCAAGCCGGGAGCCGAGGCGTTCATCACCGCGCGATTGAAGCCGGGGAGCTACGTGCTGGCGTGCTTCCTTGCGGCGGCGGATGGCCGTTCGCACACCGAAGTTGGGATGGTGCAGCTGGTCACCGCCAAGTAGCCCGTACCGAACGACGCAGCGAGGGCCGGAACATCGTGGATGTCCCGGCCCTCGTCTGTCGTACTCTGCCTACGGCTTGTACCGCTCCACCAGCTCGTCCTGTCGCGATTTTCCACCCTGCTTCACTCCACGAATGAACACCTGCTCGGCCCGGGTCGAGAACTCGAACGGATCGCCGTCCCAGATCACGACGTTCGCTTCGCGCCCGGTACGCAGGGACCCAAGCTTGTCGGCCAGCCCGAACGCCTCGGCTGGGGCCAGCGTGACGGCGTGCAGGGCATCATCCCACGACATCCCGTAGGCCACGGCGTTCCCCGCCTCCTGCCGGATGTTCTGGACGTTGAAGTTCTCGGAGTCGCCGGGTCCGTTGCCGATGAGCACCACCGGTACGCCGGCGGCACGCAGCAGCGCCGCATTCTCCTGGCGCGTGCCCAGTTCCTCGAAGCTGCTCGGGATGTTGCTCATCGCCCCCACCATCACCGGCACCTTGGCCGCCGCCAGCTCCCTGGCCACCTGCCACCCCTCGGCGGCGCCGACTATGATCAGTTTCAGCGGCAGCCGGTCGCGCTGGCGGAGGGCGAGCACCGCGCGAATGTCGCTGGCGCGATTCACGCTGATGGCCAGCGGGAGCGTGGTGTCGACCACCGCCTGCAACGCCTCGAGGTCGGCTCGCGGGGCGGCCATCGCCCGCGATGCGTTGCGGTCGTACGCCGCGCGATTCCGCCCGTAGAGCCTGGCGTCCAGCAGCAGTTCGCGGAGCTTGCCCAGCAATTCGCCGCGCGCGCCGGCCTGTGCCGCATCGTTGCTGAACGAGGCGACCATCGCCACCGATGCCGTGCCCCGTCCGGCGCCGCGTCGCACCAGCATCGAGTCCACGTTGTCGCCGGCGAGGTCGATCACCGCGGCCTGGCCGGAGATGAGCCCGCCGCTCGGGTGCACGAGCACCGTGGTGACGCCGCCCTGGCGCGCCGGAGCGATGAAGGTCGACGCCGGGTTGATGCCCTCCCACGCCCGGAATGAGGCGGCCACGCCATCGGTTCCCCTGGCGCGCGTGTCATTGTAGCCGCCGCTGAACTGGGGGCTTCCACCCTCGGACAGGCCGAGCTGCGTGGAGGCGTTGAACAAGCCGGGCGTCACCCACTTGCCGGTGGCATCGATCACCTGCGCGCCGGCGGGCACCGCCACCGAAGCACCCACCTCGACGATCCGTCCGTCGCGAATCAGCACCGTGCCGCGCTCGATCTTCGGGCCGCTGACCGGAAAGACCGTGCCACCGGTGATTGCGATGGTGGAGGAGGCCTGTGCCTGTGCCGCAAGCGGTGTGCTGCGTGTCTGTGCCTCTGCCCCTGTGCCGGAAAGCAGAAGGAGGAGAGCAATCGAAGACTTGATGTGCATCACCGGATCCTCCCATCATTGGCCGGCACATAGCCGAGTTCGAAGTCGGTGCGCCAGCGTTGGGAGGCGTCGGCTCGGTCAAAGTAGACGGCGCCGTCGATCCAGACCTTTTCGGCACGCGTGTACACGGACAACGGGTTCCCCGACCAGAGCACCACGTCGGCGTTCTTGCCCGGTTCGATGGTCCCGATGCGATCATCGAGTCCCAGCGCCCACGCCGCGTTGCGGGTGATCCAGGTGATCGCTTCCTCGTCGGAAATGCGCAGGCCCGCTTCACGAGCCGCGGCGAGCGCCTTGGCCGCCTCCTGGTTGAGGCGCTGCGAACCCGACGGGTCGTCCGAATGCACGATCGCGCGCGCACCGGCCACGTGCACCAGCCCGATGTTGGCGCGTACGCCGTCGAGCGCCTCCATCTTGAAGCCACCCCAGTCGGCCCACAGCGATCCGGAGATGCCTTCCTTGGCCAGCACGTCGGCGATCTTGTACGCTTCCACACCGTGGTGGAACGAGCGGATCTGGTAGCCGAACTCCTTGGCGATGTCGATCATCTGCACCATCTCGTCGGCCTGATAGCAGTGGTTGTGCACGAGAATGTTACCGCGCAGCACCTCGGCGAGCGTTTCCATGCCGAGGTCGCGTGCGGGTGCCTCACCCTGCCGGTCGACGAGCCACTTGTCCCATTTCCGGCGGTACTGTTCCGCTTGAATCCATGCCCCGCGGTACCCCGCGACGTTGGCCATGCGGGTCGACGGGCCGCGCTGCGCATACACGCGCTTGGGATTCTCGCCGCAGGCCATCTTCAGCCCGTACTTCGCACCCGGGAACTTCATCCCCTGCGCCGAGCGCGACGGCACTACCTTGAGCACCGCGGAACGGCCGCCGATGAGGTTGGCCGAACCGGGGAGCACCTGCAGCGTGGTGACGCCGCCCATGAGGTCGCGGGGGAATTGCGGGTCCTGCGGCCACACCGAGTGCTCGGCCCACACGTGCGCCGTCACCGGCGCCGTCGCCTCGTTGCCGTCGGAATGCGCGGCCGTCCCCGGGGCCGGGTACACGCCGAGATGCGAATGCGTGTCGATGAGGCCGGGCGTCACGAACTTGCCCGTGCCGTCGATCACCACCGCATCGGCGGGCGCGTCCACCGTCGCGCCGACGGCCACGATCTTGCCGTCGCGCATCAGCACGGCGCCGCTGCGGATCAGCGGACCCGTGGCGGTGAAGATGCTGACGTTGCGGATGACCGTGGCGCGTGTCGGGCGCGCCGCGTACGTGCTGGGAAACGGGTCGGCGTTCGGCACCGAGAGGGCGCCGGCGCCCGGGGGCGCCACGCTCGCCTTCTTCGCGGTGTCTGCCGCCGGCCTGGCCGCCTGAGCCTGGGCCATCAGTGTCGACCTGGACGCGCTGACCTGGGTGCACAGCGCGAGCGCAGTGACCGCGAGTATCGCGGAGCGCATGAGGGGCGTTCTCCTGTCGGGGAAGGGGTGGAAAACTATCGTCCGAGCACGCGCCGCACCATCGCCACGTCGTCGGAGCAGAGGCCGTCGATGCCCCACGACGCCAGTCGCTCGACCAGGACTGGATCGTTGGCCGTCCAGGCAATCACCCGACCGCCTCCGTCGTGCACCTCGCGCACCAGTGATTCGTCGATGTAGTCCACGAGTTGCCAGAGGTCGCGGGCGCCGACGGCGCGCGGGGTGCTTGCGGCGTCCATGTGGCGGCTGACCTCGAGCACGCCGCGCGCGATCTCGGGCGCGTATGCCGCGGCGTCGGCGATCATGCGGTGATCGAAGGCATGCACCGCGCAGGAGACCGCGCTGCGGCGCAGCACGTCGATCGACGGCCGCGCGGTGCCCGCTCCCTTGAGCTCGCAATAGAGCGTCAGGCGGTTGGCCAGCAGCGCCGCCACCTCGGCCAGTGTCGGGATGGCGCTTCCGTCGCTCAGCTGAAACGCGGCCACCTCTGCCGTCGTCATTTCCGCGATTGGCCGTCCGGCGAGGGCCGGGCTTGTGGCGTTCCCGCGGACGACCGGGTCGTGGTGCACGACGACGGTGCCGTCGGCGGTGACGTGGACATCGAGTTCGACGGCGTCGGCGCCCAGGTCGATGGCGCGCTGGAAGGCCGGCAGGGTATTCTGGAGGCGGTCGCGGGAGGCCCCGCGGTGCGCGATGATCTGGATCATTCGGTGGGTGGTCGGGTGGGTGGGGGACGCTGCGCAGGCGCCCCGCTCCCGTCAAGCCGGATCGCCTCCCTTAACACGCGGCCACGGCCGGCGTCCAAGATGGTGGGCACATGGGTGTACCGCATCGCGAAGCCGACGCAACCGTGGATCTCGAGCTGATAGCCCGCTGGCAGGGGGGCGACCAGCGAGCCGCGGGCGAAATCGTGGAACGGCACGCCCAGGCACTCGCCCGGTTCGCCGCCAGCCACGGAGTGCGCGACGCCGTCGATGAACTGGTGCAGGACACGTTCGTGCGGGCGTTCGGTTCGCTGGAGAGCTTCCGGGCCGACTCGTCGCTGCGCACCTGGCTGTTCACCATCCTGAAGCGCCTGATGCTCGACCGGCAGCGTGCCGAGCGGCGCGGGCGCAACAAGGTGGAGCTCGAAGAGGACCACGCGGTGCAGGAGTTCAACGCGCTGGACGGCATGGTGGCCGATGAGGCGTTGACCCGCGTGCGGCAGGCGGTGGAGCGGTTGTCCCCCCTGCAGCGTGAGGTCTTCACGCTGCGCGTCACCGAGGGTCTGCCGTACGTGGAGATTGCACGGATTGTCGAGAGTACCGAAGGTGCGTGCCGGGTGCACTATCACAACGCGATGCGCGCCATCAAGGAGTACCTGAGCGATGACTGATTGCCCCAACGGATTGATTCGCGACCAGCTTCCCGAGTACGTGCACGGCGTGCTCGCGGCGGATGCTGCGGCGCGCATCGACGCGCACCTCGATGGATGCGAGGATTGCCGCGCCGAAGTCGCGTTGCTCGGAAAGGCCCGTGCGGCGATGGCGTTGTTCACGCCGAAGATGGACGTGGCCTCCATCGCGGCCGCGCTGCCGGCGCCTCGCGTGGCATCTCGTTTGGCGCCCTCCGTGGCGCCTCGTGTCACGGCTCGTCGCACGCCACGCCGCTTCGCCGTGTCGGCAGCCTGGCAGTACGCAGCCGCGGCGGCGCTGGTCCTGGCCGTGGGCAGCAGCGCCCTGTGGCTGGGTGCTCCCGAGCAGGCGGCGCAGCGCGTCGCCGATTCGTCGAGCACCGCCGTGTCGGGCACGGCGGCCGCAGTGCCGGCGGGCGCCGCCGTCGTGGCGCAGTCGGAGAATGGAATGACGTTCGGTGGCGGCCTGTCGGACCTGTCGCTGGACGACCTGCAGTCCCTCTTGGGGCAGATGGATTCCGTCAGGACGCTGCCCAGTTCCGATCCCTCGTCGATGACTCCGGTTCTCACCGTGAATGAAGGAGGAAAGTCGCTGTGAAGACCATCTCTCGTATTGGCGCCACGCTCAGCCTGGTTGCGGGCGTCGCCGTCGCGCAGAATCCACCAGCCACCGGGGCCACCCAGCCTCGCCCCGCCCAGCGCGTGGCACCCGCCGGGGCTGCGCAGGCGCAGCGGCAGCAGGCGGCGCAACAGCGTCGTCAGCCCGATCGCGCCCAGCTCGAGCAGCAGATTCGCGATCGCATCGGCACGGCGTTGAAGAAGAACCTCAACCTCACCGATGACCAGTTTGCCAAGCTGCAGGCCACGAACAAGCGCTTCGAGGAGCGCCGGCGCCTGCTCGTCGAGCAGGAGCGCGACGCGCGGATGGGCATGCGCGACATCATGATCACCGGCGACACGACGAACCAGGCCAGGGTGTCGCAGGCGCTCGACCGCATGCTGCAGGTGCAGCGCCAGCGCTTCGAGCTCGTGGAGGCGGAGCAGAAGGAGGTCGCCGGCTACCTCACGCCGCTGCAGCGGGCCAGGTACCTCGGCATGCAGGAGCAGATGTTCCGTCGCGTGGAGGCACTGCGCCAGCAGGGCATGAATCGCGGTCGGGCCGGTGGACCGCCGATGGGTGCCGGCATGAGCGCCGGAATGGGGCAGGGCCCGGGCATGGGGCAGGGCATGGGCCCGGGCATGGGCCCGGGCATGGGGCAGGAAATGGGCCCCGGCATGCAGCCGGGCATGGGGCAGGCGGCGCCGATGGCCGGACGCCTCCGCAATCCGCAGCGCCCGCTTGGGGGGCAGGTTCGCCCGCCCAACGCGCCGCCGGCGGGCACGGTTCCGCCCGATGGAGAGATCATTTCGTAGCGATCAGTCGCTGGTTCCACCGCGTCGCCCGCCCC
>JBBTJT010000087.1:9204-39701 GCA_038059315.1 Gemmatimonadota bacterium
CGGGGACCGGGGCCGGCGACGCCGCATGGAGTGGCTTGACGTCTCCTGGTGCTGCGCGGCGCGCGGTAATCAGCCGCGGTACGGCGCACACCGCATCCGAGAGACGAGCCGCTACACCAGCGCGTCGATGATGGCGTTGAGCGTGGGACTGGGGCGCATCGCCTGCGTCGTCTTTGCCAGGTCCGGCTGGTAGTATCCGCCCATGTCCACCGGCCTGCCCTGAGCCGCGAGCAGTTCCTGGTTGATCGTCGCTTCGTTGTCGATCAGTTGCCGGGCGACCGAAGCGTAACGCGCCTGCAACTCCGCGTCCTTCGACTGCGCGGCCAGCGCCTCGGCCCAGTACATCGCCAGGTAGAAGTGGCTGCCGCGATTGTCGATTTCGCCGACCTTGCGGGCCGGCGACTTGTTGTTGTCGAGGAACTTGCCGATCGCCGCATCGAGCGTCTCGGCAAGCAGCGCCGCGCGCGCGTTGCCGAACGTGGCGCCGATGTGTTCCAGCGAGGCCGACAGTGCCGAGAACTCACCGAGCGAATCCCAGCGGAGGTAGCCCTCCTTCTGGAACTGCTGTACGTGCTTGGGAGCCGAGCCGCCGGCGCCGGTTTCGAACAGCCCGCCGCCGGCAAGCAGTGGAACGATCGACAGCATCTTCGCCGACGTGCCGATTTCGAGGATGGGGAACAGGTCGGTCAGATAGTCACGGAGCGCGTTGCCGGTGACCGAGATCGTATCCTGGCCCTTGCGGATCCGCTCGAGCGAGTACGTCATCGCCTCGACGGGCGACATGATGCGAATCTCGAGCTCCGTCGTGTCGTGCTCCTTGAGGTACGTCGCAACCTTCGCGATGACCTGGGCGTCGTGCTTGCGATTCGCATCGAGCCAGAAGATCGCCGGCGTCCCGGTCGCCCGGGCGCGTCGCACCGCGAGCTTCACCCAGTCGCGCACCGCGATGTCCTTGGTCTGGCACGAGCGGAAGATATCGCCCGCCTCCACCTGCTGTTCGAGGAGCGTCTCACCAGAGGACTCGATGACGACGCGGATCGCGCCGTCCCCGCTGGCGATGAAGGTCTTGTCGTGCGAGCCGTACTCCTCGGCCTTCTGGGCCATCAGGCCGACGTTGGGCACGCTGCCCATCGTCGCCGGATCGAACGCGCCATTCTTCTGGCAATCCTCGATGATGGTCTTGTAGATGGTGGCATAGCAGCGGTCGGGGATCATCGCCTTGGTGTCGTGGAGCTTGCCGTCGGGGCCCCACATCTTGCCGGCGTCACGGACCACCACCGGCATCGACGCGTCGACGATGATGTCACTTGGCACATGGAGGTTGGTGATGCCCTTGTCCGAGTCGACCATCGCCAGCGCCGGGCGCCTGGCGTAGACGGCCGTGATGTCGGCCTCGATCTCCGCGCGCTTGTCGGCGGGCAAGCCCTGGATCTTGGCATAGATGTCGCCGAGGCCGTAGCTCGGGTTGACGCCCAGCTTTGCGAAGGTGGCGGCGTGCTTGTCGAAGACGTCCTTGTAGAAGACGGTGACGGCGTGGCCGAAGATCACCGGGTCGGACACCTTCATCATGGTGGCCTTGAGGTGCAGGGACAGCAGCAGGCCGCGGCTTCTCGCGTCCTCGATCTGTTCCTCGAAGAAGCGGCGCAGCGCCTTGACGTGCATCACCGAGGTGTCGAGAATCTCACCCGCCAGCAGCGCCATCTTCTGCTTGAGGACGGTCACCGCACCGTCGGCCGTCACGAACTCGTACCGGACGTCCGTCGCCTTCGCCATCGTCGTGGACGTTTCGCTGCCGTAGAAGTCGCCGCCGGTCATGTGCGCAACGTGGGCCTTCGAGCCGGGGGCCCAGGCGCCCAGCTTGTGCGGGTGCTTCTTGGAGAATGCCTTCACCGAGAGCGGCGAGCGCCGGTCGGAGTTGCCCTCGCGCAGCACCGGGTTGACGGCGCTGCCCAGTGCCCTCGCAAAGCGAGCCTGGAGAGTCCTCTCGGCGTCGTCTTTCGGAGCTTCCGGGTAGTCCGGGATCGCGTACCCGTGCGCCTGAAGCTCCTTCACCGCTTCCTTGAGCTGCGGGATGGAGGCGGAGACATTCGGCAGCTTGATGATGTTGGCTTCGGGATGCTGCGTGAGTTCGCCGAGCTGGGCCAGATAGTCGGGAAGCCGCTGCGCCTCGGTCAGGCACTCCGGAAAAAGGGCGATGATGCGGCCCGCGAGCGAGATATCCCGCGTTTCCACGGAGACGCCAGTGCCCTTGGTAAACGCCTGGACAATGGGCAGGAGCGAAAGAGTCGCCAGCGCAGGCGCCTCGTCAATCTTGGTCCAGATGATGGTCGACGTATCGGTCTTCATGGCATCTCCTCGGTTCTGTCTGGGACGTCGGCCAGCCCACCAACAAATCGATGAGCTCCGGATTCAGCGCGGGGGGCGACAGGCGCGAGTGGCCGATTTCATAATCTAGCACGAGGATGTCGTGCGACCAGCAGGGGCTGCCGACTGCCTCTTCGCTTGCCATGACACTGGGCGGCCGTTAGCCTTTTCACGGCACGCCCGGATGGCGGAACTGGCAGACGCACGGGACTCAAAATCCCGCGAGGGCAACCTCATGTGGGTTCGATCCCCACTCTGGGCACTGCGATCGAGGACCTTGAATCCGGATTCCGATTCGGGATCCGCGAATTCGGATTGCGATTGGCGATGAAACAACGAAGGGCAACCTCCCGGTTGCCCTTCGTTGTGTACACCTCACCGGCTTATCGCCGCGGAAGCCCTACGGCGTAAAGTTCGGGTTCGACTCCTTCTCGGCGCGCGACGTCGCGAAACAGACGTCGCGTCCCGTCATGTCGTCGGTCACGCCCGGCGTGCCGTTGGCTTTCCAGCGGCGGAAATCGGCGAGGCGGCGCCCCTCCAGCCACAGCTCGATGCCACGCTCACGCTTGAGGGCCGTCCAGGCCTCGGTGGCGTTCGCGGCCGTCCACGGGGCGAGGTTGAGCACCACGCGACGCCCGTTCAGCAGGGTCATCGCGCCGGCCACGTCGCCGCCGGCAAGCTTCGCCTCGGCCTCGATGAGGCGCATTTCCCAGCCGGTCGACAAGTTGATCGGCGAGTTCTTCGCCGCAAACTTGAGCTCGAAGTACCACGGCACCTTGCCCAGGTTGCCGACCGCGGCGTCACCCACCGGGTTCTTCGGGTCGGACCCCCACGCGACGCGCGGATCCTTGGTGCTCGTGTAATACGTCTCGTAGTACGTGCCCCACACCGTGTGCGCGCGGTACGGCGCGTTGGCAATCGCCCAGTAGATGCGGTTGTACTGGTCGGCGTCGATGGCGTTGTACGGCATCTTGTACGCAAAGGTGTTCGCGAGGCCGGCGGCATCGGCCGCAGCGCCCGTGAGGTCCTTCTTCAACAGCCGGATCGCGGCGCGCCCACCCTTGGCCGCGTTCAGCAGGGTCGTGTTGTTCTGGCTCGTCGCGACGGTGATGGCCTCGGTGAAGGCCGCCTCCGAGCGCGTGATGTACACGGTGTAGTCCTGCCTGGCACCGCCGTCGATCACGCCGTCGCAGAAGTTCTCGGCGAGCAGGCGATTGGAGTACCCGACCCAGACGAGGGCCTGCAGGTACTGCGCGTTGCTCGCGTAGGCCGTGCCGAGCACCGTCTTGATCCGGGTCACCGCCGACTCGGAGGTCCAGCGCGCGCGCTGCGAGAGCTGCCAGTGCGTGCCGGTCTCGTCGTCGACGATCTTGCCACGCTGCTGGGCCGGGGTGATGCCGAAACTCCCGGTGGACCCTGCGGGATGGAGTTCGCGGGCCACCGCCGCGCCCGTGTAGGACACCCAGTTCAGCGCCTCGGCCAGGTCGCGGCCGGAGCCGTTGACGAGGGCGGGGAATGCCGCCTTGTCATCCAGGAAAGTGGCGTTGACAGGCCCGGGGTTCGTCACCTCGAGATTGCACGCCGAAAGGAGGAGCACCGCGATGGGCCAGGTGATGGCACGCCGGCACGGGCGCAGGGAAGTCGTCGTATGCATGGTCGTCTCCCCCTTAGAACGAGACGCGCACGGACGCGGAGAACGTCGCGGGCGCAGGAATGTGTTCGGAGATGTAGCGGACGGCGGCGTTGAAGCCGTTGTTGCCGGACTGCTCCGGGTCGAACATCGGCATGCCGTAGTTGCGGCGGAAGAAGTTCTGCGCCGTGAAGACGAACATGCTGCTGCTCGTGCGCGGGATCAGCTTGCCGAGCGGCACCGTCGCGGTAAAGTCGCGCAGCTTGAAGAAGTCGGCCGGGAAAATGAACATGTCCTGCTTCACGTTGGCCGGAATGCACGTGGCGCGTTCCCACGCCGTGATGGGCTGGCTGGCGGCCAGCGCGTCGTAGGCGCGGAAGCAGGTGGGCCACTTGACCGAGCGCTGGAGCGCCTGGAACGACGCGTCTTCGTCCATGAAGGCGCCGCCCTGGTACTCGCCGCGCAGCGACAGCGTGATGTCCCGCCACGTGCGCACGGTGACCGAACCGTTGATGATGCGCGTGGGCTGGCTGGGACCGAAGAGGTAGTTCGGCACGGTGTCGGGCATCGCGCCCATTTCGTTGGCGTTCCGGATCAGCTTGCCGCGCATCATCGGCACCTGCTGGCCCTCGATGGCCCAGCCGAAGCTGCCCAGCGAGAAGGCCGGCGCGCCGCCAAGGCTCACGAGCTTGCTCTTGTTGGTGCTCAGCGCGAGCGACGTCGTGACCCTGGCGTACTTGCGGTCGAGTGGCGTGCCTGAGACGGAAAGCTCGACGCCATGCTTGGCGAGCTTGCCGACGTTCTCGAGCTGCGAGCCGCCAAAGCCCTCGGACGGGATCTGACGCACCGGGAAGAGCGCGTCGCTCGTCTTGGCGTCGAAGTACGTGAACGTCACGCTGGCGCGTCCGTCGAGCAGGGTGAGGTCGGTGCCGAGTTCGATTTCCTTGGTGCGTTCCGGACCGAGGTTCGGGTTGCCGACGTTGTTCGGACGGAACGCAGGGAGGCCGCCCCAGCCCACCGGGCTCCAGGTCTGCACGGCGTCGAATGCGCCCGGCGCCCGTCCCGCTTCACCGTAGGCGGCGCGCACCTTGGCCGATGCCGACGGCCAGCGCCAGAACTTCTCCTCGCTCGCCACCCAGCTGCCGCTGACCTTGGGGTATTTCTGCAGCCCGAAGTCCTTGCCGAACGCGCTGTTGCCGTCGATCCGCAGGCCCGCGGTGACGAAGTACCGGTCCTTCCACCCGACGAGCTCCTGCAGGAACGCCCCGCCGGTGACGAGGGTCTGGCGCGTCTCGAACGCGTTCTTGGTGGCGGCGCTCGACACGGTCGGGATGCCGGGGCCGGGGAACGTTTCGCCGTAGGCTTCGCCGCTGCTCACGGCGGAAGAGACGTACTGCGTGCCGATCGACGTCGTGCTGGTAAGCTGGTTGGCGAAGCTGTGCTCGTAGTTGTTGGCCCAGTCGACGCTCAGGGTGAGGTTTTGCCACCGCTGGTCGCTGATGATGCCCTGCGGAGCGCCGACGAAGCCGTACGGGCGCAGGTTGCGATTCTCGACCGCGGCACGATCGAGCCCGATGGTCACGCGGCTCGACAGCGCGGGGACCGGCGTCCACCTGGCGGTGGTGCCGATGATGAGACGGTCGATCCAGGTATTGAGCTTGTACTTGAGCACCTGCGCGATCTTGTACGTCGAATCGTTGCCGAAGTAGTTGCGGTCGCGCCGGAATGCATTCAGCGTCAGGCCCGAGGCGTTGTTGCCCGCGGGCGTGTTCTGCAGCGCGTCGTTCGAGTAGGCGCTGTTCCAGCTCATCGCCAGGTTCTTCAGCGGCGTGAAGTCGAAATTCGCGCGCAGGTTGTACTTCTTCTCGTTGTCGAGCGGCAGCACGCCCTGCGTGTTGTCGCCCGAGAACGACAGGAAGTAGCGCGTGTTCCCCGCCGTGCCGCCCGCCACCTGCAGCGATGCCCCGTATCGCTTGCCGTCCCGGAGGAACGGATCCATGTACAGGTACGGTGCCGCGTCGGTGCCGAACTGCTGCAGATGGTTGAAGCCGGTGGTGGCCTGCACTTGCCACTTGGCGGCGCCGGCGCCCCCCGGGCCCGCGACACCGCGCCGGGTGAAGATCTGGATGACGCCGGCCGCGGCGTCGGTGCCGTACAGGGTGGCAGCGGCGGCGCCCTTCACGACCTCGATGCGCTCGATATCGTCGGGGTTGATGTCGTTCAGCGGGCTGGCATTCACGTGGCCGCTGCGCAGGCCCTGGCCGGCCTGCGAGGAGACGTTCTTCGGGTACTCGTCGCTGCGCAGCCGGACGCCGTCGATATAGATGAGCGGCTGGTTGGTGAGCGCGACGCTGGTCATGCCGCGCAGCCGAATGGCCGAACCGGCGCCGGCGTTGCCGGAGCCGCCAGTGACGTTCACGCCGGCCATCTGGCCAGTGAGAATGGACGAGACGGAGGTTGGAATGGAAGGGACGTCGCTGATCTTCACCGAGCCGATCGAGTTGCCGACCTCCCGCATGCGCGCCGCGCCGGCGGTGCCGGTGATGACGACTTCATTGAGGGCAACGACCGCCGAGTTGAGGGCGAAGTCGGCGCGCGCACCCTCGGCAGTGACGTTGACGACGACGTCAACCGGCTGGTACCCGAGAGCCCGGGCGCGAACGGTCTGCTGGCCGAGCCGTACGCCGCTGATGGTGTAGTTGCCGCTGGCGTTGGTCATCGCACCGGTCCTCGTGCCGACGATCACGACCTGCGCCGATGCCAAGGGCGAGCCGGACGCGGCGATCGTGACCTGGCCGCGCACGGAGCCGGTGGCGTCCTGCGCGGCGAGCGGTGCAAGGGGAAAGCTCGCCGTCAACGCCAGGGCACATGCTGCAATCGGCGTTGACCATGGATAGGTTCGCATCAATCGCTTCCTCACTGGGTGGGTGGGGTGCTGCGGCTGGCGCTGGCGCGTCCATCACACCGGACAGGCGGAAGGTACGCCGAACCGCCCGGTGATCAGGAAGACTTCTCAAGCGACAAGGTATGGGAGGTTCGCCCGCTCGGCTAGGTGTTCGCGCGGCTCACCCGGCACCAGTAGCTTCACCCATCCCCGTATGCCCGACATCTACGCGTTTCTCGACGACCAGGGCATCGCCTACCAGCGCTGCGACCACCCCGCGGTGTTCACGGTGGCCGAGGTGAAGCGACTGGTGCCGCCGCTGGACGGCACGCACACGAAGAACCTCTTCCTGCGCGACAAGAAGGGCCGGCGACACGTCCTCGTGGTGGTTGGCTCCGACAAGCAGGTGGACATCAAGGGGCTGTCAGGCGTGCTGGGGTTCGATCACCTCAGCTTCGGCTCCCCCGAGCGGCTCAGGAAATACCTCGGCATCGAACCCGGCGCCGTGTCGCTGCTGGCGCTGCTCAACGACGTGAACCGCGCGGTCAGCGTGTTCATTGACCGGGAACTTTGGAGCGCCGACGCGCTGCAATGCCATCCGCTGGTCAACACGACGACGCTCGTCATCGCGAGGGAGGGAATCGAGCGATTCCTCCTGGCCACCGGCCACGCGTACCGGCTGGTCGATGTGCCGGCGGGGACGCGCAGCGCCGAGAGTTAGTCGATCATTGTCGTCGATGCGCGTAACATCCGTGTCGATATCCGTAATCGAAATTCCGAGTCCATATCCGGAATCCGAAATCTCATTTGTCCGTCGGATCCCCCTCCCCAAAATCCCCCGGCCGCGTCGGCTGGAAGTTCAGGTCGATGGCCAGAAAGACCAGCCTCGTAAACGGATAGATCGCCACCGGCATCACCACGACCAGCACGGCCGCGCTCCACTGCATCAGCGCCCACGACGGGTCGGGCCACGCCGCACCCAGCCACGCCGCCCACAGTGCCGCCGCCAGGAACTCGGCGACGCCGAGATTCACCACGTAGCCGCCCAGGAAATGATCGGGTTCGCCGCGGTCGGGGCGCAGGCCGCACGACGGGCACCGGTCGGCCAGGCGCAGCCACCCGCGCACCACTCCGCGAGAACCGCACGCCGGACAGCACAGCTGCGCGGCGCGAGCAAGGCGTTTCAGTGGCGTGACTGCGGCTCGTGGTCTAGCGTCTGCCATGGAGCGGAAGATAAGGTTCGCACAGCTGAATTGTGCCGAGAATCGCTGCGTCGCCGACCTGGCGTCGTCCGCGCCCCTGAATGACGGAGCCATGACGCCCGAGTCACCAATTGAACTGGCGGATTTCGAGGCGCTGCTCGAACTGCTGGACCGCGACACCATGCGTGAGGTCGTGACGTTGTTCGCCATCGCGGCGCCGGAGCACATGATTGTCGTGTGCCGCAGCATCGCGTCCGGCGAGGCGAGGGTCGTGGCAACGGCATTCCACACCATGCGGTCGGGGTGCGGTCAACTGGGCGCGCGGCACCTCGAGGAGCTCTGTGTGAACGCCGAGCGCTCGGCCAAGGCGGGCGACCTGGCGGGCACGGCAGCGCTGCTCGACCTGGCGGCGGTTGAACTCGAACGGTGCCTCGGCTGGTTCCGCGAACACCGGTGGGTAGATTCCTGATACCGCAAGCCGTGCGGCGCATGTTGCTCGGTGCGTCGCCCACCTGCAGGTCGCACGAGATCGCCTCCGGTTCGCTTGCCGCACCATGGGGCTGTTCGTAATCTTCCGACAATCTTCTACTCCTCTACCCCTCCGACCAATGGCGACGTACAAGCGCTCAACCGTGCCGGCACGAGGCGAGCGCGTGCAGGCGAAGGGCGGCGAGTTCCTCGTCCCCGACCAGCCCATCATCCCGTTCATCGAGGGCGATGGCACCGGTCCCGACATCTGGAAGGCCTCGGTGCGCGTGTTCGACGCCGCCGTGGAGATAGCCTACGCCGGCACGCGGCGCGTGCACTGGATGGAGATCTTCGCCGGCGAGAAGGCCTTCAAGGCCACCGGCGAGTGGCTTCCCGGCGAGTCGCTGGACGCCGTCAGGGAATTCCGCATCGCCATCAAGGGACCGCTGACGACCCCGGTAGGCGGCGGCATCCGGTCGCTGAACGTCGCGCTGCGCCAGGAACTCGACCTGTACGCCTGCATCCGCCCCGTCCGCTACTTCCAGGGCGTCGGCGCGCCGGTCAAGGATCCGGCAAAGGTCGACATCGTCATCTTCCGCGAGAACATCGAGGACGTCTACTCGGGAATCGAGTTCCGGGCCGGATCGCCGGAAGCCGAGAAGCTGCGGCTCTTCCTGCTGAACGAGTTCGGCAAGAAGGTCCGCGAAGGGTCGGCCATCGGCATCAAGCCGATGTCGGCCTTCGGGTCCAAGCGCCTCATCGAGCGTGCCATCCGCTATGCCATCAGGAAGGGGCGTCCGTCGGTGACCATGATGCACAAGGGCAACATCATGAAGTTCACCGAAGGCGGTTTCCGCGACTGGGGATATGAACTGGCGAGGGAGAAGTTCGCCACGGATGTGGTGGCCGAGACCGACCTGGGTGCGGCAGGCGGAACGGCGCGCGCCGATGCCGTGGTCCTGAAGGACCGCATTGCCGACTCCATGTTCCAGCAGATACTGCTGCGCCCGAGTGAATACTCGGTCGTGGCCACGCCCAACCTCAACGGCGACTACATCTCCGATTCGCTCGCCGCTTCGGTGGGCGGACTGGGCATCGCGCCGGGCGGGAACATCGGCGACGAGGCCGCGGTATTCGAGGCGACCCACGGCACCGCGCCCAAGTACGCGGGGCTCAACAAGATCAATCCGGGGAGCGTCATCCTGTCTGGCGTCATGATGTTCGAGACCATGGGCTGGCAGGAAGCCTCCGACCTCATCATCGCCGGCATGGAGCGCGCCATCGGCCAGAAGACCGTGACCTACGATCTCGCCCGCCAGATGCCGGGTTCCACCGAGGTGACGACGTCGGCATTCGGCGATGCGATCATCGCCGGCATGAAGGAGGCCTGAGATGTCGCTGACCCTTACCCTGCGGGGCGGAGATCCGGGGCGTGCCGCGACGCCGCTGCTGTCAGTGGCGCTTCACTCCGGCGGCGTCTTCCCGCGCGTGCTGGCCGCGCTCGACAAGGTGTACGGGGGCGTGCTCGCCCTCGCGGTGAAGCAGGCGGACTTCAAGGGAGAGCGTGACGAGTCACTGCTCGTCGTCGGCAACGGTCGCGGGCCGGCGCGCGTGCTGCTCGTCGGACTCGGCGAGACCGACGATGCCTACGCGGCCATTACTCGCGCGGCCACGCTCGCTGGCCGCAAGGGCAATGCGATGGGCGTTCGCCGGATGGCCTTCTGGGCGCCGCAACTCGCCGGAGATTCGGTCGAGGCGGCGGCGTTCGGGCTGTCGCGCGGCTCGTGGGATTTCACGGATTACAAGACCCAGCCGGCGGCCAAGGACCGGCCGAAACCGCTGGCCGAGGCCGTGGTGATCAGCAGCGACGTGCGAGGATCCAGGGCGGCGTTCGCCAACGGCGTCGCCCTCGGCGAGGGACAGCGCGTCGCCCGGCGCCTGCAGCAATTGCCGGGCAACGTCTGCACGCCCGAGCACCTTGCCCGCACCGCGCGCGACATCGGCCGCCGCCATCGCCTGCGGGTGAGCGTCTTCGGCCGTCGCGAGATCACGCGCCTCAAGATGGGATCGTTCCTGGCGGTCGCGCAGGGAACGCCGCAGGATCCCAAACTCATCGTCGTCGAGTATCGCGGGGGGCGGCGCGGCGACGCGCCCATCGCCCTGGTGGGCAAGGGCCTCTGTTTCGACTCGGGCGGCATCTCCATCAAGCCCGCGGCGGGCATGGAGCTGATGAAGTACGACATGTCGGGGGCGGCCGGGGTGCTGGGCGCGCTCGAGGCGATTGCCCGCATGAAGCTGCGCGTCAACGTCGTCGGGCTCATCGGCAGCACCACCAACATGCCGTCGGGCACCTCCATGAACCCCGGCGACGTCGTGCGGGCCATGAACGGCAAGACGATCGAGATTCACAACACCGACGCCGAAGGGCGCCTGGTGCTGGCCGACGTGCTCGCCTACAGCGCGAAGTTCAAGCCGGCGGTCATCATCGACGCCGCCACGCTCACCGGCGCCTGCGTCATCGCCCTCGGCAACAGCGCCACGGGCGTCATGGGCAACGACGAGCCGCTCGTGAATGAAGTGCTCGCCGCCGCCAGGCGGGGTGGTGAGCCGGGGTGGCAAATGCCGATGTGGGACGAATACCGGGAGCTGATCAAGGGCGACATCGCCGACGTCAAGAACATCGGCGGCCGCGGCGCGGGCACCATCACCGCCGCGCTCTTCCTGCAGGAGTTCGTTCCGGCCGGCGTGCCCTGGGTGCACCTCGACATCGCCGGCACGGCGTACTCGGAGAACGACCTCGTCGTGATTCCCAAGGGACCCACCGGAACGCCGGTGCGCACCTTCGTCGAGTTCGTGCGAGGGAGGGTCCGCTGATCGGAGGCCGTCGCTGGCGGGGCCGCCTCCTGGCGGCCCTCCTGCTTACGGGGGGCTCCGCGCTCGCAGGCCAGCAGCCCATCCCCCCGCGCGATACGACCGCGCGGCCGACCATCGTTCCGCGGCCGTCGCTCGACACGATGGCCGTGCCGGATTCCACGCCGCGGATATTGACCAAGGCCGACTCCGCAGCCCTGCGGCGTGCGCACCTGGCCGCCGATTCCATCAAGGCGCCCACCGCCCAGGCCGAACTCCCCATCAACGCCGATGGGAGGTGGCACTGGCGCGGCGAGGCGCTGCGCAGCGCCGGCGCGGTGACCCTGGCCGACCTGCTGATGCGCATTCCGGGCGTCACGGCCTTTCGCGCCAACTGGATTCCCGCGCCGCAGTTCATCGCCTGGAACGGTGACGCGCGCCGCGTCCGCGTCTTCTTCGACGGCATCGAAATCGACCCCATCGACGAGCGGTACGGCAGGTTGCTCGACCTCGGCGTCACTCCCCTGTGGCAGCTCGAGGAGGTGAGCGCGGAACGCGTCGCGGGAGAATTGCGCGTCCACCTGCGCTCGTGGCGGGTGGATCGCACCACGCCAGGTACGCGCACCGATGTCACCTCGGGGAGCGAGAACACCAACTTCTACCGCGGGTACTACGGGCGACGCCTGCACAACGGCGGCGTCATCCAGCTGGCCGCCCAGCAGTACAGCACGGCCTCGCTCCGCACCGGCGGCGACGGGTCGTCCCTGCAGGTGTTCGGTCGCCTCGGCTGGGCCGGCAAGCGCTGGAGCGTCGACGCGACGTGGAATCGCGCCGGAGTCGACCGCTCGCCGACCATCCGGTTTCCGCTGTCGCGAGAGCTCGCGGAGAAGAACGCCGTCCCCGCCTTCAAGGGGACGCTCGGGACGGCCTACGGGCGCGTGGCGTGGGGCGATCCCGATGCGAAGGCGGCGCCGTGGGTGCAGTTGATCGCGTCCACGCAGAGCATGAGGGACGACAGCGACTCGCTGCCCCCGGACACGACGTTCGTGGTGACGGGACCCGATTCCGGGACGATGCTGGTCGACACGGCGACCTTTGCCACCTCACGCGCGCAGTACGTGTTCGCCGCCGGGGCGTCGCGCTGGGGCCTCGACGGCAGCGTGACGGCGCGGTTGCGCGTGGGACACGGCCGCACGGACCTCTCGCCTTCGGCCCGGCTCCGGTACACGCGGTCGTTCGTGACACTCGCCGCCTACGCCGAGAGCAGGGGCTCGGACTCGACGCTCCGCGTGGACCTGTCGGCCCGCGTCGCTCCTTGGCGCTGGCTGGCGGTCGACGGCACGTTCGGCACGTACACCCCATCGGCGGCTTCAACCGGCGGACCCGCCTTCACGGCGTCACGCTTGGAGCTCTCCACAGCCGTTCGCGGGATTTCGCTCACCGCGGGCGGCCTGTCGCGCGGCCAGGCACTACTGGCCGCGCCGGTCGTGCTGGGCAGCGGCCTGGTGCCGGTGCTGTCGGGGGAGACCCGCGGTGTGGTGTGAGGCGGGAGGAGCCCAGTCTACAAGGACGTGAGCATCAACGTCGATGCCGTGCGCTGGGACAGTCAAGGCGCCTACCGGCCGCAGATGGAGGTTCACACCAGCCTCACGCTCGACAGCGGCTGGCCGCGCAAGTTCCCGCGAGGGAATTTCCATGTGCTGGCGGCGGCAATGTACGACCATCGTACGCCGATGTTCTTCCCGGACGCCACGGGTGGAGTGGGGCAGACCACCGGGCCGATCGACGTGCTGTCGGCGCGCCTCGAGTTCCGCATCATGAGCGGAACGGTATTCATCCAGTTCAGCAACCTGGTGGGGAAGGTGTATTACACGGCCCCGGGGTACATGATGCCGCGGATGCTGCAGTACTACGGGCTGCGGTGGGAGTTCTGGAACTGAGCCAGACGATGGGTGAGAGACGAGAGGCGATAGATGAGGCCTGCCATCAACGATCGTCTATCGTCTATCGTCTATCGTCGCTCCCGTTGCCAAACGCGTTGTCACGCCGTAACTTATCAGGTTCCAGATGATACGTTCCATGACCGGGTTTGGGGCGGCTGACGGCGTCGTGGGCAGTGCCCGCATCAGCGTCGAGCTCCGCACCGTAAACCACCGCTTCTTCAGTCCCAGCCTCAAGCTCCCCGCGGCGCTCAGCCGCTGGGAGGGTGAGGTCCGCGACGCGTTGCGCAAGCGCATCGCCCGCGGCCACGTCACGGTCAGCGCCCGGATGGAGCGCTCGGCGGACCTGGGCGCGGTGATCGACGAGGCCCGGTTCGCCCAGTACGCAGCGCAGCTCACGGCGCTGCGCGACAAGTACACGTTGGGAGGAGAGATCGACGTGGCGACGGTGCTCCGGATGCCCGAGGTGGTGCGCGCCGGCGGCGAGGACGATGTCCTCGACGGCGGCGCCGCCGCCCTGGTGGGCATCGTGGATGCCGCCGCCAACGAACTCTCCACGATGCGCGAGCGCGAAGGTGCGCGGCTCGCCGCCGTCATCCTCGAGCGGCTGGCCCTCATCGAGGTTGCCGTCGAGCGCATCGCCACCCGGGCGCCCGAGCGCGTGATCGCGCAGCGCGACCGCCTGGTCGAGAACATCGCCCGACTCACCAATGGCGTGGCCCTCGACGAACAGCGCGTCGCCCAGGAGATCGCCATCCTGGCCGATCGCCTGGACGTGGGCGAGGAGATCGACCGGTTTCGCGTCCACATCGCCGCCTTCGCCGGCGCGCTGCGCGACGGTGACGACGAGCCGGTGGGCAAGCGGCTCGGCTTCCTGCTGCAGGAAATGCTGCGCGAGGCCAACACCGCCGGGAGCAAGGCCAACGACGCGCTCATCCAGCGCGACGTCATCGCGATCAAGGAGGAGCTCGAGCGCATCCGCGAGCAGGTGGAGAACATCGAGTGATCTCGTTCCCCATCGTCCTCTCGGCGCCGTCGGGCTCCGGCAAGACCACCATTGCGCGGCGGCTCCTCGCCGAGCGTGGTGACGTGGGGTACTCGGTGTCGTGCACCACGCGCGAGCCGCGCCCCGGTGAGGTCGACGGCGTCGACTATCACTTCCTGTCGATGGACGACTTCGCCCGCCGCCGCGCGGCCGGCGAGTTTGCCGAAACCGCCGAAGTGCACGGGCGGCCGTACGGCACGCTGCGCAGCGAGGTGCAGAAGGTGCTCTCGGCCGGGCGCCACGTGATGATGGACATCGACGTGCAGGGTGCGGCCCAGTTTGCCCGCGCCTTCCCGCAGTCGGTGCTTATATTCATCATCCCGCCGTCCATCGACGTGCTGGTGGAACGCCTGAACCGGCGAGGGAGCGAGGGTCGCGACGAGCTGCTCACGCGGCTGCGCAGCGCGCAGGTGGAGTTGCACGAAATCGGGCGCTATCACTACGTGGTGGTGAACGACGATCTCGACCGCGCCGTGGCGCGGGTGTCGGCCATAATTGACGCGGAGATGGCCCGCCGCGAGCGGGCGCCAGCGCTGGACGAGCAGGTGGCTGAACTGATTGCCAGGCTCGAGCACAAGATCACGAACTACGTCTAACCCCGGAAGACAGCCATGCGAGTTTTCACCCCGTCCGAAGTCACCGAGCACGCGACCAACAAGTACCTCTCGGTGCTCGTGGCCGCCAAGTACACGCGCGTGCTCAACGAGTTTCCGCGCGACCGCTCGAGGTCCGGCGAGAAGAAGCTGACGACGCGCGCGCTCGAGGAACTCAGCGAAGGCCGCATCGAGTACCGCGTGGTGCCGCGCCGCCGGCCCACCGAGTAACCAGGCGGAGGGGGCCCTCGGGTGCGTCCCTTCGAAGGCCGGCGCGTCCTCCTCGGGGTCACGGGAGGAATAGCCGCCTACAAGTCGGCGACGCTGGCTCGGGAGCTGACCCTGGCCGGCGCCGAAGTCGACGTCGTGCTCACGCGCTCGGCGCGCGAGTTCATCGGGACCATCACCTTCGAGGCCCTCACCGGTCGGCCGGTGCACGACCAGCTGGTCGCGGCCGGGCACGCCCTCGATCACATCCGGCTGCCGCGCGAAGCGCACGTCATCGTCGTCGCGCCGGCCACCGCTGATTTTGTCGCCCGCGCGGCCATGGGGCGCGCCGACGACCTCCTGACCGCGTCGCTGCTGGCGGCGGGCGACGTGCCGGTGCTGATCGTGCCGTCCATGAACGACCGCATGTGGGCCCATCCGCAGGTGCAGCGCAACATCGTTCGCCTTCGCGAGGTCGGGTATCAGGTGCTCGACCCGGAAGTCGGCCCGCTGGCCAGCCGCGAGGAGGGGAGCGGCCCGGGACGCATGCCCGAGCCAGCCACCATTCGCGCGCACGTCGGGCGCCTGCTCGAACCGGCGTCGTCACTGCGCGGCAAGCATGTGGTCGTCACCGCCGGTCCGACGCGCGAGGCGCTCGACCCCGTACGATTCCTGAGCAACCACTCCACCGGGAAGATGGGCGTCGCCGTGGCCGCAGCCGCTTGGCGCCGCGGCGCCGAGGTGACGCTCGTGGCCGGCCCGCTGGGGGTCGAGCTGCCGGTGGGACCGCGGGTCGTGTCGGTGGAGTCCACGCAGGACATGGCGGAGGCCGTGCGTCACTCGCTCGCCAACGCCGACGCGCTGGTCATGGCCGCCGCGCCGGCGGACTTCCGTGCCGAGCAGCTGGCCCCGCAGAAGATCAAGAAGGGCGCCTCCGCGCCGTCGCTGCCGCTCGCCGTCACGACCGACATTCTCAAGGCCACCCGTGACGCCCGGCGAGCCGGCTGCGTGGTGGTGGGATTCGCGCTCGAGACCGAGAACATGGAAGCCAACGCGCGCGCGAAACTGGGCGCCAAGGAACTCGACCTCATCGTGGCCAACCGGGCCGAGGAAGGGGCAGGGTTTGGTTTCGACACCAACCGGGTCACCCTCTACGGGCGCGACGGTTCGGCGGAGGAACTGCCGCTGCAGAGCAAGATCGACGTGGCCGACGCCATCCTCGACCGCGTGGCCGGGCTGTTCGATGGACGCTAGGGAGCGGCTGCGGCTGTACCTCGAGCAGCGCCGCGACCAGGGGGAGTCGGACCTCGTGCTCGACTCCATGCCGGTGGCCGACGTGCTGCGCCTGCTCGGCGCACCGGGCGGGGCCGGTCCGGATGCCCCGGCGGCACCCGCACCGGGCGGCCGCACCGGGCGCGCGTCGCGTGACGATGCCCCGGCCGCGGGCGGCAACTGGCGTGAGACGCTCACGTCGATTGGCGCCGAGTCCGGCGACGTGGTGCCGCCCGCCGTCTCGTCCGTGAATCAGCGGGATCTCCTTGACTCCGCGCGAGTCAGCGCCACTCCGCCAGCCGCGGCACCGGGTCAGCCGATCGTGATCGGCCGCCCGGTCCGTGAGTTCATTGCCGGGCCGCTCGCCTCGGTGGATTCCCTCGACGCCCTCGCTGCGCACATTGCCTCATGCACCGGGTGCTCGCTGGCCAGGACTGCCAGGAATCACGTGCCGGGCGAGGGCAGCCCGGCGGCGCGGTTTGTCGTGGTGGGCGAAGCCCCCGGTGAAAAGGAGGACGAGCTGGGCCGGCCGTTCGTTGGCCGTTCGGGTGAACTGCTCACCAAGATCCTCGAGGCCGTCCAGCTCAAGCGCGAGGACGTCTTCATCTGCAACGTCCTCAAGCACCGCCCGCCGGGCAACCGCAATCCGTCGCCCGACGAGATCACGGCATGCAGCCCCTACCTCCTGCGGCAACTGGAGCTGCTCCAGCCGCGGGTCATCCTCGCGCTGGGCACTTTTGCGTCGCAGACACTACTGCAGACCAGCCAACCGATCGGTAAGTTACGTGGCCTGGTGCACCGGTTTCACGGTGTCCCCCTGATCGTCACGTATCACCCTGCAGCGCTCCTGCGGAATCCCGCATGGAAACGCCCGACCTGGGAAGATGTCCAGCTCGCCCGTCGAATTTTCGATTCCGCAGTCCAAGCCTGATCCCTTCAGGGACCGGCGTCCGCCGTACTCGGAGGATGCCGAGCAGGCCGTGCTCTCGGCGATGCTGCTCGACGCCGACGCCATCGCGCGCGCGTCTGAGCTCATCGACGAGACGATGTTCTATCGCGAGCCGCACCGGCGCATCTTCAAGGCGATGCTGGTGCTCCATCGCGACGGCGGGGCGGTGGATCCGCTCACGCTCTCCAACGAACTCGATCGCGTGGGCTCGCTCGAGGCCGTCGGCGGCAAGGACTACCTCGCCACCATCATCGACATCGTGCCCACCACGGCCAACGTCGAGCACCACTGCAAGATCGTCCGCGAAAAGGCGCTGCGCCGCCGGCTGATCGAGGTGGCCACCGGCATCGTCACCGAGGCGTATGAGGGGCAGGAAACCTCGCACGACCTCATCGACATGGCCGAGCACAAGATCATGGAGGTGGGGAAGGACCGCGGCGCCGAGGGCTTCATTCGCGTCAAGAACCTGCTCTGGTCGGCCATGGAGCGCATCGACCTGCTGCGGGCCAGCGGCGGCGACACCACCGGCGTGCCCAGCGGGTTCGCCGACCTCGACAAGCTGACGCTGGGCTTCCAGCGCTCCGACCTCATCGTCGTCGCCGCCCGCCCGTCGATGGGCAAGACGGCGTTTGTGCTGAACGTCGCGCAAAACGCCGCCATCGACCGCAATGTTCCGGTTGCGATCTTCTCCCTCGAAATGAGTAGAGAGCAGCTGTTGCTCCGCATGCTCGCTTCGGAGGGTCGCGTGGACGCACAGCGCATTCGCAGTGGCAAGCTCACCCCCGACGACGACGCGCAGATTGCGCGCGCCGCCGGCTTTCTGGGCAACGCCCCCATCTGGGTGGACGACTCGCCGGGCCTGAGCATCTACGACATCCGCTCGCGGGCGCGGCGGCTCAAGGCGTCGGCCGACATCGGGCTGGTCGTCGTCGACTACCTGCAGCTCATCCAGCCGCCCCCGAACTCCGAGAACCGCACGCAGGAAATCTCGCAGATCTCGCGTGCGCTCAAGATCCTGGCGAAGGAGATCGACACGCCGGTCATCGCGCTGTCGCAGCTGTCGCGCAGCGTGGAGCAGCGCACCGACAAGCGCCCGCTGCTCTCCGACCTTCGCGAGTCGGGGTCCATCGAGCAGGACGCGGACGTCGTGATGTTCATCTACCGCCCCGAGTACTACGAGGGGGCCTACGACGAGCAGGGCACGGCCAAGATGCTCAAGGACACCAACATCCCCCTCGACGGCCTGTCCGAGATCATCATCTCCAAGCATCGCAACGGCCCCACGGGCATGGCGCGCCTGAACTTCCGCAAGCAGTTCACGCGCTTCGAGAGCTACACAGCCCGCCAGCCCGGCTGATGGCCGCGAAGGCCAGGACCGCCTATCGCTGCACCGAGTGCGGCGCTGACCACGCCAAGTGGCAGGGCCGGTGCGACGCCTGCGGCGAGTGGAACACGCTCGTCGAGGAGATCGTCGCGCCCGCCACCACCGGCAAGAAGGAGCGGCGCACGGGCGGCGCGTCGGGGTTCGCGCGCGGCGGCTCGGTGCTCGACACGCCGCGCCTGCGCGACGTCGCCGGCACCGAGAGCCACCGCCTGCGCACCGGGCTCGCCGAGTTCGACTTTGTGCTCGGCGGCGGCGTGGTGCCCGGCTCGATGGTGCTGGTCGGCGGCGAACCGGGCATCGGCAAGTCCACCATCCTCCTGCAGGTGGCATCGTGCCTCGAGGCCAAGGGACACCGCGCGCTGTACGTGAGTGGCGAGGAGTCGCCACTGCAGGTGAAGCTGCGCGCCGACCGCCTGGGGGGCGGTTCGCTGGAGGTCTCGTTGCTGAGCGAGACGAACCTCGAGACGATCCTCGCCACCGCCGGCGAGCGGCGCCCCGCCGTGATGGTGGTCGATTCCATCCAGACCTGTTACACCGGCGACCTCGAGGGCGCGCCCGGCAACGTGGGGCAGGTGCGTGAATGCGCCGCGCGGCTGATGCGGTTCGCCAAGGAGAGCGGGACCACCGTGTTCGTGGTGGGACACGTCACCAAGGGAGGCGGCATCGCCGGCCCCAAGACGCTCGAGCACATCGTCGACACGGTGCTGTACTTCGAGGGCGAGAACACGCTCGACCACCGCGTGCTGCGCGCCACCAAGAACCGCTTTGGCTCCGTCGACGAGATCGGTGTCTTTCGCATGACGCAGGAAGGACTGATCCCGGTGGACAACCCGAGCGCGCTCTTCCTGGGGGACCGCGCCGACGCCACGTCGTCGGGGAGCGCCGTCACGGCTCTCATTGAAGGCTCGCGTCCGGTGCTGATCGAGATCCAGGGTCTGGCCGCCAAGGCGGGATTCGGCACGCCGCAGCGCGTCAGCACCGGGTTCGACTCGCGGCGTCTCGCGCTCCTGCTGGCCGTGCTCGACAAGCGCGCGGGATTGTCGTTCGCGCAGCTCGACGTCTTCCTCAACGTTGTCGGCGGGGTGCGCGCGGGCGAACCGGCCGCCGACCTGGCGGTGGCCGCATCATTGGCGAGTTCGGTGTACGACCGCGCGCTCCCGCGCGACGCGGTCTTCATTGGCGAACTGGGCCTGGGCGGGGAGATACGCGCCGTGTCGCAGGTGGACCGCCGGCTCGCCGAGGCCGGAAAGATGGGAATGCGCGTCGCCTACGTATCGACGGGCGGCCTGCCGCGTCGCAGCACCAATGCGCTCAAGGTCGTCGGCGTGCGTGACATCACCGCCTTGCTTCGCGAGCTCTTCCAGTGACGGCGCGTGACGTGGGCGTGGTGATCGTCGCCGCCGGGTCGTCGTCGCGCACCGGCGACGGCGAGTTGAAGCAGTTCCGCTGGGTGGCGGGCCGGCCGATGCTGCTGCACTCGCTGCAGCTCTTCCAGGCGCGCCTCGACGTGGCCATGGTGGTCTGCGTGCTGCCG
This sequence comes from Gemmatimonadota bacterium, assembly GCA_038059315.1. Taxonomy (GTDB): domain Bacteria; phylum Gemmatimonadota; class Gemmatimonadetes; order Gemmatimonadales; family Gemmatimonadaceae; genus PNKL01. The sequence goes on from JBBTJT010000087.1 coordinate 29,527, forward strand.
CGCGAATACGCCGGGGATCCGCCGCCCTGGATCTTCCAGTGCGACGCCGAGCGCATGCTCGTGTCGGTGGGCGGCCGCACCCGCGCCGAAAGCGTGCGCAACGGACTGGCCGACCTCCCTCCGGACTGCGGCATCGTGCTCGTGCACGACGCGGCGCGTCCACTCGTTCCCGGCGCCGTGCTCGACCGGGTGGTCGATGCCGTGCGTGGGGGAACATCGGCCATCGCGGCGCTCCCCGTGGTCGACACGCTCAAGGAGGTCGATGACACCGGACGCATCGTGTGCACCGTCGAACGCGCCGCCCTTTGGCGCGCGCAGACGCCGCAGGGCTTTCCGCGCGCGGTGCTGTTGCGCGCGCACCGCGCCGCCGAGGACGGAGGCTACGACGGTACCGACGACGCCGCGCTGGTGGAGCGCCTCGGCGAACCGGTGGTCGTGGTGCAGGGCAGCGAGCGGGCGATGAAGGTCACGGAAGCCACCGACTTCCTTCGCGCCGAGGCCATGTATGGGATCGCCGACTGACGTCCGCCCAGTTCCGTTCTGGTCACTGGCCGAGATCGACGCGGCCATCCCACGCGCCATCGCCCACGTGCAGGATGGCGGCGTACTGGCGTATCCCACCGAGACCGTCTACGGCTTTGGCGGCGCCATCGACACCGACGCCGTGGGGGCGCTGGTTGGACTGAAGGACCGGCCCCTCGGCAAGCCGTTCCTGCTGTTGGTGTCGAGCAGCGCGATGATCGGCCGGCTCGGGCTCCACATGACGCATGCGAGCTCGATGCTGGCCGCGCGGTTCTGGCCCGGTCCACTGACGCTGGTGCTGCGAGGCGCCGAGCACCGCGTGCCGGCGCGCCTGCGCGGCCCCGAAGGCGGCGTGGCGGTGCGCTGGACGTCGCATCCCGCGCTGCAGCGCCTCATCGCGTCGCTCGGCGATCCGCTCACGTCCACCAGCGCCAATCGTCCGCGGCAGCCCGCCGCGCTCGCGGCCAGTGAAGTGATCGAGCAGTTTGCCGCGCAGGCGCGCAGCGGTGCGCTGATGGTGCTCGACGGAGGGCGGCTCGAGCCATCGGCGCCCTCGACGGTCGTCGATTGCACGGGCAGCCACCTGCGGATCATCCGCCCCGGCGCGCTTTCCGTGCTCGAGCTTCGGACAGCGGTGCCCGACCTTGTGGGTGACCAGTGACGATGCACGTGTTGTTCGTCTGCACGGGAAACACCTGCCGAAGTCCGCTCGCCGAGGCCATCGCCCGCCGCCTGATCGCCGAGCGAGCGCTCGACGTCACGGTGGCGAGCGCCGGTACGAGCGCCCTCGAGGGCATGCCGGCGTCGGATGGTTCGCTGCTCGTCGGACTGGAGCGGTCGTACGACGTGTCATTGCATCGCGCGCAACGGCTGACGCGTGAGCTGGTGGCCGAAGCCGACCTCGTGCTGGGCATGGCAGCGCATCACGTCGAGCGCGCGGGCGAATTGGGTGGCCAGGGGAAGGTGCACCTCCTGACCGACTACGCGCTCAACCGGCGAACCGGACGCGCCATCGCCGACCCCTTCGGCGGGGACGTCGACGGGTATCGCCTCATGGCCGACGACCTGGAACGGGAACTTGCCCGTGTCGTCGAGCGGCTCGCCAAGGAGCCGCCGCCGCAGGTGTCCCCGTGACTTCGCTGCCGGGCCGGCTGGTGCTGCTCGGACACCCGGTGTCGCACTCGCTCTCCCCCACGTTCCAGAACGCCGCGCTTCGGCACGCCGGACTGCCGCTGACGTACGAGGCGCTCGACGTTCCGCCGGAACGGCTCGAACGCGCCGCGGCATGGCTGCGCGCGGCCAACGCCGCCGGCAACGTCACGCTGCCGCACAAGGAAGCGTTCCTGGCGTTCTGCGGTCGGCTGAGCCCGATCGCCGAACGCGTGGGAGCAGTGAACACGTTCTGGTGCGAGAACGGGGACCTGGTCGGCGACAACACCGATGTGGGCGGGTTCGAGGAGGCCATCGTGCGCGCGTTCGGCTCGGATCGTCGGTGGCCGCGCGTCGCGCTCATCGGCGCCGGCGGTGCGGCGGCAGCGGTGCTGGCCGGCGCCGAGCGGTGGTTCGGCACCGGGGTGCGCCTCTGGTCACGCACGCCCGACCGCGCCGAGTCGCTCGCCCGGCGGTTCGCGCGCATCTGCACGACCGTGCCCACGGTGCTCGACGCGCTGGAAGGAGCCGACCTCGTGGTAAACGCCACTCCGCTGGGCCTCGCGTCCGGCGACGAGCTGCCCGTGCGCATCCAGGATCTCCCGGCGAAAGCGGCGGTCTTCGATCTCGTGGTCCGGCGTGGCGACACGGCGTGGGTGCGCGCGGCGCGCGGGGCGGGGCATCTCGCCGCCGACGGACTCGGCATGCTCGTCGCGCAGGGGGCCCTTTCGTTCGAACGGTGGTTCGGCCGTGCGCCCGATCGGGACGCGATGTGGTCCGCCCTGCGCGCCTGACTCCACGCTGGCGCGGCACCCTGCGCGGTGCCGTGCGCGGCACTGTGCGCGGCACTGTGCGCGGCACCCTGCGCGGCGCCGTGGAGTTGCTGCTGCCGCGCGCGTGCGTTGCCTGTGCCGGGGCGATGGGCTCGGAGGAAGATGGCGTCGCGTGCGGGGCATGCTGGAGTCGCGTGCCACTCCTGCCCAAACCGTGGTGCCGGCGTTGCGGGCACCCGTTGCTCGGCACGTCCGCCAATCGCCAACCGCCACTCGCGCACTGCACGCTGTGCTCCCAGCTCGATTCGCGCGTCGACCTCGCGCGGTCCGTTTGCTGGGTGCCGCACGTCGCCAGTTCACCGTTGCTGGTCGCGCTCAAGTACCAGGGGTGGTGGGTCGTCGCCGACGCGATGGCCCTGCGCATGATGCGCACGGGGCCGGAGGTGCTCGGCGGCGTCGACGCGCCGGTCTTCGTGGCGGTGCCCCTGGCGCCGGGCCGGCTGCGCGAGCGCGGCTTCAACCAGAGCGAACTCCTCGCCCGGGGGCTCGCTCGGCGCTCGCGCGGCGAAGTGCTGGGCGACGCGCTGCTGCGCCTTCGCGAAACCGGGACACAAACGCAATTGACACCGGCAGAGCGTCTGGTGAACGTTCACTCTGCGTTTGCCGTGCCGGAACAGCGGCGCGTCGCGATTCGCGGCCGTTCGCTGGTGCTGGTCGACGACGTACTCACCACGGGCGCCACGCTCAATGCGTGCGCCGTCGCACTGCTGGACGGCGGAGCGTCTCAGATCAGGTACTGGACCTTTGGGCGGGCGCGCACTGACGCCGACCGCCCCTGAAAACCCGGGAGCTCGAGTCATGACGATCAAGGTTGGCATCAACGGATTCGGCCGCATCGGCCGGCAGGTTCTGCGCGCCGCGAAGGAGCGGGGCGTGGCCATCGATTTCGTCGCGGTGAACGACCTCACCGACACCAGAACGCTGGCCCACCTGTTCAAGTACGACTCGGTGCACGGCACCTTCGAAGGCACGGTGTCGCACGACGAGAACTCGATCACGGTGAATGGCGACGTCGTCAGGGTGTTCAAGGAAAAGGACCCGTCGACGCTGCCGTGGAAGGACCTGGGTGTCGACGTGGTGCTCGAGTCCACGGGGCGCTTCACCAAGGCGGATGACGCCAGGAAGCACATCGCCGGCGGGGCGAAGAAGGTCATCATCTCGGCCCCGGCGACCGGCGAGGACCTCACCGTGGTGCTGGGCGTCAACCACGAGAAGTACGACCAGGCGAAGCACCACATCATCTCCAACGCCTCCTGCACCACGAATTGCCTGGCGCCGATGGTCAAGGTGGTGCTCGACAATTTCGGGTTCAAGCACGGCTCGATGGTGACGATCCACAGCTACACCAACGACCAGAACATCCTCGACCTGCCGCACAAGGACCTGCGCCGCGCCCGCGCGGCCGCCGTCTCCATCATCCCGACGACGACCGGCGCCGCCAAGGCCACCGCGCTCGTCATTCCCGCGGTGAAGGGGAAGATCGATGGCATCGCCATCCGCGTGCCGACTCCGGACGTGTCGCTCACCGAACTGGCGGTCGAGGTCGAGCGCCCGGTGACGGTCGCCGAGGTGAATGCCGCGTTCAAGGCCGCCAGCGAAGGCGCGCTCAAGGGCGTGCTGCAGTACCAGGAGGTCGAGCTCGTCTCCGTCGACTACATCGGCAACCCGCATTCGTGCATCATCGACGCCAAGTGCACCAACGTCATCGACGGCACGATGGTGAACCTCTCGGGATGGTACGACAACGAATGGGGTTACTCGGCGCGCTGCGTCGACCTGTTGCTGTACGTCGGCGAACGGCTGTAGGCGGGAGCGGCCATGAACAAGCGTACCGTCGCCGACCTGGCGCCGGCGGAGCTCAAGGGCCGGCGCGCCCTCGTACGGGTGGACTTCAACGTCCCGCTCGACGAGAGTGGCCGCGTGTCCGACGATACCCGCATTCGCGCCGCCATTCCCACGCTGCAGGTGCTCGTCAAGGGCGGCGCTCGCGTCGTCCTCTGCTCGCACCTCGGGCGTCCCAAGGGAAAGCCGGAACCGAAGTACTCACTGGCACCGGTGGCCCGCCGGTTGCACGAGCTGCTCAAGCAGCCGGTGTCGTTCGTGCCGAGCGTCGTCGGCGCCGCCGCCGAGGCCGCCACGCGCGCGCTGGGCAACGGCGAGGTGCTGCTGCTCGAGAACACGCGTTTCGAGGCGGGCGAGGAAAAGAACGACGCCGCGCTCGCCCAGGCGTTCGCCAGGCTCGGCGACTTCTACGTCAACGATGCCTTTGGCGCCGCGCACCGTGCCCACGCCAGCACCGAAGGAGTGGCCCACCTGCTGCGGCCGGCCGTGGCCGGCCTGCTGATGCAGAAGGAACTCGAGTACCTCGGCGGGGCGCTTGAGAAGCCCAAACGGCCCTTCGTCGCCATCCTCGGCGGCTCCAAGATCTCCGGCAAGATCGACGTCATCGAGGCGCTGCTTCCCAAGGTGGATGCGCTCCTCGTGGGCGGGGCCATGGCCTGCACGTTCTTCAAGGCCATGGGACTGGAGACGGGGAACTCGCTGGTCGAGCCCGACCGGCTCAAGATGGCGGCCGATCTCGTGGAGCGGGCGGGGAGCGTGCTGATCCTGCCGCATGATGCCACGGTGGCACCGTCCGTCGCCGAGGGCGCGAGGTCGCATGCGGTGCGCAAGGACGAGATTCAGCCGGGAGAGGCGATGTTCGACATCGGCCCGGACACGGCGGCGTCGTATGCGCGCGCGATTCTCAGCGCCAAGACAGTCATCTGGAACGGCCCCATGGGGGTCTTCGAGTCGCCGCCGTTCGACGCGGGAACGACGGCTGTGGCGCAGGCGATGGCCCAGGCCACGGCGAAGGGGTGCACGACGATCGTCGGTGGCGGCGATTCCGCCGCGGCGGTGGAAGAGGCCGGCCTGGCTTCCAGCATGAGCCACGTGTCCACCGGCGGCGGGGCCTCTCTCGAGTTCCTCGAGGGCAAGGTGCTGCCGGGGGTTGCCGCGCTCGACGACAACAAGGGACGCAAATGAAGCAGATGATTTTCGCGGCGAACTGGAAGATGAACCATTCGCCCTCCGATGCTGCGGCGTTCATGCGCGAGTTCCTCGCGCACTTTGGCAAGCACCAGGACCGCACGGTGATCTTCTTTCCGCCGGCGCTGACGTTCGGCGCGGTCGCCGGGGCGCTCAAGGACCGGCCGGACATTCAGCTGGGCGTGCAGAACGTCTACTGGGAAGACCGCGGTGCGTTCACGGGCGAGAATTCGGCGTCCATCGCCCGTTCGGCCGGCGCCAAGTACGTGCTGGTGGGGCATTCGGAACGCCGGCACGTTTTCGGTGAGACGGAGGCGGAAACGGGCAAGAAGGTGGCCGCCGCCACGCGCGCCGGACTCACGCCCATCGTCTGCATTGGCGAGACGCTCGCCCAGCGCGAGGCGGGTGAAACGGAGGCGGTGGTGCTGCGGCAACTGCGTGCCGCGCTCGCCGACGTCAACAGCGCCGACGCGGCCAACGCGATGGTCGCGTACGAGCCGGTATGGGCCATTGGCACGGGAAAGACCGCCACGCCGGCCGACGCCAGCACGGTGCACAAGGCGATCGGCGCCGAACTCCGGAAGCTCCTCGATACCGGATCCACGGCGGTTCCCATCCTGTACGGCGGGTCGGTCAATCGGGGCAACGCGGCGGAATTGCTCGCCGCGCCCGAGGTGGACGGGTTGCTGGTGGGCGGGGCGAGTCTCGACGCCGGCGGATGGGCATCAATCGTACTCACTTGATCTCAGGCTGTAAGTCGCGTATTATTCAAGGCTTACCTACAGATTCACCCCGGGACCTCGATGTTCTCCAGAACTCTCGTCATTCTCCTGATTATCGACAGCATCGTGCTGGTCACCGCCATCCTGCTGCAGAGCGGGAAGGGTGGTGGCATGGCCGCGAGCTTCGGTGGCGCCTCGTCGTCCGCCGACAGCTTGCTGGGCACGCGCCAGGCAGGAAACCTCCTGACCAAGGCCAGCTGGTGGGCAGGCGGCATCTTCATCTTCCTTGCCTTCGTGCTGCAGATCGCATCGCAGCGCACCCGCACGCCGACGTCGGTGCTCGACCAGGCCATCGCGGTGCCGGCGGCTCCCACCGCACCGTCCACGCAGGGGAACGCCGCGCAGTCGGTCGTGCCGCTACAGAACGTGACGCCGGCCGCTCCCGCTCCACAGCTGGCCGCGCCGACGCCGGCACCGGCCAAGAAGCCCTGACGTCGCGGTGACCAGGCTGCTCGACGAAGAGCCGGGGTTCCTCCTCCTCGAGGACGGAGCCCTTTTTCGTGGCCGTCTTGGGACGTCGCGCAGGACGCCGGCAGTCGCCGAGGTCGTGTTCACCACGAACATGAGTGGGTACCAGGAGGTCTTCACCGACCCGTCGTTCCGCGGCCAGATCGTGGTGATGACGGCGCCGATGATCGGCAACTACGGTGTCAACCTCGAAGATCCTGAGTCGCAACGGCCCCAAGTGAGCGGCGTCGTGGTGCGTGAGCTCTCGCAGGCGTACTCGAACTGGCGCGCCTCAGGGAGCCTGCTGGACTATCTCACGGCTGCCGATGTGCCGGTCCTGGTTGATGTTGATACCCGCCGCCTCACGCGTCACTTGAGGACGGGCGGCGTCCTCCGTGGAGTCATCGCCGCAGGTACGGAGCCCACGCGGGAGGCGCTCGCGGCGCTCGACGCATGCCCGTCGATGACCGGACTCGACCTCGCATCGGTCGTCACGACCGACGCGCCGTACCAGTGGGGAACGCCGGGTGCCGGGCGGCATGTCGTGGCCTTCGATTACGGGATCAAGCAGAACATCCTGCGCCTCTTCGAGGCGCGCGGCTGCCGGGTGACGGTCGTCCCGTCGCGGACGACCGCTGACGAAGTGATGGCGCTGAAGCCCGATGGCGTCTTCCTGTCGAACGGCCCGGGCGACCCGGAGGCGGTGGAGTACGCGCCCGCGACCATCCAGTCGATTGCCGGCCGCAAGGTGCCGATTTTCGGCATCTGTCTGGGGCATCAGTTGCTCGCGCTGGCGTTCGGCGGACGCACGACGAAGCTGCCGTACGGTCATCGGGGCGGGAATCATCCGGTCAAGGATCTCGCCACCGGCAGGGTGCTCATCACGTCGCAGAATCACGGCTTTTCCGTGGAAGGCGGCGTCGACGGCATCCCCGGGGCGCCCGATCTCGAGGTGACGCACGTGAACCTCAACGACGGCACGGTTGAGGGGCTGCGGCACAAGTCGTTGCCAATCTTCGCCGTGCAGTATCACCCCGAGGCGGCGCCAGGTCCGCATGACGCGCGCGCCATGTTCGACGACTTCATGAAGGCCATCGGCGCGTAAGCGAAACGCACGCCGAATGTTAGGCAGAGCGCCCGGTTCCCCGGCAGTATTTGGGTACCGGGCGTCTTTGTGCTTGACACCATTGGCGTAACACCCTACTATATCGTCAGTTACGCCATTGTTGCGACATTTCAGAGGACGGACATGACCAAAGCTGATCTGGTCGAGAGTGTGACCGAGGCGATCGAGCGCACTTCCGGCCCGATGATCTCGAAGAAGGACTGCGCCCGGGTGGTCGACGCCTTCCTCGACGCGATCCGTGACGCGCTCAAGGAACAGCACAACATCGAAGTTCGGGGCTTCGGGACCTTCAAGATTCGCCAGCGCAAGACGCGCATGGCGCGCAACCCGCGCACCGGCGCTCCGGTGGAGGTTTCGGCCCGCCCCGTGCCGGTATTCAAGCCGTCCAAGGAACTGCGCGCGATGGTGGCCGGCGTCGAGGAGTCGGAACTCGAAGGCGAATAAGGGGATACGACTGACAGGCCTCGGCGCCCAGAGTGCCACGCACTCCCGGAGCCGCTTCGTTACCTTGATCTCAGCGATGAACCTCGACGTCCTCCTCTTTGCCTCATACGCCGACGCGCTCGGCGCTCCCGCGGTGCGCGTCACGCTCCCCGCCGATGCGCGGGTCGCCGACGTGGTTCTTGCGGTACGGGCGCTCTCGTCGGGGGCGGCGCTGCCCGAACGGCCACTCGTCGCCGTGAACCACCGCTATGCCAGGCCCGAGCAGCTGCTGAAGCCCACCGACGAAGTTGCGCTGATTCCGCCGGTGGCGGGGGGCTGATGCGCACCGCGGTGGTGGACCGACCGATCGACGTGTCGGCGCTGGTGGCCGAGGTCGCGGCGGCGCACAACGGCGCGCTGTCGGTGTTCATCGGCACCGTGCGAAACGTCAACGACGGTCGCGCCGTGCAAGCCATCGAGTACAATGCGTACGCACCGATGGCGGAGCGCGAACTGGGCGAGATCGCCAGCGAGGCGGCCGCGCAGTTCGGGACGACGCACATTGTCATCGAGCACCGGACGGGCTACGTGGCGCTGGGGCAGGCGAGCGTGGCGATCGCGGTGGCCCACGCCCGCCGCGGGCCGGCCATGGATGCGTCCCGCTGGATCATCGAGCAGCTCAAGGTGCGGGTGCCGATCTGGAAACTCGAGCACTACGTCGATGGGACGCGGGAGTGGACGGGGCAAGCATCATGAAGAGAAGCCGTACGCTGTACGCTGTACGCCGTCCGCGATACGAGGGTGGTTGGCGTGCTACCGTCTACCGTCTACCGTCTACCGTCTTGGCGCCCGCTGATGCTTGATCAGTACGGCCGGTCCATCGAGTACCTGCGCATCAGCGTCACCGACCGATGCAACTTCCGCTGCGTCTACTGCATGCCGGAAAAGGGACTCGACTGGCTCCCCAAGCCGCAGATCCTGTCGTACGAGGAGATCACGGCGGTGGTGCAGCAACTGGCGCCGCTCGGGCTCAAGCGCCTGCGCATCACCGGCGGCGAGCCGACCATTCGCCCCGATCTCGTGACGCTCATCGGCATGCTGCGCGCGGTGCCGGGCATCGAGGACATCGCGCTCTCCACCAACGGCGTCAAGCTGCCGCAGATGGCGGTGGCGCTGCGGGCCGCGGGCCTGGACCGCGTGAACATGAGCGCCGACTCGCTGCGGCCGTCGCGGATCGCGGAAATCGCGCGCCGGAGCTTCGCGTTCGATCCGGTGACCGCGGCGCGGGCGGCCACCGACGCCGGGCTCGACCCGCTGAAGCTGAATGTGGTGGTGATGCGCGGCGTCAACGACGACGAGATCGAGGACTTCGCGGCGCTCACGGTGGACCAGCCGTGGCACGTGCGCTTCATCGAGATCATGCCGGTGGGCGACATGGCGGCGGCGGAGTTCGCGCACGTGATGCCGAGCGACGAACTGCTGGCGCGCATTGCGGCGCGCTTTGGCGCGCTCAAGGCGGCCGACGGCCCGGCGCGCGGCAACGGCCCGGCACGATACCAGCGCATTCGCGGGGCGGCCGGTTCCATCGGCGTGATCACGCCGATGAGCCACACGTATTGCGACTCCTGCAACCGCGTGCGCCTGACGGCCGACGGCCACCTGCGCACGTGCCTGTACGGCGATCACGAAGTGAACCTGCGCGACCCGCTGCGCGCCGGCGAGCCGCTGGAGCCGCTGTTCCGGCAGGCGCTCGCCGACAAGCCGAAGGAACACGAGTTGCTGCAGCTGCGTGTTGGGGGACTGAAGGCGCTGTCTCAGGTCGGGGGATGAGAGGGGGTCGCTCACGAAGACCGGAGCGAGCGG
>JBBTJT010000087.1:39711-51060 GCA_038059315.1 Gemmatimonadota bacterium
AGAAATCGAACTGCGGGGGGTTTGGTGGACAGCGCTGTCCGCTGAACCCCTATTGTATTGGTTCGCTTTCTCCGCGCCCTCCGTCCCGCTCCGGTCTTCGTGAGAGATGAACCGCTTCACTCGAGTGCACCAGCGCGTTTACAGGAGAGCAAACAAGTCGTAACTTTGCCGTGTTCGCGCGGCATCATTCTCTACACTTCTTCTCTGTGGCCCATATGGTAAACAAGATCACGGTGGTCGGTGCCGGCAACGTCGGCGCCACGACTGCACAGCGCATCGCCGAGAAGGAACTCGCCCGCACCGTCGTGATGGTGGACGTTGCCGACGGCATTCCGCAGGGAAAGGGACTCGATCAGTGGGAATCGGCACCGATCGAGTTGTTCGACTCGCGCGTCAGTGGCGCCACGAGTTACGAGACCAGCGCGGGCTCGGACATCGTTGTCATCACCGCCGGCATCGCCCGCAAGCCGGGCATGTCGCGTGACGACCTGCTGAACACCAACGCCGGCATCGTGAAGTCCGTCGCCGCCGAGGTGGCCAAGACGTCGCCGGACGCGATCGTCATCGTCGTCTCCAACCCGCTGGACGTCATGTGCTGGGTGGCCAAGGAGGTCACGGGCTTCCCGCGCGAGCGCGTCATCGGCATGGCCGGCATCCTCGACACGGCGCGCCTGCGCTCGTTCATCGCCGAGGCGCTCGACGTGTCGGTGCGCGACATCCAGGCGATGGTGCTCGGCGGCCACGGCGACACGATGGTGCCGCTCGTCAGCTACACGAGCATCAGCGGCATCCCGATTCGCCAGTTCATGACCGACGAGCAGCTGCAGCCGATCCTCGACCGCACGCGCAACGGCGGCGCCGAGATCGTCAAGTTCCTCAAGACCGGGTCGGCGTACTACGCCCCTTCGTCGGGCGCCGTGCAGATGGTCGAGTCAATCGTCATGGACCAGAAGCGCATCCTGCCGTGCTCGGCGTGGCTCGATGGCGAGTACGGCATGAAGGGCATCTTCCTTGGCGTGCCGTGCAAGCTGGGCCGGAAGGGACTCGAGAAGATCGTCGAGATCACGCTGACGCCCGACGAACAGGCCGCGCTGGCCAAGAGCGCGGAAGCGGTGCGGGAGCCGATGTCGGTTGTGAAGCTGTAACTGCTTTGACAGGAAGCTGTAAGCTGTACGTTCTACGCCGTACGCCGTCCGTTTCCGGCACTGCGGCGTCCGTATCGTACAGCTCATAGCGTATGGCGTAGCGCTTACAGCTTCTTTTGCACCCAGACCCTCTCGAGCGCACCGATGCTCTCTTTTTGGCACAGTTCCGTAGGGAAGAAGGTCGTGATGGGGCTCACGGGGCTCGTCCTCGTCGGCTTCGTCATTGGCCACATGGCCGGCAACATGCAGGTGTTCATGGGGCCCGAGCGCTTCAACGGATACGCGAAGCTCCTCAAGGACGACCTCATCGAGATCACCTGGCTGGTGCGCATCACGCTGCTTGTCTCCGTGGTGCTGCACGCGCTGGCCGCGTACCAGCTGACCATGCGCAACTGGGCGGCGCGCCCGGTGGACTACGCCATGCGTGAGCCGCAGGTCAGCACGTACGCCTCGCGCACCATGCGCTGGGGCGCCGTCTACCTGTTCATCTTCCTCATCCTGCACATCGGACAGTTCACGCTGGGCTGGAAGTGGCTGCTGCCCGAGTACACGGCGGAAGGCGCCTACGGCAACGTGGTGCTGGCCTTCGCGCGCATTCAGTGGGTGGTGCTGTACCTGGGCGCGATGTTCTTCCTGGCCCTGCACCTGTACCACGGCACCTGGGCCGTGTTGCGAACTCTCGGGGTCGCCCAGCCTTCGGCCCAGCCCCTGCAGCGGCGAGCGCCGCTGATCATCGCCCTCGTCGTGACCGTGGGCTTCAGTCTCGTGCCGCTGGGCGTTGCGCTCGGCGTCGTGCGCTGAGGCGGAGACGCATATGAAACTCGATTCCAGGATCCCCTCGGGCCCGATGGCCGGGAAGTGGGACAAGCACCGCTTCGAGATGAAGCTGGTGAACCCCGCCAACAAGCGGAAATACCACATCATCGTGGTGGGCAGCGGCCTGGCCGGGGCGAGCGCCGCGGCCTCGCTGAGCGAACTGGGCTACAACGTGAGCTGCTTCGCGTTCCAGGATTCACCGCGCCGCGCGCACTCCATCGCCGCGCAGGGCGGCATCAACGGGGCCAAGAACTACCGCAACGACGGCGACAGCATCCAGCGGCTGTTCTACGACACGGTGAAGGGCGGCGACTTCCGCGCCCGCGAGGCCAACGTCTACCGGCTCGCCCAGGTGTCGGTGGACATCATCGACCAGTGCGTCGCCCAGGGCGTGCCGTTTGCGCGCGAGTATGGCGGCCTGCTGGCCAACCGCTCGTTTGGCGGTGCGCAGGTGAGCCGCACGTTCTACGCCCGCGGCCAGACCGGGCAGCAGCTGCTGCTGGGCGCCTACCAGGCGCTGGAGAAGGAGATCGCCGCCGGCGGCGTGAAGATGTACAGCCGGCACGAGATGCTCGACGTGGTGACCATCGACGGCGTGGCGCGCGGCATCATCACGCGCGACCTCGTCACCGGCAAGGTCGAGGCGCACGCGGCCGACGCCGTGGTGCTGGGCACCGGCGGGTACGGCAACGTCTTCTACCTGAGCACCAATGCCCAGGGGTGCAACGTCACCGCCACGTACCGGGCGTACAAGAAGGGCGCGGCGTTCGCCAACCCGTGCTACACCCAGATCCACCCCACCTGCATTCCGGTGGCGGGCGAGCACCAGAGCAAGCTGACGCTGATGTCCGAGTCACTGCGCAACGATGGTCGCGTCTGGGTGCCCAAGCGCCGGGAAGACTGCGGCAGGAAGCCGGGCGAGGTGGCCGAGGAGGATCGCGACTACTACCTGGAGCGCAAGTATCCCAGTTATGGCAACCTCGCGCCGCGGGACATCTCGAGCCGCGCCGCCAAGGAAGTATGCGACGAGGGGCGCGGCGTAGGCCCGGGAGGACGAGGCGTCTACCTCGACTTCAGCGATGCCATCGGCCGGGTCGGAGTGCAGGGGATCGCTGAACGCTATGGGAATCTGCTCGACATGTACCAGCGCATCACCGACGAGGACCCGTACACGGTGCCGATGCGCATCTACCCCGCGTCGCACTACTCGATGGGCGGGCTCTGGGTGGACTACAACCTGATGAGCACCATTCCGGGGCTGCACGTCATCGGCGAGGCCAACTTCAGCGATCACGGCGCCAACCGGCTCGGGGCGAGCGCGCTCATGCAGGGGCTGGCCGACGGCTACTTCGTGCTGCCGTACACCATCGGCCACTATCTCGCGTCGAACAAGTTCGACAAGGTGAGCACCGACCACGCCGAGTTCCGCTCGGCGCTGGAGGGTGTGGAGCAGCGCACGGCGAGGCTGCTGGGCATCAGGGGAAAACGCACCGCCGACTCGTTTCACCGGGAGTTGGGCAAGATCCTGTGGGAGCACTGCGGCATGGCGCGCAACGAGGCCGGCCTCAAGCAGGCGCTGCAGGAAATCCCGAAGCTCCGCGAGGAGTTCTGGCAGAACGTCACCGTGCCGGGGAGCGGCGATTCGCTCAACCAGCAGCTGGAGAAGGCCGGGCGCGTGGCCGACTTCCTTGAGTTCGGCGAACTGCTGTGCCTCGACGCGCTGCACCGCGAGGAGTCGTGCGGCGGCCACTTCCGCGAGGAGTACCAGGAGGCGGGCGAGGCGAAGCGCAACGACGAGGACTTCTGCTACGTGGCGGCGTGGGAGTATGCCGGCGACCGCTCGGCACCGGTGCTCAACAAGGAACCGTTGGAATTCGAGAGCGTGCATCTTGCCACCCGCAGCTACAAGTGAGTGACTGACGAATGTCTGGAACGCTGAATCTCACCCTCAAGGTCTGGCGGCAGGCCGGCCCGTCGGCTCCCGGGAAGTTCGAGGAGTACGCGGCCCGCGACGTCAGCACCGAGATGTCGTTCCTCGAGATGCTCGACGTCGTCAATGAGCGGCTGATCGTGGCAGGGAAGGACCCCATCGCGTTCGACCACGACTGCCGCGAGGGGATCTGCGGCATGTGCGGCGTGATGATCAACGGGGCGGCGCACGGGCCGAACCAGCTGACGACGGCGTGCCAGCTGCACATGCGTTCGTTCAAGGACGGCGATACGCTGACCATCGAACCGTGGCGGGCGAAGGCGTTCCCGGTGCTGCGCGACCTCGTGGTCGAGCGCGGCGCGTTCGACCGCATCATCCAGGCCGGCGGATTCATCAGCGTGGCCACCGGGTCGCCGCAGGACGCCAACGCGCTGCCGATCGCCAAGCAGGACGCCGAGGAGTCCATGGACGCGGCGGCGTGCATCGGGTGCGGTGCCTGCGTGGCGGCGTGCCCCAATGCATCGGCGTCGCTCTTCACGGCCGCCAAGATCGGTCACCTGGGGCTGCTGCCGCAGGGCCAGCCCGAGCGGTACCGCCGCGCGCTCAAGATGGTGGCGCAGATGGACCTGGAGGGCTTTGGCGGATGCACGCTGTTCGGCGAGTGCATGTCCGCATGCCCCAAGGGGATCAGCATCGACTTCATCAAGCGCATGAACGGCGACTTCATCTACGCGTCGGCGACGAAGCGGGACGAGCAGGTGCTGCTGGGGGCGGGGTGACAGTCGTCGCATCGAGGGCCAAAACATGAGGTGGACTCCCGGAAGGCTCGGCGTGCTGCGACGCATCGCGTCCACGGTCGCCGTGGTATTCGGACTGGCGACGGTGATGGCGGGTGGCCGCGTCCTGCTGGGCGCCGACCCCGGCTACGTCGTGTACCGGCCGCTGCTCGTCTTCAACACGGTGATGGGGGTGGCCTACGTCGTGGCCGGCGTGGCGATCTGGCGCGATCTCAGCTGGAGCCGGTCCGCGACCGTCACCATCCTCGTGCTCAATGTCGCGGTGCTCGGTGCGATCCTGCTCTTGTACGCGACGGGCGCGGCCGTCGCCGTCGACAGCCTGCGCGCGATGACATTGCGCAGCGTGGTCTGGCTCACGTTGTTCGTGGCCCTGGTGGCGATTCGCCAGGCACGCGCGTAGAGGATCACACGCGGGCGCGCGCGTTCCGCGAGGCAGCGCAGGGCCGCGTTCGCCGCGCCAGCACCGTCGCATTTCGTGCTACCTTACCGATGAGGTCCCCACCCAGCAAGGAGATGTCCGCCATGGGTACGAGCCGTTTGCGCCTTCCGCTGCTCATTGCCGCCGCCGCGCTTGTGTTGGCGCTCCCCGCCACGGCGCAGCAACGGGAGATCCCAATCGAACAGCTGATGTCCGCGCCGTATCCCGGCGGGCTCTCGGCCGCTCCGTCCGGCGGACTCGTCGCCTGGGTGCTGAACGACCGTGGGGTTCGCAACATCTGGGTGTCCGCGCCACCGGAGTATCGCGGGCGCAAGCTCACCTCCTACATGCAGGCCGACGGGCAGGAAGTGGGCGGCATCGTCTGGTCGAGGGACGCCAGCACGATCTTCTACACGCGAGGCCAGGGGCCGAACCGCGCCGGCGAGAGCCCGAACCCCACCAGCGATCCCGCCGGAGCGGAGAGTGCGCTGTGGCGCATCCCGGTCGCCGGCGGTGCACCGGCGCGCGTCGGGCCGGCGAGCGGGGTGACGATCTCGCCTGATGGCGTCACCATGGCTTTCATCCGTCGCGGCGCCATCTGGACCGCTCCGGTGGACGACAGCAAGCCGGCCGCCCAGGTGGCGACGGTGCGCGGCGGCGTCGGGTCGCTGTCGTGGTCGCCCGACGGCGGCCGCATCCTGTTCGCGAGCAACCGCGGCACGCACGCGTTCATCGGCATCCTCGACCTCGCCGCCAACAGCGTGCGATGGATGGCGCCGAGCGTCGATACCGACGCCAATCCTGTCTGGTCCCCCGACGGCAAGCGGGTCGCCTTCCATCGCTTTGCCGCCGCCAATACCGATGCCATGTTCGCCCCCGAGCGGCGCGGCGAGCCGTGGTCCATCATGATCGCCGACGTCGAAACGGCCACGGCGAAGACGGTCTTTCGTGCCGACACGGGACGCGGCTCGGTGCACCGCCAAGTCGTCGGTCCGCAGCTGACGTGGGCGGCGAATGACCGCCTCGTCTTTCCGTGGGAGAAGACGGGGTGGACGTCGCTCTACTCGGTGTCGGTCAACGGAGGTGCGCCGCTGCTGCTGACGCCGGGTGCTTTCGAAGTGGAGTATGTCACCTTCACTCCCGACAAGCGCGACGTCGTCTACAACTCCAACCAGGACGACATCGACCGGCGCGACCTCTGGCGCGTGAGCGTGGCCGGCGGGCCGCCGCGGGCGCTGACCTCGGGCGCAGACATAGAGTGGCAGCCGGCCGTGACCAGCGACGGCGGCGCCATCGCCTTCTTCAAGTCGGGGACACGCAAGCCGGCCCATGCGGTCATCCAGGTGGGCGGCGCGGCGCCGCGCGAACTGGCGCCGGGCTCCATTCCGGCCGATTTCCCCGAGCGCGCCATGGTCGATCCGCTGCCGGTGGTCATCACGTCCACCGACGGACTGAAGATCCACGCCCAGCTCTTCCTTCCGCCCGGCGCCAAGCCCGGCGATACGCGCCCGGCCGCGATCTTCTTCCACGGTGGTTCGCGCCGACAGATGCTCCTGGGCTGGAACTACTCGAGCTACTACGCCAACGCGTACGCCTTCAACCAGCACCTCGCCAGCAAGGGATACGTGGTGTTGGCGGTGAACTACCGCAGCGGCATCGGTTACGGCATGGAGTTCCGCGAGGCGCTCAACTACGGCGCCACGGGCGGGAGCGAGTACCAGGACGTGATGGCCGCGGGGCTCTACCTCGCCGGCCGCGCGGACGTCGATCCGAAGAAGATCGCGCTCTGGGGCGGTTCGTATGGCGGCTACCTGACGGCGATGGGGCTCTCGCGCGCCTCCGATCTCTTCGCGGCCGGCGTCGACTTCCACGGGGTGCACGACTGGAACGTGGGCATCGCCACCTTCCAGCCGTCGTACAACCCGCTGGAGAACCCGGAGCGCACGCGGCTTGCCTTCAATTCATCGCCGATGTCGACCGTGGACGGGTGGCGCTCCCCGGTGCTCGTGATCCACGGCGACGACGATCGCAACGTGCGCTTCGTGGAGACCGTGACGCTGGTCGAGGCGCTCCGCGCGCGAAACGTCGAGGTGGAGCAACTCGTGTTCCCCGACGAGATCCACGGGTTCCTGCGGTGGGACCGCTGGGTGGAGGCGTACAAGGCGTCGGCCGAGTTCCTCGATCGGCGGCTACGCGGTGGCAAGAAGTAGTCCTGTGGGGTAGAAAGGGTATGAAGCGACTTAGCAGGACTCGCATTCGACCTCTCGCGTTGCGCGCCGCCGTGGCTGCCCTGTTGGCCGCAGCGGCATGCAGCTCATCGCCCACCGAGCGCACGGCCGGGGAGTCGCCGCCGCCGCCGACGAACACGCCGCCGCCGAACACGCCGCCGCCGAACACGCCGCCGCCGAACGCGCCACCCACGCTATCCGCGCTGCCGCGCGCGCTGACGACCAGCGAGACCAAGGTGCGCGATGCGGCCAACGCGTTCGCGTTCACGCTGTGGGGCAGGATCAATGCCGCGCAGCGCGACACCAACGTGTTCGTCTCGCCGCTCAGTGCGTCGTTTGCGCTGGGGATGACGCTGAACGGAGCGGCCGGCCAGACCGCGGACCAGATGCGCGCCGCGCTCCAGTTCGGCACCGCCACGCTCCCCGAGATCAACGCCGGCTACAAGTCGCTGGTCGCGCTGCTCACTTCACTGGACCCCGGCGTGCAGCTGCAGATCGCCAACTCCATCTGGTACCGGCAGGAGTTTCCGTTTCGGCAGTCGTTCTTCGACACGACGAAGGTGTATTTCGACGCCACCGTGCGCGGCCTGAACTTCGGCGACGTGGTGGGGTCGCTTTCGGCCATCAACGGCTGGGTCAGCACCGCCACCAAGGGGAAGATTCCGTCGGTCCTCGATGACATCCAGCAGCAGCAGGTGATGTTCCTGATCAACGCCATCTACTTCAGGGGAAGCTGGAGGGCGAAGTTCGACCCGGCGCGGACTGCGGCGTCGACGTTCACGGCGGCGGGTGGTGCGTCGCAGCCCGTGCAGCTGATGCACCGGCTCGACTCGCTGTCGTACGCCGAGTCGGCCACGTATCAGGCCGCGGACCTGCCGTACGGCAACACCGCGTTCTCGATGACGGTGCTCCTGCCGAAGGCCGGCACGGTCGTCGAGGCGCTGGCCGCATCGCTGACGCCCGCAGCGTGGCAGTCGCTCACCGCGAGCCTCCAGACGCGGAAGGTCGACTTCTACCTGCCCAGGCTGACGCTCAAGTACGAGCGGAAGCTCAACAGCGACCTGCAGGCGCTCGGCATGGTGGCGCCGTTCGTGGCCGGCGGGGCCGATTTCACGCAGATGGCGCCGGCCCCGATCGGGAACGAGCTCTTCATCGACTTCGTGAAGCAGAACACCTTCGTCGAGATCAACGAGGAGGGAACCGAGGCGGCGGCGGTGACCACGGTCGGTATCGGGCTCACGTCGGTGCCGGTGTACCCGGTGATGCGTGTCGACCGGCCGTATCTCTTCGTCATTCGAGAGCGCCTGACGGGCACGGTGCTCTTCATGGGGAAGGTCGTGAGGATGCCGAACTGAACTTGAACGCCGGCGTCGCGGTCTGCACCCGTGCGGATCGACCGCCAGTGATCGGCCGACTCGCGGCGCGCGAGGCGCCTCATCGCAGCCGCGAGAACCGCCGGTTCGAACCTGGCAGGTCCGCGCCATAGGCGAGGTAGTGAATCACTCCCACCACCAGGATGACCGGCAGCACGCGCGCGTCGAATGTCATGGCCGCCCGCGCGGCAGTCGGCTCGAGCGTGGTCAGCACTGCCCCGCCGACCACGAAGGCGATCGCCAGCCACTGATACAGCCGCAGCCCGGCGATCACCGCCGTTTGCGGTTCACCCCGAAAGTGCTCCTCGGCGAACCTCCCGAGTCCGACGAGGATGAAGTACGTGCCGGCGATGAACTGGAGCGACACCTCGAGCGACCAGAGCCGAAGGATGACCAGGCCCACGAACACCATCCAGATCATCGAGTAGAGCTGCGTCGGGTGCAGCGGCTTGCCGCCCAGCGCGCTCAGGCGCTCCGTTCCGCGGCGCAGCCGCCGCCAGACCGCCTCGCGACGCGCGACCAGCGCGTAGGCCGCGAACCCGGCAACCACGTCGGCCACGGCGTGCATTCCCGTCGTGACGCAGCTTGCCGCCAGCGCTGCGACGAACGCCCACCAGAACCATCGCCACCCAGGCCAGCGCGCCGCGTAGACTTGCGCTGCGAGACACGACCAGACGACGTGAAACGCCGGAAACGCCGTGACGGGCTGGTCGTACCGGCGCTCCAAGATCATCAGCGTCTGCAAAAGACCTTCGCCGAGTACCGGCTAGGCCTTGGCCACAAGCGGGCACAGCAGATAGAACGGAACGATGATCGCCGTGGCCCGCAGTCCACCAATCGCCAGGCGGCGGAGGTCGCGCGTTCGCTCCGCGGCGAGCGGTGCGAGGATCACGACGAGATAGGTGGTCATGTAGATCGCCTCGGTCCATGGGATGACCGGCAGGCCCCAGTCCCACGTGAAATACGTGGAGTGCGCATCCGCGGGAACGCCGAGAAACTCGACACCCATGTAGAGCACCAACCACGGCGGCATGACGAGCGCATAGACCGCGAACCGCCCGGCGACTGTCGGCGGGGCGTCCGAATCGCCGGGCAGGCGCAGCAGCTGAGCGTGAATGGGGCCGTTCCGTGCCTGACCTTCACCTGCAGGCCTGGAAATGCGTGGATCACGCGCCCTCCCGTGCCCTTCCGACGATGCGCAGTCGTTCCAACTCAACCCCAATTCGAAACTCCCACCCTCAGATCTTCGGAAGCGTCCCTCCCCCCTGTCCCTGATACTTGCCCTTCTTGTCCTTGTAGCTGGTGATCGGCGGCTCGTCGCCCTTGAAGAAGAGCACCTGGGCGATGCCCTCGTTGGCGTAGATCTTGGCCGGCAGCGGCGTGGTGTTGCTGATCTCGAGCGTCACGAAGCCCTCCCACTCGGGTTCGAAGGGCGTGACGTTGGTGATGATCCCGCAGCGCGCGTAGGTGCTCTTGCCGACGGTGATGGTCATCACGTCGCGCGGCATGCGGAAGTACTCGACGCTCCGGGCCAGGGCAAAGGAGTTCGGGGGCACGATGCAGACGTCCCCCTCGAACTCGACGAAGCTCTTGGGATCGAAGTTCTTGGGGTCGACGATGGAGTTGAGCACGTTGGTGAAGATCTTGAATTCGCGCGCCACGCGCATGTCGTATCCGTAGGCGCTCACACCGTACGAAATGACGCCCGACCGCACCTGCGACGTCTCGAACGGCTCGATCATTCCGTGCTTGGTGGCCATCTCCGTGATCCAGCGGTCGTTCTGAATGGACATGCGGTGCGGGGAGTTGAGGGTTCAGACCCGAAGATAGGCTGGAGAGCGGGCGCACAGAAGGGGACGCGTGCGGGGTGCGGCGGCTTGGCGAGGGGGACCGAGTGGGGTGTGGAGGTCGGGGCCCGGGGCCATCGGCTCCTGCCGCAAACTCCCGCCGTCCCCGAGCACTCGAAAACCTGACGCACTCGTCAGGGTTCGCGCGTTGACACCTTCCTGACCCACGGAATACTTTTCCCTCTTGTTTCGCGCTCGTGATTTCCTTCACGAAGTCGGACCCACAGGCATGGATCGCAACTACCTCCCCGTTCTCTTTCTCCTCGGCCTGGTCGTCATCACCGCGGTCGCCATCATCGGGCTCTCGCAGCTGGTGCTGCGGATGCGCCCGACGCCAGTGAAGCAGCAGGCCTACGAATCAGGCATGCCTCCGCTGGGCGACGCCCGCGAGCGATTCTCCGTCAAGTTTTACATGGTCGCGATGCTGTTCATCGTGTTCGACATCGAAACTGTGTTCATGATTCCGTGGGCCGCGTACTACCGGCAGCTCTCCTGCCACGTGCCGCTGGTCGCCGGGGCCTGCCCCGCGTCGCAGATATCGTTCTTCGGGCTCGGCGAGATGCTGGTGTTCATGGGCATCCTGCTCGCCGGCTTCGCCTACGTCTGGAAGAAGGGAGCCCTGCAATGGGATTGACCGCCCCCGCGTCATCGCACCTGGTGTCCATCGACCCGGCGAACAGCGACGGCTGGATGACGTCGCGTCTGGACTTCCTGGTGAACTGGGGGCGCGCCAATTCCCTGTGGCCCATGCCGTTCGGCACCGCCTGCTGCGCCATCGAGTTCATGGCGAGCGCG
>JBBTJT010000088.1:0-7865 GCA_038059315.1 Gemmatimonadota bacterium
GGCCAATATGCCCGTTATGTGGTAATTGAATTAAATTCAAAATTCTGGTGAAACAAATAAACTGGATAGATCCATTGTTTGTATATTTTTGCGTACATTGGGGCTGCTTGTGGTTCTGCAGGCCGGCGGCGGAATCTGCCGGCGCTACCGCCCTGTCCGTTGCCGGCCAGGGCGGGACGCAAGTGGGATCAGAGAATGATGGTGTTCGTCGTCGCGCAGGTGGGCAGATCCACGGCCTGCACCGTGCGGTTGCCCACGGTGAAGACGCGATCCTTGCTCACGTTTCCCTTTTGCTGCGCGACGATCGTGCGAAAGCGCATCGGCCCCACCTGGCCGACGGCCTGCAGGCCATAGTTGCCGCTGGGGATGCCGCTGGTGATGAAGCGACTGGCCGGCGGCTGGAAGGTGACGTTGCCGACCTCGAGCTTCTGGATCAGTTCGTCGGGCTTCCCTTCGTAATACACCTGGATGTTGTTCGACGCGTCGAACTCGCGCTTGCTGTCGTAGTCGACGTTCAGGTGCACGCGCTCGGCCACCACGCCGCCGGTGCGGACGTCGAACTGGAAGTCGAAGTTGGGCTGGAACGTGCCGCGGCACTGCGAGGCGAGGCTGAAGAACTGGCTGCTGATGCACCGTTCGTTCTTGGTGCGGTTCAGCTTGCTCTCGAGGCGCCCGTTGAGGACCAGACCGAGGTCGGCGTACTGGCCAAAGAGGTCGGCGGCCTGCTTGAGGCGAGAACTGTCCGGGCGCGCGTCGGGACTGACGCGCTCCGAGACCGCAGTCGGCTGCGGACGCAGTCCGGCGCGGATGGCGGCCTGCCACTGGTCCGGGACGCGGCGCTCGGCGGCCGCGCGGGCCCGGGCCACGGCCGCGCGCGCCAAGTCGCCGGCCGACTGCCGGTCGCGCGAGAGGCTGCCCCCCGGCGCGAGGGCCGGCGGCGGCACGAAGGTGAGCCGGAACGGGGCGAGAAGCGACGGCTCGGCACGCGCCGGCAGCGCTGCTCCGGGGGCCTGGGCCGCCAGTGGCATCGCGAGAAAGCAGGCGGCGAGTAGACGGAGGGCGCGCACCAATTAGGCGGAACGGGGTAAGATCGGCCGGAACAGCTGAGGAGCGCCGGGAGGATTGCGCGTCCTCGGACCTTGCCATTGAGCGGTCGCCCGGTGGAATATACGGTCGGTCCGACACCCTACAACCCTCGGCGTGACCGGCAGTTCCACCGTCTCCGAGCTCGGGGCCGACCCGTTGAAGATCACCACCAGGTACATCCTGAAAGAGCACGTCGGCCCGCTCGTGTTCGCCCTCTCGGCGCTCACGTCGCTGATGCTGCTCAATTACGTCGCCAAGAAGTTTGGCGACCTGGTGGGCAAGGGACTCCACTGGTCGGTCATCGTGGAGTTCTTCGCGCTGTCGATTCCGTTCACGGTGGCGATGACGCTGCCGATGGCCATTCTCGTGGCCACGCTGCACGCCTTCAGCCGCCTGGCGTCGGAGAACGAGATCACCGCCTACAAGGCCAGCGGCGTCTCGATGCACCGCCTGGTGGCGCCGGTGCTGGTGGCGGCCCTCGGGTTCACGGCGTTCATGGTCTTCTTCAACGACCAGGTGCTGCCCTGGGCCAACCATCGGCTGGCCACGCTGACCAGTGACATCTCGCGCAAGAAGCCCACGGTCGCGTTCAAGGAGCAGGTCATCAACGAGGTGTCGCCCAACCGGCTGTACCTGCGCGCCGGGCGCATCAACCGCGCCACGAGCATGATGCGCGAGGTCACCATCTTCGACCTCTCGCTCTCGCAGAAGCGCCGGACGATCCACGCCGACAGCGGCCTGCTGGAAATGTCGCCCGACCAGGTGGACCTGCAGCTTACGCTGTTCAGCGGCTCGATGACCGAGGTCTCGCTGGCCGAGCCGGCCAAGCTGCAGCGCAACTTCTTCAAGACGGACTTCGTGAAGGTGCGCGGGGTCGGCAATGAGTTCGAGAGCGAGTCGCCGGACAGCACGTACAAGAGCGAACGCGAGATGACGATCTGCGAGCTGCAGACGCGCGTGGAAGCCGCGGCCAGGACGCGCGACAGCTCGTGGCAGGTGCTCTGGAAATACGACCGAAAGGCCGCGCGCGAGGTGCAGCCCGACAAGCTGCAGAAGGGACTCGGTGCGGCGTACTGCCGGCTGCTCGGCGCGCTGCGCGTGACGACGGCCGGCGCTGCCGAGCCGCAGGACTCCACCAAAAAGCCGCCGCTGCCGGCGCCCGACACGGGCACCGCCGCGGCGCCTGCCGTTCCACCTGCCGGCGCGCGCGGCGCCGCGTTCACGCCCGACTCTGCCCGGCCGACTCCGTACATGGGTCGCGCGCTCACCGAGAGTGACTCGATGCCGGAGAGCTCGCGCGCGGTGATCGTCGAGGGAACGAGGATCCAGTTCGCGAATGCCCGGAACACCGTGGACACCCACACGGTGGAGATCGAGAAGAAGTTCGCCATCGCCGTGGCCTGCTTCATCTTCGTGCTCCTCGGCGCCCCCATCGCGCTGCGGTTCCCGCGTGGCGGGGTAGGCATGACCATCGGCGTCTCGCTGGCCGTCTTCGGCCTGTACTACGTGGGGCTCATCGTCGGCGAGACCGTCGCCGACCGCGACTACCTGTCGCCATTCTGGGGAATGTGGGCCGCCAACCTCGTCCTCGGGGCCGTCGGGCTGGTACTGACGGTGCGCCTGGGCCATGAAGGAACGACGAACCGCGGCAGCGAGACCACCGAGTTCATCGACCGGGTGCGCCGCCGCGCGGTGCGCATCCTGCGGCGGAGGCGCTGATGCGCATCATGAAGCCGCTCGACCGCTACGTGCTCTCGGAGTGGGTGAAGATCTTCGCCGGCACGGCGCTGGGATTCCCGGTGCTGGTGATCGTCATCGACCTCACCGAGAAACTCGACAAGTACCTCCAGCGAAGCCTTTCGCTGAAGTCGATCGCGCTGGCGTATCTCTACGGCGTGCCCGATACGATGTTCCTGGTGCTGCCGGCGGCCGTGCTGTTCGCCACGGTGTTCTCGGTGGGCGCGTTCACGCGCCACTCCGAGATCACCGCCGCCAAGGCGAGCGGCATCAGTTTCTACCGGTTCATCCGCCCGATGGCGTTCGGTTCCGTGCTCGCCGCCGCGCTGGGGCTCGGTATCGGCGCGCTGTCGCCGTACACCAACTCGCGGCGCGTCGAACTGCTGAAGGAACGGCAGTTCAGCAACCGCTCGACGCGCTTCAACTTCACGTACGCGGCCGAGAACGAGCGCATGTACACCGTCGGCAGCGCCGACGTGGACAAGCGCACGCTCGAGGGCGTGGTGGTGGAGCGCAAGGGAAAGGACGCCAGCTATCCCACGTACTTCGTGGCGGCGCGCGAGGGCAAGTACGACCCGCGCACGAGGCAGTGGATACTGAAGGCGGGGGTGCTGCACATCCTCCCCACCGACTCGATGAACATCAGCGTCACGTTCGATTCGCTGCGGGACCGGCGGATGCGCGAGGAGCCGCGGGCGCTGATGGCCAGCTCCAAGGTGCCCGACGAGATGAGCTTCGCCGAACTCGGCCAGTTCATCCGGGCGCTCGAGCGCTCGGGAAGCGACGTCGGGGCGCTGAAGGTGGGACGCATGCTGAAGATCGCCATTCCGGCGACCTGCGTGATCATCATGCTCTTCGGGGCGCCGCTGGCCACCAGCACGCAGCGCGGCGGCACGGCGTTCGGCGTGGGCATCAGCCTGGGAACGACCGTTATATTCCTGATGCTCGTGCAGCTCACCCAGGCCATCGGGTCCAAGGGACTCGTACCCCCGAACCTCGCCGCCTGGATTCCCGGACTGCTGTTCGGCCTCGTCGGCGTGGTGCTGTTGGCCCGGGTCCGGACGTGACCCCCACCGCGATGCCGTGTCCTACGACAACTACCTGACGACTGAGCGCCGCGAGACCAGTTCGTTCCCGATCATGCATCGATCGGGAATCGCGCTGTTCCGTCCCATGTCGCGGCTGTCGATCGGCCTGCTGCGCGGCCTCGGGATGCGCGTGCTGTTCCTGCGCGACCTCTGGCTCGCGTTCAAGGAACCGCGCACCTACCTGCCGCACGTCATCCCGCAGATGCGGGCCATCGGCGTGGACTCGGTGCCGCTGGCCATCATGGTCGCGGCGTTCATCGGCGCGGTGATCTCGCTGCAGGTACGGTACCAACTCTTTCCCGGCATCCAGCTCTCCGTCGTGGGGCTGGGGGTTCGTCAGATGATTGTGCTCGAGGTAGGTCCGCTGCTCACCGGGCTGGTGCTCGCCGGTCGCGTCGGGGCCCGCATGACGGCGGAGATCGGCACGATGCGCGTCACCGAGCAGATTGACGCGCTGGAGACGCTGGCGTACGACCCGGTTGCGTATCTCATCGTGCCGCGCCTGGTTGCCGGCATCCTGATGCTCCCCGTGCTGGTGATCATCGCCGACATCTCGGGCGTCATCTCCGGGTTGTTCGCGGCGATCACCATCACCGACGTGCCGCTGGCGTCCTTCATGGAAGGCCTGCGGCTGGGCTTCGACCCATTCCAGGTGACGTACAGCCTGATCAAGGCGACGATGTTCGGGGCGGCGATTGCCGGACTCTGCTCGTATGAAGGCTTCACGACGACGGCCGGCGCCGAGGGAGTGGGACAGTCCACGGCCAAGGCGGTGGTCATCAGCTCAGTGGCAATCCTGGTTCTTGATGCGCTGACGGCGCTGGTGCTGGCGCCGTATTTGCAGGGAT
This sequence comes from Gemmatimonadota bacterium, assembly GCA_038059315.1. GTDB lineage: Bacteria > Gemmatimonadota > Gemmatimonadetes > Gemmatimonadales > Gemmatimonadaceae > PNKL01. The sequence continues at coordinate 4,760 of JBBTJT010000088.1, forward strand.
AGAGTACGACGGAGTACGACAGAGAACTACAGAGAACTACAGAGCGTCCACGGGAAGCGTCCGCCATCTGCCGTCCACCGTCTACTGTCCACCGTCCACCGTCTACCGTCTACCGTCTACCGTCTACCGTCTACCGTCCGCATCATGCGCCGTCGCAATGAAGTCCTCGTGGGCATCGTCACCACCATCGCGGTGGCGGCCGGGATCGTTGGCACGCTCTGGCTGGCCCGCGGCGGGTTGCAGCCGGGGTATCCGCTGTTCGTCAAGTTCGCGTGGGGCGCGGGGCTCAAGCAGGGACAGCCCGTGCTGCTCTCCGGCGTGAACGTCGGCTACGTACAGGGCGTGGCGCTGCAGACCGATGGCTGGCTGGTGGTCCAAATGCGCGTGCGCAAGAACTATCACGTGCCGCACGGCACCACGGCGGCCATCGAACCCAACGGTTTCTTTGGCGACATGCTGATTGCGCTCAAGCCGACGAAGCCGAGCCTGACGAACTTCGCTCCCAGCGACACGGTTCCGTCGGGGAAGCCGGCGACGCAGCTGGCCGAGGTTCTGGCGCATGTGGACACGATCACGTCGAACCTGGCCAAGCTCTCGAGCGCGCTCAACGCCGAATTCGTCGGCAAATCCGGCATCCGCGACCTGCACGCGACGCTTCAGGAGACGCAGGCGCTCATCGCCAAGCTGGGGAAGCTCGCCGACCAGCAGAACGCCGAGCTCACCCGGACGCAGCAGTCGCTGCGCCGGGTGGCCGATGCCGTGGACAGCGCCAAGGTGAACGCGGCGCTGAAGGGCCTGACCGACGCCGGCAACAGCACCAGCGCCCTGGCGACGGAGCTCAAGGCGACGTCGCAGCGCCTGGATGCCGTGCTGGCCAAGGTGGAGAGCGGCAACGGGTCGGCGGCGCGGCTGCTGAACGACGACGGGCTGTACCGGGACACGAGGGCCTTGTTGCAGCGGCTGGACAGCCTGACGGCGGATTTCAAGAAGAATCCGAAGAAGTATGTGAAGCTGAGTATCTTCTGACCGACGCCGCACCCTGAGCCGACGCGGGTTCGGACCCGGGTCCAGGCATCGGTACCCAGAGTCGGAATTGCGAAGGTCGCCCCCCGGAAAGGAGGCGACCTTCGCTGCCTACGGACTCGCTCAGTTGTTGAAGTTGTACCGCAACCCGAGCTGAAACCGGAAGACGTCGAAGAAGCCCGCGGACTGCTCGAAGGTCTTCGAGATCAGGTTCGTGCCAATATTCCGGAGCCGGTACAGGGCCTTGCCGTCCGCGCCCGTGGGCCGGGCGATCAGCGGCGTGTTGGTGACGAGGCGCTGCCCGTTGCCCCATTCCCTGTTGAGCAGGTTTCCGACGTTCTGGATGTCGAAGCGCAACTGCAGCGAGTTCCGCTGGCCGGCAATCCGACGAATGGCGATATCCTGCGAGATGCTCATGTCGACGCGCATCACCTGCGGAAGGAAGACTGCGCCGCGCTCGGCGTACTGGCCACGACGCTTGCTGAGGTACGAATCCTGGCCGATGAAGGCGTCCCAAGCCGCAGCCTGATCGGCGACGGTAAACGTCTTCCCCGAGGAGGTGAACTGCTCGAAGTTCATTTCGCCGGTGTTTCGCGAAACGTAGACCAGGTCGTTGCTGAACCCGCCGTCGCCGTTTAGGTCACCGCTGAAGGTGTAGCTGGTGTTCCCCTGCGTCTGCCGGTCCGCGAACAGCGAGATCGTCGTCGCGCCGATCCCGAAGTAGTCCCGGCGGTACGACGTCGCGAGAAACGAACGGTGCCCCGGCGACGAAAATGAGAAGCCGACGCCCGGGTTGTTCGGATCACCTGCATGCGCGTTGTTGGTCCACGAGCCGCCAGCGATGCTCCCTGGGTCGATCGTGTTGCGCGCAACACCAAAATTGTAACCCGTCTTGAAGAAGAAGCCGTTGTCGAACGCCTTTTCCAGCGAGGCCGAGAGGCTGTACGAGTAGCCGACGTCCTGATTCTTGAGGACGTACGCCGCCGTGATGTTGGAGTTGATCCGGCCGCTGGTCCAGCGTGGCCGGGTGTCGGCGCCGTTGAAGGCCGTCTGGGCGGCTGGCAGGTTGGCGTTGATGTAATACGCGCCGTTGACATCCCGTGCATACATGAACTCGGCGGTGCCCACGAAGCCGCGGGGGAGCTTGTGATCGACGGCAACGTTCGTGCGCCACACCTGGGGGAACTTGTAGGCCTTCTCCGTGAAGTTCAACTCGTACGTCGCCGCAGGTGCACCGGTGACCGTGGTCGGCTTGTATCTGTCCGGATTCGGGTTGAACGGACGCGTGGTCGTGTTGTTGATCTGCTCGAACCCGGTGAGAATGCCGTTTTGCCCGATCTGGTTCGAGATCCACACGTACGGCGGGCTGCCGGTGAAGATGCCGGTGCCGCCGCGGACCTGCGTCGAGCGATCGCCGAAGACGTCCCAGTTCAGGCCGAGCCGCGGCGAGAAGAGGGGGGTCGGGTCGGGAAGCTCCTCCGTCCGGTACTTGATGGACGAGCCGGTCTCGTCGCGAAACGAGAGGGCATTGGCGGCCGGGTTCTCGAAACCCGTTTCCTTAAAGCGCGCCACGTCAACGCGCAGACCCATCGTCACCTTCAGACGGTTGGTCGCACGCCACTCGTCCTGCAGGTAGGCACCGGCGTTGAGCACATCGAGTGGCTGCAGCGGCTCAACCTGCCCGGGAATGTTGTTGTAGCGCACCTGGAACCGGCGGAGCGACACCGGCGACGTGGTCCGCGCCGGATTGGTCAGGTACCCCTGCGCGTCGGCATAGAAGTCGGCAAGCGAGTTGTAGACGTAGACGCTCTGCGATCCGGGGAAGAACACGTTCTCCGACCGGTAGCGCTGGGCGGTGACGCCAAGCGTCAGGTCGTGGTTCGCCGTGTAGATCGAGAAGTTGTCCTGAACCTGAAACGTGTTGTAACGAAGCTGGTTGGCGGGGGTGAACGGCTCGAAGCCAAACGACATGTAACCGACGCCATCCTTCAGGACATCGATCATCGGGAAGAACGTCCCCTTCGGTTCGCGGCTTTCATCGTTGGTTGTGTAGCCCACGATGAGGTTGTTCGACATCTTGCCG
>JBBTJT010000089.1:0-7221 GCA_038059315.1 Gemmatimonadota bacterium
GCCCCAGTCGTAGATGGGGACGATGTGGGGGTGCTGCAGTCGTGCCGCCATCCCAATTTCGCGCCGGAAGCGGTCGGGGGCGACGGTGGCGGCGAGTTCCCCGCGCAGCACCTTCACCGCGACGGGGCGGTCGTGCTTGCGATCGTGCGCCAGGAAGACGTGCGCCATCCCGCCGCGCCCGACCTCGCGGCCGAGCGCGTAGCGATCACCCATGGTCCGGGCGAGCTCGCCGAGCCGGAGGTTCGCGTCGCCTGTCAGAGGGCCCCGACCGCACCCGCCAGCCCGCTGAACGCCCGTCCGTGCACGATCTGCACGCCGGTGCTCTCGATCAGCGCGCCGACGTTCTCGGCATTGACCGACCCGCCGGCGACAATCCCGATGCGATCGCCCGCGCGCTCCACCAGGTGCCTGATGCGCTCGGCACCGAGCGCGGCCGTCGCGGCGGCGCCGCTGGTGAGGATCGTGTCGAACTGCAGCGACACGAGCAGTTCGAGCGCCTCGTCCTGGTCCTTCACCGCATCGAACGCGCGGTGAAAGCCGACGTGCAGCGGGCTGGCCACCGCGTGCAGCTCGGCCAGCCGGTCGGCGTCCACCTCGCCCTCGCCCGTCAGGATGCCAATCACCACGCCGTCGGCCCCCAGCTCCTTGGCCACGGCGATGTCGCGCTTCATGATCTCGAATTCGTCGTCGGTGTAGACGAAATCACCCACCCGCGGCCGCACGAGCACGTGCACCGACACGAGCAGGCGCTCCAGGCTGCGGGCAATGAGCCCGGCGCTGGGCGTCGTTCCCCCGTCATGCAGCGGACCGCAGAGCTCGATGCGATGCACCCCGGCATCCTGCGCCGCCATCGCCCCCGCGAACGAATCGACCGCCGCCTCCACATGCACCGTCATGGCCTCACTTGCCTCCGGGGGGCGGAAGGGTCGCCGCGAACTTCCACTGCGTGCTGAAGTCCCGCGCGAGCGGCTGCCTGGTCATCAGCACCCGCACCATTTCCACGGGCATCGACCCGTGTGTATAGATGAAATCGTGAAACTGGCGGTTCGTCAACTTCCCGCCGTCCACCATCTCGTGGTGCAGCGCCCGGAACTGCAGCCCGCCCATCATGTACGCCACCTGGTACAGCGGCCCGTACGAGCCATTGAACGACCGCCGCACCTCGGCGGTGGCGTTGGCCCGCTCGTGCCCCACCCGGTCGATCAGGAATTCGATGCACTGCGGCGGCGTCCAGTTGCCCAGGTGGAAGTTGAGCGAGAAGATGATCCGCGCCGCGCGGTGCATGCGCCAGAACAGCGCGCCGATGCGGTCCTCGGGCCTGCTGTGGAAGCCGTTGTCCCAGAGGATCGTCTCCCAGTAGAACGCGCCCCCCTCGCTCCAGAATGGCGTGCCGAACTCGCGGCGATACGGGTAGTACCGCGACGTCATGAACCCCTGCATGTGGTGCCCGGGGATCATCTCGTGAAAGACGGTGGCGTGCGAGAAGTGGGGGTTATTGCCGCGCATCGCCATCATCTTGTCGTCGTCGGACATCGAATCCGTGGGATACGCGACCTGCAGGACCTCGCCGCCCAGGAAGAACGGCGACGTCTTCTGCCGTTCGGGCGAGATCATCTCGATGCGCCAGACATCCTGCGCCAGCGGCGGGATGGTGATCATGTCGTGGTCGCGCAGCCACTGCACCGCCTCGAACTCGAGGTCGCGCACCATGTTCACCTGCTCGCCCGGCGGCACGTAGCTCTGCTTCACCTTCTCCATCGCCTTCTTCCAGTCGTCGCCGAAGCCCATCTCGCGCGAGGCCTTCTTCATCTCGCCCTCGCCCCAGTCGAGCTCCTTCTGGGCAATGCCAATCAGCTCCTCCGGCGAGTACGGCAGCATCTCGTGCGTGATGCTCGTCTCGATCGCCACGCGGCCGATGGGAAGCCCGACGATGGGTTCGTCGTCGCCCTTCTTCCAGCCGACGATCTTCTCGCGCAGCACCTTCTGGTAGTTGGCGAGCGCCGAGTCGGCGCTGCGGTACGGCGCGCCGGTCCACCACGAGAACAGCGGATCGTATCCGTTGTAGAACTGGTGCCAGCTGCGCAGCGTGGTGCGCAGGGTCGCCGTGACCTCGGCCGCGCGGTACGCCGCCACCTTGCTGATCTTCGCCGCCGACGAGTCGCCCTTGGGCGGCGTCTCGATCTTCGTGCGCAGGGCATTCACGCTGGTGGTGATGAAGGCCAGCGTCCTGGCCGAGCGCGCGCCATCCACGTTCTCCATGCGCCGGCGGGCATCCTCGAGGGCAAAGATGGAGTCGCCGAACGGCAGCAGTCCGTTCAGGTCGGCGTAGATCTTCGCGTCACGCTGCAGTTCGTCCTGCGCCTCCTCGATGCCGTTGCGCAGCAGTACGTGATCGGCCTTCGCATCGTGGCTCAGCTTGCCGAAGTCGATGGCCTTCAGCTGCGCCGCCCACGCGTCGTGGAACTTCGACAGCACGTCGCGCTGCGACGACGAGTACTGCTGGCGATAGCGGCGCGACAGGACATCGCGATCGGCCGTGTAGCGTTCCACCACGCCGCGCATTTCGCTGCCGCGCTCGGCGAGCAGCAGGTTGGCATCGGGGGCGTATTGGGAAGGGAGCCCCTGCACGTGCTTCTGTGCCTGCGCCTGTGCCTTGTTCTGTGCCTGTGCCCCTGCAACTGATGCGCCGACGGCAACGCAGAGCGCCGCGAACGCGAAGATCCATGCGAGTCGGCGCATCAGTAGGAGTATCCCGCCCGATAGCGAGGCGTGATCCACTCCTCGTTGATCCCCTTGGTGAGCAGTTCGCCCGTCGCCGGGTTGAGGTCGATGGCGCGGCCGGCGCGCACCGCCAGGTTGCCGAGCACGATCATCTCGGTGAGCGGACCGGCGTGGCCGGCGATGTTCGACCCGGGTTGCGTGCCCGCCTTGATGGCGTCGATGAACTCGCCGTACACGCCCTTCGTGCGTGGATACTTCACGGGCACGGGCGTCGCCTTCACCGCCTTGTCGGCCTCGGGATCGAGCAGGCGCGGGTTCTCACCGTACGTGCCGGCGATGATCGTTGCCTTCTCGCCCGTCCACTGCTGGAATCCGTCGTCCCATGGCGGCCAGTTGTCGAGCGCCGACCAGCCTTCGGGGCGTGCTGGAATGATCCCGCCGTCGCGCCAGTTGAGTGTCAGCGTCCCGTTCCTGCCCACGGCATTCATGGTGCCGGCCACCGGGAACTCGTAGGTGATGCGCGACATCCTGGGCGCCGTCTCCGGGAACAGCTGCGACGTCTCGGGTATCACGCGCCCCGGGAACTTGAGCCCCAGCGTCCAGACCGCGCAGTCCATGATGTGGCAGGCCATGTCGCCCATGGCGCCCGTGCCGTAGTCCCACCAGCCGCGCCAGTTGAACGGCGCGTACGCCGGGTGGTAGGGGCGGAATGGCGCGGGGCCGAGCCAGAGTTCCCAGTCGAGGGTCGGTGGCACGTTGTGCGCCTCGCTCGGGCGCTTGATCCCCTGCGGCCAGATGGGTCGGTTGGTGTAGAAATCCACCGCCGTCACCCTGCCGATCAGCCCGGCCTCCACCCACTCGCGAATCAGCCGCGTGCCTTCGGCGGCGTGGCCCTGGTTGCCCATCTGCGTCGCCTGTTTCGGTCGCTTGGCCGCCTCGGCCTTCATGGCGCGCACCTCGGCGACCGTCCGCGCCAGCGGCTTCTGGCAGTAGACGTGCTTGCCAGCGCGCAGGCCCAACAGGACCGCCGCCGCATGATGATGGTCGGGCGTGGATACCGTGATGATGTCGATGTTCTTCGCTTCCCTGTCGATCATCTCGCGGTAGTCCTTGTACTTCTTCGCCTGCGACTGGGCGCGGTAGCTGCGCTCGGCGGCGACGTCGTCCACGTCGCACAGCGCGTAGATGTTGCAGTCGGCGTTGGCGCCGAAGCCGCGCACGTCGCTGTGCCCCATACCGCCGACGCCGATGCACGCGACGTTCAGCTTGTCGCTCGGCGCGACGTGGCGGCCGCCGCGGGCGCCGAGGACGTGCGGCTTCACGATGGTGAAGGCCATGCCGGCCATCGAGCTCTTTTCCACGAATTCGCGGCGCGAGACGGACGGGCTCTCCGGCGCGGCGGGCGTGGACTCGTTGTCGCGATGCGTCATCGTCGGGATCCTCAGCGGGAGGCGGACGGCGCGTTGGCGCCGTGCGTGGTTGGACGGAACAGGAGCGCAAAGAGCACCATCACCACCGCGGCCGCGATGGCCGGGTGGATCCAGATGGCGCGCCAATTGTGTGTCACGGCGGCGCTGGCGTCCGCCGCGGTGATCGCGTAGCGCTGCACGACGGCGCCCGAGACGGACGCGCCGATGAAGTAGCCGACGCCGTTGGTCACGAAGTTGATGAAGCCCTGCGCGGCGCCGCGGATCTTTGGGCCGGCGCGATCGTCGGTGTAGATCTGGCCGGCCACGAAGAAGAAGTCGTAGCAGACGCCGTGCAGGAGGATGCCGGCGTAGATCATCCACATGCCGCCTGCGGCGTCGCCATGCGCGAAGGCGAAGTAGCGCAGCGCCCACGCCGCCATGCCGCCGACCATGATCCACTTGATCCCCAGCTTCCGCAGGAAGAACGGGAGCAGGAGCATGAAGAAGATCTCGCTCATCTGCCCGAACGTCTGGATGAACGCCGGCTCGGGCGCGCCGATCTCGTTGAGGAAGAGATTGGCGAACGAGTAGTAGAACTGCAGCGGCACGCAGAGCAGGAACGAGCCGATGACGAACAGGGTGAAGTCCCACTGCTTGAGCAACTGCAGCGCGTCGAGGCCCAGCGCGTCACGGGCGCTGAACGGCGTTCCGGCCGCCTTGGGCGGCGTGTGCGGGAGCGCCAGCGAGAAGAGCGCCATCAGCAGCGACACGCCGGCGGCAATCTGCATCGGCAGCGCCTGCGCGTCGGCCTTCAGCACCCGGCCGACGATGATCCCGGCAACGATCCAGCCGATGGTGCCCAGCACGCGGATCACCGGAAACTCCCGCGCCGGATCCTTCACGTGGTGGAAGCTGATGCTGTTGGTCAGCGACAGCGTCGGCATGTAGCAGAGCGCGTAGCCGATGAGCACCGGATAGAAGGTCGCAAAGGTCGTCTGCGTGGATGCCACCCACATGAACGCCGCGCCGGCCAGGTGCAGCACGGCGAGCAGCTTCTCCGACGCGAAGAAGCGGTCGGCGATCATCCCCACGAAGAACGGCGAGACAAGCGCGGCGATGGCGGTGGCGCCGTAGGCGTACCCGATCTGCGTGCCGGTGAACTTCAGCGTGGCGCCGAGGTAGGTGCCCATCGTCACGAACCAGACCCCCCAGATGAAGTACTGGAGGAACATCATCGTCATCAGCTTGAGGCGCGTCGCGTTCATCGAGGCTCCGGTGGGGTTGGAACGCCGGGGTCAGTCGAGCGGCCGGATGCGGATGTTGCGAAACGACAGCGCGCCGTCGTGATCGCCCTGGAAGCCGATGGCACCGCGCTTGGCCAGTCCGTAGTTGGGGTACTTGGCAAATTTGCTCCCCTGCACCCTGCCCTTCCAGTCATCGCTCCACAGTTCGTACTCCACCACCTTCGTGCCGTTGAGCCAGTGCTCCACGTGGTTCTTCTTCATCACGATGCGCGTCGTGTTCCACTCGCCGGCGGGCTTGAGCGACCCTGCCGGGGATGGATACAACCCGTAGGCGGCGGCGGCCGAGGTCAGCCGGGTGCGACCGTCGGGGGCGTTGGCATCATCGAGCAGCTGGTACTCGGTGCCGCTCCAGTAGATGCGGGTGTACTCCTCGGTAGCGCGGTAGAAGATCCCGCCATTGCCACCCTTGTCGATCTTCCACTCGAGTTCGAGCTCGAAGTCGCCAAAGGTCTCCCGGGTCATGATGTCTTCGACGGGCTTCTGCTTGGAAAGCGTGCCGTCGACGATCGACCACCCCGCCGGTACCTCCGGCTTCTTGTAGCCGCGCCAGGCGGCCATCGAGGTCCCGTCGAAGAGCGGCTTCCAGCCGGTTTCCTGGGCGGAGGCCGGTGAACGGAGTGAGGCGCACGAGGCCAGGATCAGGGCGCCGACGGGAAGGGCGCGCACGGCGAGTCGGGAGAGGCGGGTCATGGTCCGGTCAGAGGAGAGGGAAGCCGCGAAAACGTACCGCCCGGCGGCACGTTCTGGAAGGTTCTCGAGGCCATTCGCGGCTTGGTGAGAGGTTCGCCGCCAACCCGCAACGTCCGTATCGTTCAGGAGCCATTCAACCCGCCGGCGCCATGAACGTCACGATCCAGCCTGCCAGGAGCACCGCCGACCGCGAGGCCTGCGCCCGCATGATGTCGACCTCCGAGCCGTGGATCACGCTTGGCCGCGACTACGCCCGGTGCCTCGCCGCCGTCTCCGACCCGGGGCGCGAATTGTACGTCGCGTGCGCAGGCACCGACGTGTTCGGGTTCATCCTGCTCAACATGCACGGTCCCTTTCCCGGCTACATCCAGACGGTCTGCGTTGCCGACTCGGCGCGCGGCTCGGGCATTGGTTCGCAGCTGGTGAGCTACGCCGAGACGCGCATTGGCCGCGTGTCGCCCAACGTCTTCCTCTGCGTCTCGTCGTTCAACCTCGGCGCAAAGCGGCTGTACGAACGGCTCGGCTACGAGTTCGTGGGGACCCTGAGCAACTTCCTGGTCGATGGTCACGACGAGCTGCTTTTCCGAAAGACCGTCGGGCCGTGGAGCACCTTCACACCGGCAGGTTGATGTCGCAGATCCTGATCGTCGAACCCGGCGAATACGCCGTCTGCCAGCTCGACGCCGGCGAGCCGTTGCCGTCGTGGCTTCCGACCGCGCCGTTCTGGACGGTGACGCGTGCTGAGAGCGTGACAAGGACGCGTGCTCGACGAAGCTGATGCGCCGAGGCGTCAAGGAAATCGCACCGTAAAGGCTCCTGTTACAGACATCGTTTCATTGATCAGTCGGTGTTTGGAATCAAACGCGAAGATCCGTATTCGGTATCGCCCGTCAAGGGCCGCAGGCCAGGGCTGCGCCCCCAACTGCCCAGCAAAGCGATCTCCGAGAACCCTACTCTCTCTGGGGAGAATGCGCGTGCCAATGCTGCCACTCCCGATCGCGTAGTCTGCCGCCACCCGCCATGTTCCGGCGTCCTCATACTCCAACCCACTTTCCGCACCTCTTTCGCGGACGTTCGTCGGAATTGTTTGCCAGCCG
>JBBTJT010000090.1:0-7355 GCA_038059315.1 Gemmatimonadota bacterium
GCAACGAGTATCGCGGGGCCAGCACGCTGCAGGCGACGCTGGTGGACTTTCGCGCCGAGGCGACGCCGGTGGATGGTCGCGCCGAGGCGACGCCGGTGGATGGTCGCGCCGAGGCGACGCCGTGAGGATCATTGCCGGCGAATGGCGCGCGCGGAAGCTCGAGGCGCCGACGGGGCGCACGACGCGCCCGACGACCGACCGGGCGCGCGAGGCGTGGATGAGCGTGCTGCACCTGTCGCTGCCGGACGCGCGGGTGCTCGACCTGTTCGCCGGGTCGGGCGCGCTGGGGCTCGAGGCGCTGTCGCGCGGCGCGGCGGAGGCGACGTTCGTGGAGAACGATTCGCGCGCCATTGCCGCCCTGCGCAAGAACCTCGCGACCCTGGGTGCAGCCGACCGGGCGACCATCGTGCGTGCCGATGCGGTGCGGTTCGTGAAGACGCTGGCGGCCGGCGCCTTCGACATCGCCTTCGCCGACCCGCCGTACGAGCAGGGACTGGCGACGGCGGTGGCCGACCGCTGGCTGGAGGCTGCGTTTTCCCGCATTCTTGGGGTGGAACATTCGCCGCGCGAACTCCTGCCCGGCGGACAGGACACTCGCCGCTACGGGGACACGGCGATCACCTTTTATCGAGCCTGATGATGCCCAAGGTGGCACTGTACGCCGGCAGCTTCGACCCGATCACCAACGGGCACACCGACCTCATCATGCGGTCGCTGGAGTTCGTCGACCGGCTGGTGGTCGCGGTGGCCGAGAACGTGCAGAAGCAGGCGCTGTTCACGACGGACGAGCGCAAGGCGCTGATCAGCGCCGCCCTGGGCGACGACCCGCGGGTCGAGGTGCGCTCGTTTCACGGCTTGCTGGTGGAGTTTGCGCTCTCGCTCAACGTGCGGATGGTCATTCGCGGCCTGCGCGCGGTGAGCGATTTCGAGTACGAGTACCAGATGGCCCTGATGAACCGCCATCTCGCACCGTCGCTGGAGACGGTGTTCATGGTGCCGTCGCTCGACACCACGTACATCAGCTCGAGCATGGTGCGCGAGGTGGCGAAGTTCGGGGGGGACATTACGTCGCTGGTGCATCCCGTCGTGGCTGAGGCGTTGAAGAAGAAGTTCGCGAAGGGATGAGAGTTTCATACTGCGGGCTGGGTGCGGGGTGCGGGGGTTTGGTATAGGGTGGTGAGTGGAGGTGGAGTGGAGGGGCCGGGACCAACGCAAATGCCTTCTCCTTCATCACCTGTTCGCACCTCATTCCCCCTCACCCCACCTCCACTCACCACCCTATACCAAACCCCCGCACTCCGCGCCCAACCTGAAGCGAAGTCCGCACGCCGCACCCATCCTGAAGGGCAGGGTACTCGCTCGTGACATTTCTCGCCAACCTCCGCACCCGCGCCGCAGAGTCCCTGCGCCGCATCGTCTTTGCCGAGCCGGCCGACGCGCGCGTGCTCGAGGCGGTGCGACGGTTGCGGCGCGCCGGTGTGGTTGCGCCGGTCCTGGTGCTGGATCCGGCGGCTCCCGCGACGCATGAGGCGGCACGCGAGACCGGCTGCGAATGCGTCGATCCCCTCAGCGACGCCCACGGCGAACGGCTGGTCGAGGCGCTGATCCTCGCCCGGGCGCACAAGGGACTCTCCCTCGAAGGGGCGCAGCGCCTGGCGCGCGACCCGCTGGTCTTTGCCACCTGGCTGGTGCACGAACGGGCCGCGCACGGGTGCGTGGCGGGTGCGGTGCGCACCACCGCCGAGGTGGTGCGGTATGCGCTGTGGCTGATCGGCCCGGCCGAGGGCGTGCAGACGATCTCGAGCAGCTTCTACATGGTGTTCGGTGGTGGCGACGCGAACGGCCACGTGCTGACGTTCACCGACTGTGCGGTGGTTCCGGAGCCGACGGCCACGCAACTCGCGGACATCGCCATCGCGGCCGCCGTGGCACGCCGTCTGATCGTCGGCGACGAGCCCTGCGTGGCGCTGCTGTCCTTCAGCACCAAGGGGAGCGCCGAGGGTCCCTCGGTGACGAAGGTGCGGGAGGCGCTCGCGCTCATCCGCTCGCGCGCGCCGGGGTTGCGGGTGGATGGGGAACTGCAGGGGGACGCCGCCCTGGAGGCGGCGGTGGCGGCGCGCAAGGCGCCGGGGAGCGCGGTGGCCGGGGCGGCCAACGTGCTGGTCTTTCCCAGCCTCGATGCCGGCAACATCGCCTACAAGCTCGTCGAGCTCCTGGCCGGGGCGCGGGCCATCGGGCCGATCCTGCAAGGATTGGCACTTCCGGTGTCTGATCTCTCGCGCAGCGCGAGCGCAGATGCCATTTTTGACGTGGCGGCGATCACCGCCCTGCAGTCGCAGGTGAGCGCCGGCGCTCGAGCGCGCTGAGGGGACCCCACTCTTGAGGATGCAACGGACATGAGCTTCACAGTCAAGAAGCATGCTGACGTCACGATTCTCGAAGTCGAAGGCACGCTGATCGTCGGCAACCGCCAGGAGCTGAAGCAGAAGGTGCTCGAGGAACTCGAGGCCGGCACCCGCAAGGTGCTCGTGGACTTCGAGCACACCACGTACATCGACAGCTCGGGGCTCGGCGTGCTGGTGTCGCTGGCCAAGAAGATCCGCGAGCTGGGCGGCGACCTGCGCCTGGCCAACCTCAACGACGACCTGCAGACGCTGTTCGAGCTGACCAAGCTCGACACGCTCTTCCAGATCTCGGAAAGCCGCGAACGCGCCCTCGAGAGCTTCTGAGTGGGGCTCACGGCCTTGCCGCTCGAACTCGAGATCCCCAGCGACATCGGGTACATCGAGGACGCCGTCGCGCAGGTGATCCGCCGCTGTGAGGAAGCGGCGTTCTCGCGGCATCACCTGATGTTCCACGTGCCGGTCGCGCTGACCGAGGCGCTGTCCAACGCCATCCTGCGCGGAAACTGCGAGGACGCCACCAAGTCGGTGCGCGTGCGCCTCATCGTCGACGCGCGATTGCTGGTGCTCGAGATCGAGGACGACGGCAGCGGCTTCGACCTGGAGGCGTGCACGGCCGACCCCACCACGCCCGACAACCTCGGCCGCGAGGACGGCCGCGGCCTGTTCCTGATGCGGCGCCTGATGGACCGCGTCGAACAGTTTCGCGCGCGCGGCAACGTGGTGCGCCTGACCCTTCGTCACCGCTCGAGCGACGGGCGCGCCGCGTGAGTGAACTCGACGCCGTCCTGTCGGCCTTTCGCGAGGCCACCGGATGCCCGGCGTCGGTCTGGGCGCAGGCGGCGCTGCACGAGCCCCTGCAACTGGAGAGCGGCGACCCTGGCGAGGCGGATGCGCCGCCCCCGGGGTTGCGGCCGGGCGAGGGCGCGCAGGAACACGAAACCGCGCGCGGGATGCAGATCGTGGCGCGCGTGCCGGGTGCGCGCGTGGCGTGGCTGTCGGTGGGACCGGCCGCCGACCGCGCCATCGTGCAGCTGGGCGCGCGACTGCTGCTCCCGGTCACGGCCCAGGTGCTGCGCTCCCAGCTCGAGGTGAGCCACGCGGCCCAGGACCTCGCCGAACGGTACGAGGAGATCAACCTCCTGTATTCCATCGGCGAGATTCTCGGACGCACGGTGCTGCTCGAGGACGCCGCCTCCACCATCCTCACCGAGATCTCGGAAACGGTGGGGGCGCGACGCGGCGCGATCTACGTGCTCGACCGCACGGTGCAGATGCTGCGTCCGGTGGCGGTGCTCGGCACCGCCGGAGCCGTGGCCGACATCGCCGTCGACGACCAGGTGGCCGTGACCGCGCGCGTCTTTCGCACGCAGCACGCGCTGCTGGTGGCCGACGGTGCCATGCAGGCGGATGTCGAGGCCCCGATCCGGCGCGGGGCGATGCTCAGCGTTCCCATCATGTGGGCGACCCCGAAGGGTGGAGTGCCGCTGGGCGTTGTAAACCTGTCGGGGCGCCGCGGGGGCCAGCCATTCACCGCCAGCGACCAGAAGCTCGTGTCGGCCATCGCCACGCAGGTGGGGACCACCATCCAGAACACGCGGCTGGTGCGCGCGTCGCTCGAGCAGGAGAAGCTCACGCACGAGATGCTGCTGGCGCACGACCTGCAGATGAAGCTGCTGCCGCCGGCAGGCGCGCTGCTGCCCGACGCCACCTGTGCGGCGCGCGTGGCGCCGGCCGAGAGCGTGGGTGGCGACTTCTACAACCTGTTCCGCCTGGGCCCGGGTCAGGTGGGCGTGATGATCGGCGACGTCTCGAGCCACGGGTATCGCGCGGCGCTCATCATGGCGCTGGTGATGAGCGCGACGGCCATTCACGCGCGGGGTTCGGCCGACCCGGCGGCCACGGTCGGCGCGCTCCTCGCATCGCTGGCCGATGAACTGCGCGAGACCGAGATGTTCCTCACCGTCTGCTACGCGGTGGTCGACAGCAACGCCGGGACCATCACCTGGTGCAACGCCGGGCATCCGCACGCATTCGTGGTGCGCGGTGACGGGACGTCGATGCGACTCGGTGCGACCGACCCGCCGCTTGGCCTGGTCGACGACGCGCCGCACGCGACGTCCCGCGCGTGGCACGGCGACGACCTGCTGGTGCTCTTCACCGACGGCATCAGCGACGCGCGCGACGCGCAGAAGAAGCGGCTCGGCGAGGCGCCGGTGCTCGAGGTCGTGAAGGCGCGCCGGGCCGACGCGCCGTGGCGCATCGTCGACGGGGTCTTTGCCCTGGTGGAGGGGCACATGGGGGCGGTGCCGCCGCGGGATGATCAGGCGCTGGTGGTGTTGCGGACAAACGAGACGGTGGACGGTGGACGGTAGACGGCAGGGCACTCCCCGAGATCGGCCTCTCCGTCACCCACCGTCTACCGTCTACCGTCTACCGTCTACCGTCTACCGTCTACCGTCTATCCATGCACTATCCCCCGCCGCGCAAGCGCCTCGGCCAGCACTTCCTCACCGATCCGCGCATCCTCACCCGCATCGTCGATGCCCTCGCGCCCACGGCGGACGAGACGGTCATCGAGATCGGGCCCGGGCGCGGCGCGCTCACCGACGTGCTCGTGCCGCGCGCGCGCCGGGTGATCGCCGTCGAGCTCGATCGCGAACTGGCGTCGCGACTGCGCGAGCGCTATGCGGGCGATGCGCGTCTCGTGGTGGTGGAGGCCGACGTGCTCGCCGTGGACTTCGGCGAGCTGGCCGGCGGCCCCTTCGTGGTGGCCGGCAACGTGCCATACAACATCACGACGCCCATCCTGTTTCACGCGCTCGAACGGCCGCGGCCGTTGCGCGCCGTCTACCTGGTGCAGCGCGAGGTGGCCGAGCGCGTGGTCGCCGCGCCGGGGAGCGAGGCGTACGGCGCGCTGTCGGTGAACGTGCAGTGCGTGGCCAACGGCGAGATCGTCTTTCGCGTGGCGGCCGGTTCCTTCTCGCCGCCGCCCAAGGTGGAGAGCGCGGTGCTGCGGATCACGCCCCGCGACGATCCGGTGGTGGCCGGCGAGGACGAGGCGCGCTACCGCGCGATGGTGCAGGCCGCATTCAGCCTGCGCCGCAAGCAACTGCGGCGGGTGGTGCGCACCATCTGCTCACTGGATGCCGAGGCCGCCGACCGCGTGGTTGCCGCAGCGGGGCTCGATCCGGAGGCCCGGCCCGAAGTGCTGTCCCCCGCTGATTTCGCGCGGCTGCTGCGGGCGAGCCGCGCCTGACGATGCGGGCCCTCGCCGACTGCCGCTTCGTCGTGGTCGACGTCGAGACCACGGGAACCAGCCCGCATTCCGGCGACCGGGTGACCGAAGTGGCCGCCGTGGTGATGGAGGGAGGACAGATCGAGGATGCGTTCCAGTCGCTGATCAACCCCGGGCGTCCCATCCCATCGTTCATCACAAACCTCACCGGCATCACCAACGCGATGGTCGTCGATGCGCCATCGTTTGGTGACATCGCCGGCAGGTTTGCGCAGGTTCTCGAGGCGCGCACGTTCGTGGCGCACAATGCCCCGTTCGACTGGGGCTTTCTCGCCATGGAGTTTGCGCGGGCCGAGCAGCCCGAGGCGCTCTCCGGCCCGCCGTTGTGCACAGTGCGGCTCGCCCGCCGTCTGCTGGCGCACCTGCCGCGCCGCAATCTGGACGCGGTGGCCTGGCATTACGGCATTGAAATCGAAAGCCGCCACCGCGCGCTGGGTGATGCGCGTGCCACGGCGCAGGTGCTGCGCGGCCTGCTGCGAGACGCCGAGCAGCAGCGCGGCATCGATTCGCTCGAGGCGCTGCAGGAGTGGCTGGCCACGCGCACTGCCGCCTCGCGGAAGCGGCGCAGTGCGCTGCCGCGCCCGGTGGACGACCGGGGGCTGGGTCCGGGCGCCTGACAAGGCGGGTGACCGGGCGCCTGACTGGGCGCCTGACCGGGTGCCTGACCGGGCGCCCGACGGGCGCTAAATTGCCGGCATGACTCCTCCGCTTCCGCTCGTCCAGACCCGCAGTATCGGGCGCTTCACGGTGCACGCGCTGCAGGCCGGCGGCCAGATGCTCGACGGCGGCGCGATGTTCGGCGTCGTCCCCAAGCCGCTGTGGGAAAAGCGGATTCCAGCCGATGCCCGCAACCGCATCCCGATGGGGATGCGCTGCCTGCTGGTGGAGCACGACGTCGGCCTCGTGCTGATCGACACCGGGGCGGGAAATAAGGAGACCGCCAAGTTTCTCGACATCTACGGCATCGAGAACGACGGGGGCGCGGAGCGCACGATGCTCGAGGCGGCCATCGTGGCCGCCGGCCATCGGCCCGAGGATGTGGCGCTGGTGATCAACACCCACCTGCACTTCGATCACGCCGGCGGCAACACGGCGTTCGACGCCGAGGGGCGCGTGGTGCCGGCGTTCCCCAATGCCCGGTATGTGGTGCAGGGGGCCGAGGCGCACTATGCCATGAACACCAACGAGCGCACGGCGGCGTCGTACTTCCCGCGCAACTGGGAGCCGATACGCGAAGCAGGCAAGCTCGACCTGGTATCGGGAAGCACGGAAATCGTCAGCGGCATCCGCTCCCTGCCGTCGCCGGGGCACACGCCGCACCACCAGAGTCTGCTGATCGACGGCGGCGGCGAAGTGGCCTGCTTCCTTGGCGACGTGATTCCCACCCGGCACCACATGCCTCTGCCGTGGATCATGGGGTACGACGTGGAGCCGCTGGTGACGCTGGAGAGCAAGCGGGCGCTTCTGGCTTCGGCGCTGGCCGAGCGGTGGCTGCTCATCTTCGAGCATGATGCGTCGCAGGCGTGGGGGTACGCGGCGCATGATGGGAAGAACTACTTCCTCGAAACGGCGGGGTAGGAGTTCGGGGTGCGGGGTGCGGGGTGCAGGTGCGGGGGACCGAGTGGAGTGAGGGGGATGGGTCAAGGGGGGCAAGT
>JBBTJT010000091.1:0-5803 GCA_038059315.1 Gemmatimonadota bacterium
GCGCGAGTGGACGGCGGTGGCCGGCTGCGAGAGCGCCCACCTGGCGTTCAACCGAGCCAGGCCACGCCACGTCTACGGCGGGTGCTACCAGGGGATCATCAGTGAGTATGACGCCGAGTCGGGATTCGAGCGCAACGTGATGGTCTGGCCGGCGCTCGGACTTGGTGAACCCAGCGACCTGCAGAAATACCGCTTCAACTGGAACGCCCCCATCGTCGTTTCCAGCCACGACCCCAACGTCATTTATCACGCCGGCAACATCCTCTTTCGCTCGCGAGATCGCGGCAAGAACTGGGAGGCCATCTCCGGCGACCTCACGCGCAACGACAAGGCAACGCAGGGGCCGGGTGGTGGTCCGATCACCAACGAGGGAGCCGGCGGCGAGGTCTACAACACCATCTTCTACCTGGCCGAGTCGCCGAAGGACGCCACGGTGTTGTGGGCCGGCACCGACGACGGCTTGCTCCACCTGACGCGCGATGGCGGCAAGACGTGGACGAACCTCACGGGCGCCGCCGGCTGGGGACCAGGGCTCGTAAATGCCATCGAGGCGTCACCACACGACCCCGCGGTGGCCTATGTCGCGTATCGCAAGGATCGCCTCGGCGAGAACGCCGTGCTCGCATACAAGACCGGGGATTTCGGCAGGACGTGGTCACTGATCACCAGCGGACTGCGCGCCGGAGAGCCCGTGCGGGTGGTTCGCGAGTCGCCCGATGCACGGGGCGTCCTGTTCGCCGGCACGGAAAGCGGCACCTACGTCTCGTTCGACGACGGTGCGCGCTGGACGCCGTTTTCGCAGAACCTGCCGCAGGTGCCTGTCACCGACCTCATTGCACGGCACGGCGACCTGGTGGCATCCACGGAAGGCCGTTCGTTCTGGATTCTCGACGACGTGGCCGCCATCGCCACCTCTCGCGGCGTTCGCCCGGTGGGCGATGCTGTGTTGCTTCCCGCGCGCAACGCGCTCCTTGGACGCTGGGCCAGCCCCGCGGCGGATGGCTTCGGCCGCAATCCGCCGAACGGCGCCACGATGACCTACTACCTCAAGGCCGCGCCGGACAGCACGACCGTGGTGTCGCTCGATTTCAAGGACGCGCAGGGGCGCCTGTTGCGCAGCTACTCCACCAAGCCCACCGCCAGCCTGCCTGCCGCCGGCCAGCCCGCCAGCAGCCAGAGCGCCCTGCCGGCCAAGGCCGGAACCAATCGTTTCACCTGGGACCTGCGCGAGGAGACCCCTACGCGCTCGGCCGGCCTGCTCGGCCCGGGCCAGCAGCGCGGACGCCGCGTTCCGGCCGGACGTTACACCGCCACGCTCACCTGGAAAGGAAGCGCTTCGTCGTCGTCGACCGTCCAGTTCGACGTGCGGCGCGATCCGCGCGCCGAGCTCATGGCCGACGCCGAGGTGGCGCGTGTCAACGCATTGCTCGGGTCGCTGACTGCGGCGCTCGATGACCTCAACTCGACGGTGAACGAGCTGCGCGATGCGCGCAACCAGGTGGGGAAGGCCGCTGAACGGTCCAAGGAGGCGCCCAACAAGACCGCCATCGATTCTGCGGCCAAGTCCATCGTGGGATCGGTGGACGCGCTGGAAGGCGATCTCGTGCAGCCCAGGAGCAAGACCTTCCAGGACGTGATCAACTTCCGCAACGGGCTGTCGGAACAGATCATCAACCTGCAGGAAGCGCTCGAGGACAGCGATGCGCCGGCAACCGGTGGCATGCAAGGGCGTCGCGAGGAGCTGGACGCGCAGTGGCGCGACAAGCGGGCGAGGGCCGACAGGATACTCGACGTCGATATTGGCGCCTTCAACAAGCTGCTCAAGGACCAGCCGCAGGTGCAGGTACAGCGGAAGAAGAAGACGATCACCTGAGTGCGCGAGCCGCAGGAAGGCGAAGGGCGACGTTATACCGGCGTCGCCTTTCGCTTGTCCGCAATCAGGCTCGCCACCGCACCCACCAGCAGGATGCCCGCCACCAGCCCGAGCATCCAGAAGTTCACGCTCTCGCCGAACCACGCCTGCAGCCAGCTCCCGATCAGCATTTTCACCCCCACCAGCGCCAGGATCAGACTCAGGCTGACCTTCAGGTAGCGGAACTTCTCGATCAGCCCGGCCAACCCGAAGTAGAGTGACCGCAGGCAGAGGATGGCGAAGACGTTGCTCGTGAATACCAGGAACGGATCGGCCGTGATTGCGAAGATCGCCGGAATGCTGTCCACGGCGAAGATCAGGTCTGTCGTCTCCACCAGCACCAGGGCCACCATCAACGGCGTCAGGAATGTCCGGCCGTTCAGCGTCACCAGAAAGGCCGAACCGTGGAATTCGTCCGTAATCGGGAAGTGTCGCCGCAGCTGCTTCATGACCCAGCTTTCCCCGGGTGCGTCGTCCTCATCCGCCGTCAGCAGCATGCGCACGCCGGTGTACACGAGAAACGCGCCAAACACGTAGAGCACCCAGTGGTAACGCGCCACCAGCGCCGCCCCGATGCCGATCATCACGCCGCGCATCACCAGCGCGCCGAGTATCCCCCAGAACAACACCCGATGCTGCAGCACGAGGGGAACGCGCAGGTGGCCGAACAGCAGCGCGATCACGAACACGTTGTCCATGCTCAGCGACAACTCGATGACGTAGCCGGTGAGGAACTTCACCGCTGCCAGCCGCCCGTCATTCACCTGGTTGTCCACCGCGTCCAGATGGCTCCCCAGCCCCATCCAGTGGTTGTGGTATGCCACCCACACGAAGACGGTGAACAGCAGCGCCAGCACCACCACACCGGTGGTGAAGCCCAGCGCTTCCTTCATCGAGGGTGCGTGCGCCTTCTTGTTGAAGACACCCAGGTCCAGCGCCAGCAGCGTGAAGACGAACAGCAGGAAGCCGCCCCATATCCAGATCACTTGCCAGCCTCCACCCACGTGGTCCATTCGGGAACAGCCGCACCGATCGTCAGCTTCTGTTGCCAGCGCACCAAGGGCATGACCAGCAGCAATGGCTCTTCCTCGAGCTTTCGCATCCAGTGGACGTCGTCGAGGCGAGCCGCGCCCAATCCAAGTTCCGAGTAGCGCCGGCTCGTCTTGTCGACGAGTGCCGTCACGCCGAACTTCTGCGCAAAACGCTGCAGCTCGCCCTTGCTCGCGGTACGCTCCTTCAGGTCCACGAAGTGCACCTTCACCCGGCGCTCAGCGAAGAACCGCTGCGCCGCACGAGTGGCTGGGGATTTGGCTATGCCGAAGATCTGGACTTCCAAGAATGGTCGATAGTTGATGGTCGAGGGCTGACGGTGAGCGGCTATTATTATAGAGGGAAGCGCTTCCTCGTGTCGACCGTTCGCGCTTTTCGCCCCTCAAGGTCACCGTGAATGCCTGAGATCAGATCGGAGTACCACCACGCATGGTGGCTTCCCGGCGGCCATCTCCCCTCCATCTGGGGAAAGAAGGGACGCATCCAGCCCGCCGTGCACGACCGCATCGAGCGGTGGGCCACCCCGGACGATGACCATCTCTCCCTTGCTCGCATGGGGGTCATTCGGCCGGGCGTTCCACATCTTCTTGTCCTGCATGGTCTCGAGGGGACGGTGCGTTCGAATTACGCCCAGGGGCTCATGGCGCAGGCCGGCAAGCGCGGCTGGTCTGCCGACTTGATGCTCTTTCGCTCGTGCGATGACGTCCTCAACAACGCGCGTCGACTCTATCACTCGGGCGATACCACCGACCTCGACTTCGTCGTGCGACGGCTCATCAGCCAGCATCCGTACCTGGACCTTCGGATCGTCGGGGTTTCACTCGGGGGCAACGTCACTCTCAAGTGGCTGGGCGAACAGGGCGATCACCTTTCGGCAAACGTGAGCTGTGCTGCCGGCGTTTCGGTTCCGTACGACCTCGCAGCTGGAAGTCGGTACCTCGAGCAGGGGCTTGGCCCGCTCTACACTGCGCATTTCATGAAGAGCCTCCGCGCGAAGACCCTCGCAAAGCTCAGGCGCTATCCAGACCTCTGCGATCGAGAGGCTGCGGTGCGGGCAAGGACCTTCTGGGAATTCGACGGAGCAGTCACCGGCCCTGTTCACGGATTCGCAGATGCTCAGGATTACTACGCCAAGTCAAGTTCTATACGGTTTATTTCAAGCATCCGGCTGCCGACACTGCTGATCAGCGCAGCCGATGATCCATTTCTCCCAGCTTCAGTCCTCGAGAAGGTGCGTGAAATAGCTAAAGACAATGATTACTTGCACTTGGAGTTTACAAGGCAGGGTGGTCACGTCGGTTGGACCGAGGGCCAGCCATGGTCTCCGCGCTATTACGTGGAAGAGAGTGTGATCAGTTGGCTTACAGATACTCGAATACGAGCAAAATAAATAGAAATCGCTTTAATACTCCATTACGAGTTTAAATATTTACCAGCTGCCGTGCAATGTGATGTCGTTGTATGATTACATTATACCTTCATGGCTTCTTCCATGCCGATGGTGTGGTAAGCACCTCCGCGACCGTGAGTAGTGTCGCCCCAGTCCAGGCGCTTGGTACGGACCTTATGAAGGTGACGATCCCATCCTTTGGCGACTTGACGTCTTCGATCTTCCGGCCCCAGTAGTCGGTGGTATACCCAACCACCTGCCCCGCTCTCACCCGCGCGTCGCGATCCACCAGGGCCACCCACGCCACGTTGCTGTCGGCTCGAACCCGAGCGTCCTCTCCCAGCCAGGCGATGCGTAGCAGCCCCGGGTTGGCCCGCTTGAGCATTCCCAGCGAGCCCAGGACGTTCAGCAGCCCGTCCTCGAGCGACCGCACATCGCCGGCGTCGGTCCGCGCCCAGCGTCCGGCCTCCGCCACCAGCACCGTCTTGCCCAGTGACAGTGAATAGCCACTCGCGCTGCGCGTGCTGGCGGGGTTGGTCAGGTCGATGTCCCGGACGATGATGTGGTCCAGTCCCATCGCCTTGGCCAGTTCCAGGCCGGTCGAGTCGAGCGCGGGATTACCGGACCGCATCCAATAGGAATAAGGACGCAGGTTCTCGTCGATGTCGCCGTTATGCAGGTCCACCACGACGTCGGCCTTCTGGATGACCTCGCGAGCCAGGCGGTCGAGCGCACGTTCGGTCTGCGTTCCCGTCGCATTTCCCGGATAATTGCCGTTCATCGACTTCTCGTCCACCGGGTTCATGTGCACGCGCATCCGCTCGAAGCTCGCCCGGTTGATCAGGGGCACCACGATGACCGTACCAGCCAGCGTGTTCGCGTCAATGCGCGGAATCACGCGCTGCGCGGCCACGATGCTGGCGTACTCCGTACCGTGAGCGCCGCTCAGGATGGCCACCGTCTTTCCTGCCCTTGCCCCACGGACAATGGCAAAGGGAATGAACGTCGCCGAGTCCACGCCGGCAGGGATTTCGAGCCTTCCGTAGGCCACCTGGCCCGCCATCGCCGTGGTCGATCCCACGGTAAACGTCTGCGCGCCAAGCGGCGCGGCAATGCAGAGTCCAGCCAGCAGGGCACGAGCGGTCACGAAATCCTCACGGTTGATGGCAGTTGGAGATCATACCACTTGGGTCCTGGATCCTCCAATTTCGATACGAGAGACCGCGTGTCATTCAACGCTGTGGCTGCGTTCTTCTCTCACGGATACGGGCCGGCGTCCAAGGGTCTCTCACGAAGACCGGAGTAGAACGAAGACACGGAGGCTGCAACACCTTTGAGGGGGCTTGGCGGACGATGCTGTCCGCCCAATCCCCCTTAAGTGTTTTGCAGTCTCCGCGTCCTTATAGTCCCTCCGCAGCTCTTATAGTCCCTCCGCAGCTCTCATGCGACAC
>JBBTJT010000092.1:0-445 GCA_038059315.1 Gemmatimonadota bacterium
CCGGCGTCGTCTACCGTCCACCGTCTACCGTCCACCGTCTCGCCCGTCGAGCGCGAAACGCGCGAGAAGATGACCACGCGCCGCAAGCGCATCGCCGAGAACCTGCTGCAGGCGCAGCACGCCACCGCGCACCTCACCACCTTCAACGAAATCGACATGAGCGCCATCATGGCGCTCCGCGACCGCATGAAGGAGAAGGTGGAGAAGGAGCACGGTGTCAAGCTCAGCTTCATGCCCTTCTTCGCCAGGGCCGCCTGCCTGGCGCTCAAGTCGTTCCCGACGGTCAACGCGCAGAACGACGGCGAGACCATCATCTACAAGCACTACGTGAACCTCGGCATCGCCGTGGCCAGCGAGGGCGGGCTGGTGGTGCCGAACGTGAAGGATGCCGACCGCATGGGCATCCTCGACACGGCGCGCGCCATCGTGGCGCTGGCCACGAAGG
>JBBTJT010000092.1:455-9323 GCA_038059315.1 Gemmatimonadota bacterium
CGGCGCTGGCGTTGCAGAAATTCCCCGTCGTCAACGCCTCGGTGGACGGCACCGACATCATCTATCACGGCTATTACGACATCGGCATGGCGATCGGCAGCGAGCGCGGCCTGGTCGTGCCGATCATCCGCGACGCGGACAAATTGTCCTTCGCCGCTATTGAAAAGCAGATCGCCGATTTCGCCGCGCGCGCCCAGAGCGGTAAGTTGGCGATGGACGACCTCACCGGCGGCACGTTCACCATCACCAACGGCGGCGTGTTCGGGTCGCTGCTCTCCACGCCGATCATCAACTACCCGCAGGTCGCCATCCTCGGGCTCCACAAGACGCAGGACCGCCCGGTCGCCGCAGACGGCCAGGTGGTCATTCGCCCGATGATGTACGTCGCGCTGTCGTACGACCACCGCATCGTCGATGGCCAGCAGGCCGTGCTGTTCCTCGTGAGGCTCAAGGAGCTCCTGGAAGATCCGGCGACGATGTTGATCGACTGAGAACCGGGATTTGCGTTCCGGCTAGATTCGCGCATCTCCAATCGCCCAACGAATGCCTGACAACCTGACTCCTGACGTCGTCGTCATCGGCGGCGGACCCGGCGGCTACGTCGCCTCCATTCGCGCCGCGCAACTGGGCCTCGCGGTCGTCTGCGTAGAGATGGACCGCACGCTCGGCGGCACCTGCGTGAACGTCGGCTGCATCCCGTCCAAGGCGCTGCTCAGTTCCACCGAGCACTACGAGTTCGCGCGCCTGCATGCCGCGGAACACGGCATTGATTACCAGGGCGTGTCGTTCGACCTGGCGCGGATGATGAAGCGCAAGGACGACGTCGTGGAGCAGAACACCAAGGGCGTCGAGTTCCTCTTCAAGAAGAACAAGGTCACCTGGGCCCGGGGCTTCGGCACGCTCAGGACCGGCAACGTCGTCGAGGTGAAGGCGAACGACGGCACCGTCACGACGTACCGGCCAAAGCACGTCGTCCTCGCCACGGGCTCCGTGCCGTTGGAACTGCCGTTCCTGAGGTTCGACGAGGAACGCGTCCACTCGAACGTCGGCGCGCTGAAGATCCACGAGGTCCCCAGGCACCTCATCGTCATCGGTGGCGGCGTCATCGGCCTCGAACTCGGTTCGGTCTGGCGCCGGCTTGGCGCCAAGGTCACGGTCATCGAGTTCATGCCGACGATCCTCCCCGGGAACGACGACGACATCATCAAGGAAGCCGGCCGGATATTCCGCAAGCAGGGCATGGAGATTCACACCGGCACCAGGGTCACCGGTGGGCGTCGCGACGGCGACAAGGTGATCGTCGAAGTCGAGGAGAACGGCGCCCCCGGGGTGTTCGAGGCCGACCACGTGCTCGTCTCCATCGGCCGCAAGCCGGCGCTCTACGGCATCGACGCGTCGTCGCTCGGCCTCGCGCTGGGCGCGCATGGCGAGATCGTGGTCGACGACCAGATGCGCACCAACCTGCCGAACGTCTTCGCCATCGGCGACGCCGTGGGCGGCAAGCAGCTGGCGCACAAGGCGGAGGAAGAGGGCGTAATTGCCGCCGAGGTGATTTCCGGCCAGCATGTGCACATGCACTACCACAACATGCCGGGCGTCGTGTATACGTGGCCCGAGATCGCGACCTGCGGCCTGACCGAGGCCGAGGTGAAGGCGAGCGGCCGCGCCCATCGCGTGGGCAAGTTCCCCTTCTCGGCCAATGGGCGTGCACGCGCGATGGCCGAGACGAGCGGCTTCGTGAAGTTCGTGGTGGACTCGACGACCGACGAAGTGCTCGGCTGCCACATGATCGGCGCCAACGTCAGCGACCTGCTGAGCGAGGTGGTGCTGGCGATGGAGTACCGTGGCACGGCCGAGGACATTGGCCTGACGGTGCATTCACACCCGACGCTCGGCGAGGTCGTGAAGGAAGCGGCGCTCGCGGCGCTGGGGCGCGCGCTTCACATTTGAGCGATGGGGTCTCTCACGGAGACCTGAGCGAACGGAGAGCACGGAGACAGCAACAGCTTTGAGGGGGTTCGGCGGACCGTACTCACCGCCGAGCCCCCTCAAGTGTTTGGCAGTTCTTCGCGTCCTTCGTCCGCTCCGGTCTCCGTGAGAGACCTCCGGACCCTGAACTCAACCAACCAGGTATCGCTCGCGCAGGATTCGTTCGTGGTGCAACGCGTGTCCTGTCGTGATCCACGCCAGCGCGCGCACGCTCACCTCCTTGCCGCTCGCCACGCCCCGTCGCGTCCACGCTTCCTCGGGAAGCCCGCGCAATAACGCCAGCGTAGCGGCCCGCACCGCCGCGAACTCGCCCAGCAGCGTGTCGAGCGGCCGGTCATTGGCGGCGCTCATCGGCGTGTAGGCATTCTCGTCGAATGACGCCAGCGGCGTGGCGTCGCCGCGCGCCATGCGCAGCACACGATACGCGAAGATGCGCTCGGCGTCCGCCATGTGCAGGATCACTTCCTTGATGGTCCACTTGCCGGGAGCGTAGGCGAAGGCCGCCTTTTGCTCGCCAATGTCCTTGAGAAGGCGCAGGAAGCTCTCTCCCTGCCTGGCGAGCGCGCGGGTGACGTCGCCGTCTGGGACCCCGGCCACGTAGCTGCCGTAGAACGACGCGAATTCGTCGTCGCCCGGACGGATGCTCGACGCGATGCTCATGGCTTCACCGCCGCGGCGCCGGCCGCCGCGCACTGCGCATCCTGGGCCGACGTGACCCCCGAAACGCCGATCCCGCCGACGACGATTCCGTTGACGACGATCGGCACGCCGCCCTCCAGCGGCATGACGTCGAGGGCAAGCGTCGCCAGGTTGCCCTGCGTGATGCGATCGGCGTACTCCTTGCTCGGCCGCTTGCCGCGCGCCGACGTCGCCGCCTTGCGCTGGGAAATCTCAATGGAGAGGAGCGATGCCCCGTCCATGCGCGCGAAGCCAAGCAGTTCACCGTGCGCGTCCACCACGGCAATGGACACGGCCCAGCCGTTCCGGCGCGCCTCCGCTTCGCGGCGGCCAGCGCCGCCTTGGTGGCGTCGAGGGTGAGGACCTTCGTGTCGGACAGTTGAGCGGTCACCGCGCGTGGAGTGGTCACCGCAAGGCAGAGGGCCAAGCACAGGGCGAACGGGTCAGGGCGCATCAGACTTCTCCAATAGGGCGCGACCCCCCTGTTGCCCCGTATTCACTGGAGCGGGCGGCGACGCGTGTAAGGGTTTGGTGAGGAATTGCCTCACAAAAGTTCCATAATTGCACCGTATGTCGCGAGGGCGTACCGCGGTAGACATTGCCTGTGCGACCGGAAGCGCGCTGATAGTTCCAGGCGAGCAACCGAATGCAAACATACGGGAAACGCAGGGTCGCCATCGGCGGCCCGGCGTGTCGCGGTAGGCACAGCGAGGGGCGCGTACAGTGCGCCGGGGGGCCGTCACTGGCTCGTTCATCGCTGACCTACCGCGATTTCCGTTAAGGGCAGAGAACGACAGAACACGACAGAGACCGACAGATGGCCGCTCCTCTGTCGGTCTCTGTCGTGTTCTGTCGTTCTCTGTCGTTCTCTGGGCGCGCCTCAGCGCGCCCGAAACACCACCTCGCGACGCACGTAGCCGTCGGCGTCGGCCCCTTCACTCGACATCGGGATGCGCACTGGCCGCCCTCCGTACGTCGCAAACCGCTTCAGCGGGGTATCGACGACCGCGAGGTCCGCGGGCGCACCGTTGACTACGGTAACGTCGCTTGCGTCGGTGGCAATCAGCTGCACCGACGACGGCGCCTGCACGTAAGCGGTCACGGTCGTCCCTGCCAGGCCCTCGAAGACCACGCGATACTGCTCACCCTCGACGCGGGCGGAAACGACGCGCGAAGTCGTGGAACGCTGGCCAATGATGGCGCGTGCCGGCGCCAGCGCGACCTCCCATGCCTTGGGATGCGTGACGACAAGGCGGATGCCAAGGGTGTCGGCATGCGTCAGAACGCCCTCCACCATCGCGTCACCCGGCGGTGCGAAGCGCACTCGGATCGGGCGGCTAGGCGTGCCCTTCTCGCGTGGAACAACGAGCAGCACGCGCTGATTGCGCTGCGGATACGAGTACAAGTGGATGTTCACCCGATCGGCGCCCACCAGCAGGTTGTCCACCCACAGCTCGTCCTGGCCCGGCGGCACCCACGGCGCCACCGTCAGCGTCCCCGCCGGCGCATCCACCTCGATGCCCATCATCCCCCGCAACAGGGTCGTCAGGATCATCGACGTCGCAAAGAACTGCTGCGGCACGGCGGTGTCGAGCGGCTTGTACACGCGCCCGCTGATCACCTCGGGATTCCGCCCGCGCGACTCGTCGAAGGTCGTGTTGGCGATGGCGCGCAACGCCTGCCACCCCGCGTGCGGATTGCCGTACCGGAACTGGGCCGTCGCCACCCACCCCGTCACGAACGGCCAGACGGCGCCGTTGTTGTAGTGCAGGGGGTCGAAGAGCCGGTTCGTCGTCGACAGCGGGCGCGCCCCCCAGTCGGTCATCAGGTCGCTGCGCGCCATGCGTTCGGCCATCAACCGCCCCTTGGCCTTGTCGAAGACGTCAAAGGCCATTGCCGTCGCCGGCCACGCCGTCATCGTCTCGTTGATCACGCCCTTCTCGAGCACGGCAAAGGCGTACTGCCCCTTTGACGGGATCCACAGCCTGGCCTCGAGCGTCGCCAGCGCCTTCACGCGCTCGGCGCGCGCCTCGGCGGCCAGCTTCGGCTCGCCCATCGCGTCGGCCATCCGTGCGAAGCGCTCCAGCGAGGCCACCCAGACACCGCTCAGGTAGACGTCGCTGACGATGCCCTCCTGCAGGTCGCCGACCTCCAGCGCACCCGCGCCGGCGCAGGTGTTCTCCATCAGGCCGTCGTGGTCGGTGTCGCACGAGCGCGACCACTCGTAGGCCTTTTTCACGTTGGCCCACAACGCGCGCACCGTCGTGGTGTCGGCCGTCTGCTTCCAGTACTCGCCGAACGCGAGCATCCAGAAGGGCGTGGTGTCGCCGTGGTAGAACGCGTACGGATACGAGCCGAACCAGTCGACCTTTCCCGCCCCCTGCGAGATCTCGTGCGTGATCTTGCCGTCGGCGCGCTGGTACTTGGCGAAGAACTTCAGCGCACCCTCGCGCACCAGTTCGTGCTGCCCCACGGCGCTCATCGCGAAGGAGTTGATGGACGCGTCGCCGCCGAAGAACCAGCCGAACCCCGGGCGATCACTCGCCGCGCCCGACAGGCCGTACCCGGCCACGAGTCCGCACCCCAGGTCGGGGTTGCAGACCATCGACTCGTCGAGGTTCACCTTCGCCCACTCGACCGCCCGGTCGAGGTCGGCGTCGCCGGTGCGCACCGACACCTGCTGCGTGCGGATGGAGTCGGCGTGGGCCACGCGCTTCTTCCACTCGCGCTCGATGACGCCGGGCTCGAGCAGGCGCTTGTACAGCGCCAGCGCCGAGTCGCGCGGCATCTCGCCGCCGGCGAGGACGATGGGAATGAACGCCACGTGGATGTTGACGTTGCCGCCGGGTGGCTCGCCGAGCTTCGGCTCGGTGTAGCGCTCGCTGGCGCTGCCGACGCCGATGGTGAACTGCGGCGGCGCGGCGGTGAGCATGTGCGCGGGGACATCGCTCGCCTGTGTCACGGCGGGCGAGCCGAGGAAGGCGCTGACCTTGCGGCGACTTTCGCTGAACACGAACGCCTTGGCGTCGGGACGCCAGGCGATGTACTGGCCGCCAAGCGAAGCGGGCCAGGCGAGGTGGAGGTCGGGGGTGAACGAAGCGATGATTTCCATCGGGCGGATGGCATCCACCTCGAGCAGCATCACGACGGCCGGCAGGTCGAGCGGCGTGAAGACGGTCTGCTTCACGGTGAACGTCTCGTACGCGTAGGTGATGGTGACCCCTTCGGGGCGCACCAGCACCGAGCGGGCGACATCGCGCCCGGCGATGGGCTGCGTGTACTTCGGCACGCGGAAGCTGAGCCGGAAGTCGTGCATCCACTTGTAGGGCCAGCTCCAGATCTCGAACGCGCCGTCCTCGGTGCCCATGGCGATGGCGCGGCGGCCAACAGCGCTGACGTACTGCCCGGGGCGGGCGTCGCCGGAGAGCGCGATGGGTGATCGCCCGAGGTCGAACGGGGCGATGGTCTGGGCGCTCGCGGCGGCTGGGATCGCGGCGGCGAGGGCGAATACGGCGATGATCGTGCGCATGGTGCGCAGAATCTGCGCGTCGTCGCCGGTGGTGCGCTACTCGGCGTTCGGGACGGCTCTTACGAAGACCGGAGGAGTGCGGACACGGAGACTGCGAAACACTCGAAGGGGCCTGGCGGGAAGTCCTCTCCGCCGAGTCCCCTTGAGAGCAGTTGTCGTTCTCCGCGTCCTCGGTTCTCCTCCGGTCTTCGTGAGAGACCCCCGCCCCCCCCGACCAGCCGGAAACACAGAGGGCCGTCCGGATCACCGGACGGCCCTTGTGGTCGCTGATGAACGCTCAGCGCTTGTCGGGCAGCTTGGCGAGGACCTGGGCCTGGACGTGCGCCGGCGTCACCATGCGGCGGCGTGTCGACGTCTCGGCCTCGACCTTCTTCCAGAACGCCACTTCGCGAGGCGCCGCATCGAGCGCGGCCTCGCTGACCGGCTCGCCATCCAGCCAGGCATGCACGGCGTCGGGAACGCGCGCGGCGTTTGCCGGCAGCTCCTGGTCGAGCATCGGCGGCTCCTGCTGCGTGCGCGGCGCGGTTGGCTCGGTGCCTTCGCGCTGGTCAAGTTTGTCGTGCATCACTGGTATCGCTCCTCTAGCAGCGCCTGAAGCGCCTCGCGTGCCCGGTGCACGCGCATCTTCAGGGCTCCCACGGTCGTGTCGAGCAGGACGGCCATCTCTTCGTACGAACGCCCCTCGACGTGTTTCATCACGAACGCCTCCCGCAGGGATGCGGGAAGTGCGGACAATGCGCAGTCCAGGTCGGATCGCAGTTCGCCCCGGTCGAGTGCTTCCTCCGGGGTCTCGTATCCAGACGCCTGATCGTCCTCTTCGTAACTGAGGTGGGCCCGGCGGATGTTCTTCAGCCAGTCCTTGCACCCGTTGGCGACGATCCGGAAGACCCAGGCGTCGAAGCGCCCGCGCACCTCGCTGAGGTGGTCGTATGCCTTGATGAACGAGACCTGCAGGATGTCTTCGGCGACGTCAGGACTCCCCGTCATTCCCACCGCGTGGCGATACAGCGGGTCGCTGTAGCGCTGGATGAGCATGCCGAAGGCGTTTCGGTCGCCGGCGAGTACGCGGTCGATCGCGGCCTGGTCCGCGTCCGCCTGTTCTTGCTGCGGCGTGGGCTGGGTCAGTTTCACGACGCTAGTGTAATGCGTCACGCGCGCCGGGAACAGGCCCACCCCTGCGCGCGCGCGATCATCCACTCTCTGCCGTCCACCATCCACCGTCTCACTTCGGCCTGACGGGGAGCGGAATCTTCCACCCGTACGTCGTGTTCAGCACGCGCGCCACGGCGTCGGCCATCAGGTCGTGGCCGTAGGCCGACGGCCGCATGCCATCGAGCGACGTGGCCCACCCGAAGGGCTGGTCGGCGGCAAAGAAGTTCGCGGCCGAGAAAGAGGGCGCGGCAAACGGTATCTCGCTGGAGAACAGCGGGACTTCCGTGTATGCAAACTTGCGCTTGTCCGCCGCGGCCTTGATCGCCGCGTTGATCGCCGTCACGGTCTGCGTGATGAGCGCGGCATCGGCATCGGTGAGGATTCCGTCGGCGGCACCCGGCTGGTCGAAGCAGGAGAGCGCCTGGGATGTCCCGGTGGACCGCGCCTGGGCGGCACGTGGCGGGAGCAAGGTCACCGTGTTCACGAGATTGGTGCTCCCCTGGCAACTGGCGCCGACAACCACGCCGTACGCTGCCAGCGCCGTGCGCTGCTGCCAGAGCACGTCGCCCAGGCGCCAGGCGGGCAGCGACATGACGGCCGGTACGCCGATGAACACCGCCCGTGCGCCGGTGACCGCCACGCTGTCGGCGATGGAATCGAGGACCGGGGTGAAGACCGACGCCGGCATCAAGGTCCATGCCGTCTTCTGGACATAGCTCGACCCCACCGTCACCAGCCCCGAGGTGGCCGCCCGTATCACCTCGCCGGCGCCGAGTTCGACGGCGACGAGCGTGGGGCGCTGCGCCTGCATCGCCTGCACCTGGGTCTGGACCGGCGGCAAGACGAGCTCGTAGCGCGACTTGTCGAGCGACTCGGCCACGCCCGCAAAGGAGCGCGGTGACGTGTGCAGCGCATCCCATGCCGTCGCACCGCTGATGGCGACGTTGCTGGCCGGCAGCGTGTCGACGCCCAGCTTGCCACTGCAGGTGACCGTGGTCCCCACGGGCCCCCCGATGGTGCGGTTGAGCATGAGGGGAGCGACCAGCGGCGGCGTACACCCGGGCTGCCTGAGCGCCGGGACGCGAAACGGCGCCGACATCCGGGCGGAAAGCTGCACCGGCCAGGCGGTGAGCTGCGTCTCGTACACGACGCCCGCCGACTGCTCGCCCATCGTGAAGCCGGTGCCCACGGTGACGAAGCGCCCAAAGGCCGCCGCACCCTCGGGCGCGGTGACGCGCGCACCGTCCGGGTTGCAGGCGGTGAGCACGAACAGGAGAAGCGGCAGCGGACGCAGGCGCATGATGTGCAATATGGGCGCGGCGTGGCGTTGAGTGAACCGTGCAGTCGTCAACTGCACACCACGAAGCCACGAAGCGCACGAAGGTTCACGAAGTTCGACAATTGGCAGTTGCGGGATCGCGGCATGACTTCCTTCCGATGAGTCTTCTTCGTGTGGCTTCGTGCCCTTCGTGTCTTATAGTCCCTCCGCAGCTCTTATAGTCCCTCCGCAGCTCTCATGC
>JBBTJT010000093.1:0-11438 GCA_038059315.1 Gemmatimonadota bacterium
CTCAGTGGTAGAGCACTCGATTCGTAATCGAGCGGTCGTCGGTTCAATCCCGACCTGTGGCTCTGAAAGAGAACGACAGAAAACGACAGAAAACGACAGAGAACGACAGAAAACGACAGAAAACGACAGAGGACGACAGAGGACGACAGAGCACGACAGCATGATACGGCGAACGACAACGGCGCCCGGCGAGAGTCGGGCGTTTCGCGTATAGGAGCGCAAGTCCGTCAAGAAGCACGCGCACCGGTGGACGCGGGGCGCCGCGCGTTGCACCTTCATGGCTGCTCTCCAACGACGAGTCCACCATGACCTGTCCCTCGTTCCGCCCTCTTGCGGCCGCCGCGATCCTCCTGCTCGCCGCTACCTCGCCGATCGCCGCGCAGTTCGGCGGTCCCATGCCCGACAGCGTGAAGGCCCGGCGCTGGGCACTCGAGAACGAACTGCAGTCGCTGGCCGTCGTCGATCGCAAGGTGATGATCACCATGCGCGACGGCGTCCGCATTCCGGCCGACATCTACCACCCCAGGGACGCGTCGCAGAAGTACCCGGCCATCTGGGTGCGCACGCCGTACAACTTCAATTACTGGGACGTGGCCAACGGCGTGCCGCGCGACATGACGTCGGCGCTGACCGCGGTGAAGCGCGGCTACGCCTACGTCGACATGCAGGAATGCGGGCACTTCTTCGCCGAGGGGAACTACGACATCCTCGGCGCCCCGCTGAGCGACGGCGAGGACGAACTCAACTACCTCACCACGCAGCCATGGTCCAACGGCAAGGTGGGGACGACCGGCTGCTCGTCGACCGCCGAATGGCAGCCAGCCGTTGCCGCGCTCGGGAATCCCGGCTACGCCGCGATGAACGTGCAGGGTTTTGGCGCTGGCGTCGGCAAGGTCGGGCCGTACTACGAGATGGGAAACTGGTACCGCGGCGGCGCCGTGCAGATGCTCTTCATCGACTGGCTGATGGGGGAGCAGAACCAGGTGCGCCCGATGTTCCCGCGCGGCACGACGCAGGAAGAGTTGATCCGCGCGTCGAAGTCGTACGACCTGGCGCAGCGCCTGCCGCCGGTGGACTGGGCGAAGGCGTTCTGGAAGCTCCCGACCATCGACATCATCAAGGCGGTGGACGGGCCGCACGGCATCTTCGCCGACTCGATGCCGGTGCCCACGGGAGGGGCGATGATGAAGCGCGCCCCCAACGATCCCGCGTGGTACAAGGGCGGCCTCTGGCACGAGACCATGCCGATCAACATCCCCGGGCTCTGGTTCATGTCGTGGTACGACGTGTCGGTGGGGCCGAACCTCGCCATGTACAACCACGTCCGACGGACGGCACAGGGCAGCGGCACAGGGAACCAATGGGCAATCATCGCGCCGGTGGCCCACTGCTCGTACACCCGCGCCAGCGAGCACACGGTGGTTGGACAGCGCGACATGGGTGACGCGCGGCTCGGCTACCAGCAGCTCGTCTACGATTTCTTCGACCGGTTCCTGAAGGACAAGCCGTCGGCGGCCATGGATACGGTGCCGAAGGTGCGCTACTACGTGATGGGGCTGAACCAGTGGAGGACGTCGGATGTGTGGCCACCGCGAGAGGCCGTGCCGATGACGTTCCACCTTGGCAGCAACGGCAATGCCAACACACGCCACGGCGACGGCACGCTGTCGATGAAGCCGGCGAAGACCGACAAGCCCGACCGGTTCACGTACGACCCGCTGCATCCGGTGATGTCGTACGGCGGCAACGTCTGCTGCCAGGGGAACGCCGTGGTCGCCGGCTCGATGGACCAGCAGAAGGTCGAGGAACGCCCGGACATCCTGGTGTACACGACGGAGCCGTTCAGCGAAGGGATGGAGTTCAGCGGGCCCATCGTCCCGACGCTCTACGTGTCGTCCGACGTCAAGGACACCGACTTCACCGTCAAGGTGATCGACGTCTACCCGGACGGCCGCGCCTACAACCTCGACGAGTCGATCCAGCGCATGCGCTACCGCGAGGGGTACGACAAGCCACCGGTGTGGATGGAGAAGGACAGGGTCTACAAGGTGACGCTGCAGCCGCTGAACACCAGCAACTACTTCGCTCCCGGCCACCGGCTGCGCATCGAGGTGTCGAGTTCGAACTTCCCGCGGTTCGACCGGAACCTCAATACCGGCGGCAACAACTGGGACGAAACCCAGCCGGTCACCGCGCACAACGTGGTGCACCATTCGGAGAAGTACCCGTCCACCTTGATGGTTACGCTGGTGAAGGCGGCGGTTGTGCCGTGATTGACTGAGGATTGGGATCGCGGATCGAGATTCAGGACTGCGAATCATGATTCCGATGGGCGATGGGGCCTCCCTGATGGGCGGCCCCTTCGTGCACTCATGGCGGAGCGCCAGGGCATGAGCGCGCACGATCGGCGCCGTGGCGCTATCGCCGGGCGTCTGGTGGCAGTAGGCTTTGCGTCATGCGCCCATCCACCGTTGCCTTCGCGCTCGTGCTGCTCCCGGCCGTTCTGCCCGCGCAGCGTCCTTCGGCGTTTCGCGTCGAGGAAACGACCATCTCCGGCATCCACGCGGCGTTCCGGGCCAAGACGCTGAGCTGCCGAGCGCTGGTGCAGCGCTACCTCGAACGCATCGAGGCGTATGACAAGCGCGGCCCCGCCATCAACGCGCTGGTGACGGTGAACCCGGCCGCACTTGCGGTGGCCGACTCGCTCGACGCGCGCTACGCGAAGGACGAACCGGTGGGGGCGCTGCACTGCATCCCGGTGATCGTCAAGGACAACTTCGAGACGCGCGACCTGCAGACCACCGCGGGCTCGCTGGCGCTCAAGGGGTGGATACCGCGGCGGGACGCCACGATGGTCGCGCGCATTCGCGCGGCTGGGGCCATCGTGCTGGCCAAGAGCAACCTCGCCGAGTGGGCGTTCTCGCCGTACGAGACGGTGAGTTCGATTCTCCCGGGATACACGAAGAACCCGTACACGCTCGACCGCGTGACGGCGGGCTCGAGCGGCGGCACGGCGGCGGCGGTCGCCGCCAACGAGGGGGCGGTGGGACTCGGCACCGACACGGGGAACTCCATCCGCGGCCCGTCGGCGCACAACGCGCTCGTCGGCATCCGGTCCACCATGGGGCTCACGTCGCGCGCCGGCGTGGTGCCGCTGGCCAACGGCGCCGACATCGCCGGGCCGATGGCCCGCACCGTGGCCGATGCGGTGGCCGTCTTCCAGGTGGTCGCCGGCGAGGACGCCGATGATCCGGTGACCGCACCGGCCCGCGAGCATCGCGAGGCCGACTACCGCCGCTTCGTGGTGTCGGGCGGGTTGAAGGGCGCACGCATCGGCGTGCTGCGCCAGGCCTACGAGCGACCGACCACCGACAGCGAGGTGGTGCGCGTCTTCACGCGCGCGCTCGAGACCATGCAGGCGCAGGGAGCGACCATCGTCGACCCGGCGGCCATCGACTCGCTCCCGGCGCTGCTGCGCACCACCGGCGGCACGTGCAACGTCTTCAAGCACGACCTCGAGGGGTACTTGGCCGCGCGCGGGGAGAACGCGCCGGTGAAGACCATCGACGAGATCGTGAAGAGTGGGAGTTATCACCCGCTGGCCCAGGCGCGCCTGCAGGCGGCCCAGGCGGTGACCGTGGCGCCGGCGGACAATCCGGCGTGCCAGTCGCGCGAGGCGATGCGGGCCAGCCTGCGCGTGGCGGTCACCGCGCTCATGGATTCGCTGAAGCTCGACGCGCTCGTGTACCCTACGTGGAGCAACCCGCCGCGACTGATCGGCGACCTCAACACGCCGCACGGCGACAATAGCCAGCTCTTCTCGCCGATGACGGGATTCCCGGCGATCACCGTGCCGATGGGGTACACTCGCGGCGTGCTGCCCGCTGGGATGACCTTCTTTGGGCGGCCGTGGAGCGAAGGGAAGCTGATCACGCTGGCGTACGGGTTCGAGCAGGCGACGCACCACAGGCATCCGCCGGCCAGCGCACCGGAACTGCGGCGCGTTGCACGCTGAGCGTCCAGGCACCTGTCAGCGCCCACGCGCTGAGCGTCCGCGTGCCCTGCCGCGTACACCAGGTGGCGCCCTCTAGCGGCGCGCGCCGCTTCGCGTTCTTCTAATTGCCCCGCCGAGTCCGGCGGACCTTGCCTCACCCCACCCCGAGACTCCTGCCATGACGCGCCCGAGCCTTCGCTCTGCCGTCCGCCACGCCGCGATCGCCCTGCTGGGCGCCGGCGTCCTCGTCGCCCAACAGCCCGCCGCGAGGTCCGTGGCCAGGGGGGCCGCAACGCCCGCCGCGGCCACACCCGCGCCGGGTCCGGCCGAATTGCTGAAGCGCCTCCCGTGGCGCGCGGTGGGGCCGATCAACAACGCCGGCCGCATCTCCGTCGTCACCGGCGTCCCCGGGGACCCGCTGACCTATTACGTGGCCGGCGCCAACGGCGCCATCATCAAGACGACGAACGGCGGCAACACCTTCAAGCCGATCTTCGACGAACAGTCGTCCGGCTCCATCGGCGCCATTGCCGTGGCGCCGAGCGACCCGAACATCGTCTACGTCGGCACCGGCGAAGGAAACCCGCGCAACAACGCGTCGGTGGGCGACGGGATGTACAAGTCGATCGACGGCGGCGAGCACTGGACGCACATCGGGCTGGAGAAGTCCGACAAGATCGCCCGCATCATCGTCGACGCGAAGAACCCGGACATCGTCTACGCCTGCGGCCTCGGGCGCGAGTGGGGACCGAACGAGGAGCGCGGCGTCTTCAAGACGACCGACGGCGGCGCCTCGTGGAAGAAGGTGCTGTACGTCGACCCGCAGACGGCGTGCAGCGACATCTCGGCCGACCCGAACAACAGCAACATCCTCTACGCCGGCATGTACACCTACCGCCGGTGGGCGTGGCACCTCGCGTCGGGGAGCGGCAACACCGCCGTGTACAAGTCGGTGAACGGCGGCGCGACGTGGGAGCGGCTGTCGGGCCCCGACAGGTTCCGCGGCCTCCCGCGCAAGGCGATGGACCGCATCGGCGTGGCCGTGGCGCCCAGCGACCCGAACATCGTGTATGTGATCAGCGAGACGAAGGACGAAGGCGAGCTGTGGCGCAGCGACGACGCCGGAAGGACGTGGCGTACGGTGAGCAGCGACCGGAACATCAACTTCCGCCCGTTCTACTACGCCGACATCCGCGTGGACCCGAAGAACCCGAATCGCGTGTTTGCGCTGGCCGGCGGCTTGTACTTCTCCGAGGACGGCGGGCAGAACTTCCGCACCATCGCCCGCGACGTGCACGGCGACCACCAGGCGATGTGGATCGACCCGGTGGACCCGCGTTACATCCTCAACGGGAACGACGGCGGTTGGTCGGTGAGCCGTGACGGCGGCCGGAACTGGGACATCGTGAACACGTTCCCGTTCACGCAGTTCTACCACATCAACTACGACATGCAGGTGCCGTACCGCGTGTGCGGCGGCCTGCAGGACAACGGCACCTGGTGCGGGCCGAGCAATTCGCTGTCGGGGCAGGGCATCCGCCCGGCCGACTGGTACAACGTGTCGGGCGGCGACGGTTTCTTCGGCGTGCCGGTGCTCGACAAGCCGTGGCTGGTGTACAGCGATGCGCAGGGCGGCATGCTGAACATCACCGACACGCGCAGCGGGGTCGCGAAGACCATCTATCCGTATCCCAACCGTGTGGGTTCGGTGGGCGACGCGATGATCGGGCACAAGTACCGCTTCAACTGGAACTCGCCGATCGCGCTGTCGCCGCAGAACCCGGGCGTCGTGTACTTCGGCGGCAACGTGCTGTTCCGGTCGCGCAATTACGGGCTGGGCTGGGACGTCATCTCGCCCGACCTCACGACCAACGACCCGAAGAAGCAGCAGTCGTCGGGGGGCGAGATCGTGGTCGACAACACGGCGGCCGAGTTCCACTCGACGCTGCTGAGCATCGCGCCGAGCCCGCTGGACAGCAACGTCATCTGGACCGGGTCGGACGACGGCAACGTGCAGGTGACGCGCGACGGCGGCAAGACGTGGAGCAACACGTTCGTGAACGTGCCGGGGCTCAAGCCGAATGCGTGGATCGCCACGGTGGAGGCGTCGCACTTCGACGTCGGCACCGCCTATGCGACGGCCGACCATCACCAGGACGACGACTACGCGCCGTACGTGTACATGACGACGGACTTCGGCAGGACGTGGAAGAACATTCGCGGCGACCTGCCGGACAACGCCTGGTGGACGCACGTCATCCGCGAAGACCCGCGCAACCGGAACCTGCTGTACGTGGGCACCGAGGCCGGGGTGTGGGCGTCGTGGGATCGTGGCGCCCACTGGACATCGTTGCGCGGCAAGCTGCCGGTGGTGCCGGTGCGCGACCTGCAGATCCATCCGCGCGACAACGACCTCATCCTCGCCACGCATGGGCGCGGGTTGTACATCATGGATAACGTTACCGCGATCCAGGGGATCGCGGAGGCACAGGCAGAGGCACAGGAAGCGCAACTTATTGACATTCGGCCGGCGGTGCGGTGGAACTACTGGAACAGGGACGGCAACCTCGGGCAGCGGAAGTGGGCTGGGGAGAACCCGCCGAACGGTGCGGTCATTTCGTACTTCCTGAAGTCGCAGCCGGCCGGCGAGGTGAACATCGAGGTGGCCGACGCGAGCGGACGCGTGGTGCGCCGGTTCCGTCGCGTGGCCGATGATGCGGGCGTGAACCGCGTGACGTGGGATCTGAGATATGAGGCCCCCGCCGGAGGCGGCTTCGCAGGCAGGGGGCAGGGGCAGGGTGGAGTGCAGGGTGCCGGGCCGGGGGCCTCCCCCGACACGAGCCTCGCCGCATTGCGCGAGCGCCGTCGGGCCGCCGAAGCTGCGGGCGTCGATGAGGCCGCGCCCGGTGGCGGTGGCGGCGGTGGCGGTTTCGGTGGCGCCGGCGCACCGGCCGTGCTGCCGGGCACCTACCAGGTGACGATGATCGTCGGCGGCCAGCGCTACACCAAGCCGCTGACAGTGCAGAACGACCCGCGCGTGGAAATGACGCCGGCGCAGGTGACGGCGCAGCACGATGCGGCGTTGCAGCTGCAGGCGCTGACGCAGCGGGTCACGCGCGTGGTGGCCAGCACCGACGACATGATTGCGCAGCTCACGGCGGTGCAGGCGTCACTGCGTCGCGCCCCACGCGCCGAGAGCGCGGCGGCGGCGCTGGCGGAGATCGACGGCACCGTCAAGGACCTGCGGCACTTCCGCGATTCGGTGCTGGCGCGGCCGCTGCAGGGCCTCGGCTACCGGCAGTACCCGCGCCTGCGCGAAGAAGTGCAGACGGTGAGCGGCATGGTCTCGCGACCGCAGTGGCCCGTCACCGACGGCGAGAGGCTGCGGTCGGGGGAGCTGAAGGTGGAGACCGATGACGCCCAGGTGCGGCTGGACGGCATCATCAGGGACAAGGTGGGGAAGATCAATGAGCTGCTGAAGGGGACGCAGCACGTGATCACTCCCCAGGCGGCGCGGGTCATACCTTGAATCCGAATTCCGATTCTCCTTTGTCCGGAGTCCTGATGCGCCTCGCCTTTGCTGCACTGCTCGTCGCATTCCCGCTTCACGCCCAGCAGGGTGATGCCGCCGCGCGGCGCGCAGCGATCATCGCGCGCGGCCAGTCGCTCGCGCTTCCCGGCGCCTGGTCGCCACCGCCGGGCATCGCGATCGACCATCACACCGCGGGCTTCGCCAAGACGCTCTGCTCGGCGGTCTTCATCACCGGACTCGACGCCAAGGATGCCGCCGCCAACGTCGGGTTCTTCACCGGCCCGCTGAAGCACCGGTCGGCGGTGGTCGACACCGTCGTGGACCAGTCGCGCCAGGAAGTGCGCCTGCGCCTCGCCAGCGGCGTGACCCGCGTGGCGCGGAAGTTCAAGAGCCAGGGGTGCGTGGCGCTCCCCGTTGGTCGCGATTCCGTGTACTTCGCGCCGTCAACCGTCACGCCCCGCCTGCCGGACGCGAAGACGACGCAGTGGCCGATGGGCGACGTACTGCCAGCGACGGCGTGGCCGCGCGGGGTGGATTCCGCGGCGGTCGCCGCGGCCCTCGACACGGCGTTCGGGCCACCGGACGCGATGACGCTGGCCGTCGTGGTCACGCGCAAGGGGCGGATACTCGGCGAGCGTTACGCATTGGGCATCGGCATCCACACACCGCTCGAAAGCTGGTCGATGGGGAAGAGCGTCACCGGCACGCTGATGGCGCGGCTGATGATGAAGGGCGTCTACACGCTCGAGCAGCGCTCGCCGGTGCCCGAGTGGAGCGATCCCGGCGACCCGCGGCGCGCCATCCGCATCATGGACATCATGCGCATGTCGAGCGGGCTGATGCTGCGCGGGCCGTTCGATCCCGACTACGAAGAGTCGATCGGCTACTCCGATCATCTCTACCTCTACACCGGCACGGTCGACTCATATCACTTTGCTGCCACGCGGCCGCAGGAGTGGAAACCGAACACCGTGGGGCGGTACCGCAACACCGACCCCGTGCTCGCGAGCTACCTCGTGAGGCTTGGTGTCGAGCGCACGCTCAAGCAGGACTACCACTCGTGGCCGCAGCGCGAGCTGTTCGACAAGCTGGGGATGCGCGACGCGATCCTCGAGACCGACCCGTACGGCAACTTCCTGGGGCAGGGGTACGAGATGATCGCCGCCCGCGACTGGGCACGGCTGGGCAACCTGTACCTGCACGACGGCGTCTGGAACGGCGAGCGGTTGCTGCCCCAGGGATACGTGAAGCACGTGCGTGCGCTGGCACCGGCGTGGGTGGCCGACGGCAATCCCGTCTACGGTGGCGGCTTCTTCTGGATCAACGGCGACGGCGCCTCGCCCGTGCCGAAGGACGCCTTCTCCATGCAGGGCGCCGGCGGCCAGAGCGTGACGATGATCCCGTCGCACGACCTGGTGGTGGTGCGCATCGGGAAGTACCGGGGAGCGGCGGAGGGAGACCGGGCGCTGGAGAAGGCGTTCCCGATGCTGTTGAGCGCGACGGCGCGATGACGGCCCCATCGCCAATCGCCATCCTCAGTCGGAATCCTGAATCCTGATCCGCATTCCAAGTCCTGAATCGCAGTTACGGGTCTCGCACCACCGGCCGCGGGTACGCCTTCCCCAGCGCGTCGACGTATTCCCCAAACAGCGCCCTCGTCGTGTCGAATTCCTTCTTCACCAGCGCGCGATAATCGGCGCGGGTGGCGAAGTCGTAGAGCAGCGCACTCATGGCCTGTGCGTCGACGACGAATCCGCCGTGCCCCACGGGACCGAGCGCGTCGGCAAGCATCTCGTACGTGTGGAAGCCGCCGTTCGACGTGTGCGCGGAGAATCCGACCCCGGGCAGCGCGCTGGAGAGGCTCCCGGTCTCCTCGTATCCCTGCGGCTTGCCGGGCTCGGCCTGCACCTTGGTGCCGCCGAATTTCTTCAGGTAGGCGAACGCGAGTTCGTTCAGCGTCGCCACCGAGACGCCGTCGCGCATGCTGCCGTAGGGCTCGATCTTCACCTTGGTGCCGGTGGCCAGGGCCGCGGCGCGGGCGGCGTTGTCCACCATCTCGCGCACCTGCGCCAGGTACACCTGGTCGGGATACCGGATGTAGAAGTCGGCGACCGCGCGGTCGGGGACGACGTTGGGTGCCTTGCCGCCCTCGGTGATGATGCCCTGGATGCGCGTCTCGGGGCGCATGGTGCGCCGGATCGCGTCGATATTGTTGAAGAGGTGGATGACCGCGGTCAGCGCGTCGCGCCCGTCCCACGCCGTCATCTGGTGCGCCGGCGCCCCGCCGAACGTGTACTTCACGCCGTCGATGTTCAGGCAGCATGATCCGAAGCCCGGCGCCGCCCGCTGGGTGCCCATGCTCGAATGCGAACGCACCATCACGTCGGCGCCGTTGAAGACGCCGGCCTCGTGCATCACGGTCTTGGACGGCGGCGGCATCATCTCCTCGGCGGGCGTGCCGTAGAACGTCACCGTCCCCGGCGTCCTGCTGCGCGTCAGGAACTCGGCGATGGCGATGCCCGCGGCCATCCCCGTGGGACCCTGGGCGCTGTGCTGGTCGCCGTGAAAGTCGCCATTGGTGCCGCGCAGGGCGTCGTACTCGAGGATGACGCCCAGGTTGGGGCCCGGCGTGCCTCTGCGGTATTTGGCGACGAATGCCGTCGGGAGACCAGCCACCCCCACGGTGACGTCGAAGTCGTGCGCCTGCAGGTAGTCGGTGAGGATCTTCACCGAGCGTGTTTCCTTGAAGCCGATTTCCGGGTGATTCGTGAGGTCATCGGCCATCGCCAGGAGTTCGGCGTCCATCAGTTCCTTCGCGCGGGCAGCGACGGCGTCGCGTGCCGTGTTGGCGGCCGTGAGTCGCGCCACGAGGGCGGGCAGTTCGAGGGACTGCTGCAGCGCGCCCATCTTCCTGACGACGTCGGACGCGGCCGCGCGCTCGGTGGGGGTGTCCTGCGCCCCGATGGCGAGGGGGAGGAGAAGGGTGATCAGGACAATGCGCATTGGAGGGAGCGGATGAGGGATGGGGAACGCTATGGCGTGGGCGGGCAGGGGTACAGCGAACCGGTATCCGAATTCCGATTCCGTTCACGCCTTGATGACCGTGTATCCGTACTCTCCCGCCCGCTGCGCGGCCAGGATGCCCGACGCCATGAAGTGCGCATTGGCCGGCGCGTTGGCCATCAACTCGTCCACCATCTTCTGCATGGTGGCGGAGTCGGCCTTTTCACCGGCGATCGACCGGGCGAGGCCGCGCGTGGCGGAGCCGCAGATGGCAAAGTGCACGCCGCGCCTTGCCAGGCCATCCCACGTGAAGCCGTCATCCATCGACTTGGGTCCGGCGGAGCCGGGACGGAAGACGTTGCCGCCCTTCACCGGCTTCTCCGTCTCCGGGTGCTGGTATTTCTCCTTGCGGAGCACGT
Source organism: Gemmatimonadota bacterium (assembly GCA_038059315.1). GTDB lineage: Bacteria > Gemmatimonadota > Gemmatimonadetes > Gemmatimonadales > Gemmatimonadaceae > PNKL01. The sequence continues at coordinate 10,949 of JBBTJT010000093.1, forward strand.
CGTACCGGCTCCAGATGTCGTTGGAGAAGGCGAACTCGGTGGCGCCGTGGCGCAGGCAGATGACCACCGCCTGGTCCTCGTCCTTCAGCTGGTACCCGGTGGTGCTGGTGCGCAGGAAGTTCCACGCGTAGCCGAGCGCCCCGGCCGCACCCACGTCGTCGGTGGCGTCGAGAAAGAGGCGGTGCTTGCCGGGGAGCTGGTCGAGCCACGCATCCTGGGGATAGCGCGGCACATCGCGCTGGCCGTCGGCGGCGCGCGGCGCGGCGGCCTGGGAGGACGCGTGCGAAGGAACGGAGAGGCCGGCGGTGGTCAGCGCGGCGGCGGAGAGGAACGAGCGACGTTTCATGAATCGGAACTCGGATGACGGAATTGGATATGCCGGATTCGTGGTTACCCGATGTACGCGAACGAGTATCCCCGTTCCTGCGCCCGATTGACGGCAACAATTCCCGCCGCGGGAAAGTGCGCATTTCCCAGCGTGCTCCCCTTC
>JBBTJT010000094.1:0-3965 GCA_038059315.1 Gemmatimonadota bacterium
GAACAGGTCAAAGAGGATCGCCCGCTCGAAGCGGTGCCCGGGAAGAATTCCGGCAGTCGCGAGCTTGCTCTCGCCAGCTGGCGTCAGCTGAAACGTTCTGATTGCATTGTCGATGCGGGTCAGGACGTAGTGTGCATCGCGGTTCACATATTTGTTGGCCGGAGTAATAGTGGCGGCCGATCTCGCGCTGCCACGTAGTGCGTGTCTCGTACTGGAACCAGTATGTCGGTGTCAAACCCTGTGACAAATCAGTGTCCTAACCACCGAGAATGAGGGTTGGACAGCAGCGTCAGTGTTTCAGGTACCAGGACGCATGTCACAAGCAGTCAACGCGTTTGCGCAACTGCTCAAGTCATGCGCCACCCATGATTGCAGCACCCCCGTAAGCTCGAGTTGTACTCGTACTGGACGTGGATTCTAGCGTTCCTCGCCGCCAGCATCGCCGGATCGCCGCACGCGCTCAACCCCGCGCCATCCCGCACCGCATCGGTCAGCGGCTTTGCCATCATTGCCGTGGGCGGCATCGGCTGCGTGTGGGGCGGCGCCGTGGCCGATCGCATCGGCCGCCCACGGCTCGTCATCATTGCGCTGTCCGTCAGCGCTATCTGCTGCGCCCTGGTTGGCCTCGCTTTCGGCCGTTCGCTCTGGCTGCTTACGCCCGGTCGCGCTCGTGTGGGGATTCTTCATCATCGCCGACAGCGCCCATTTCAGTGTGCTCGTCACGGAGAGTGTTCCCCCACACGCCGTAGGCACCGCGCTCATACTGCAGACTTCACAGGGAATTCCTGCTGACGACAATTTCCATCCAACTCGTGCCACCCATCGTGCGCACCATTGGCAGGCCCTGGGCCTTCGCCTTTCTCGCCATCGGCCCGGCACTCGGCATTCTCCCCATTCGGCGACTGCACCGGTGTTTCTGCGTTCATCTGTGGCTATGTGTTTTCGCTAGATTCAGTCCGTAGCCAGAATAGGCGCACTTCGACCTGAAGGACTCATGACCCTCATCAGGCAGGACGACTTCATCCAGAGCATCCAGGATGCCCTGCAGCACATTTCGTACTACCATCCTGTCGACTTCCTCAAGGCGCTCGGCGAAGCCTACGACCGCGAACAGGGCCCGGCAGCCAAGGACGCCATCGCCCAGATCCTCACCAACTCGCGCATGTGCGCCGAGGGACACCGCCCCATCTGCCAGGACACCGGCATTGTGGTGGTCTTCCTCAAGGTCGGCATGAACGTGAAGTGGGATGCCACCATGGGCATCACCGACATGGTCAACGAGGGTGTGCGCCGCGCCTACCTGCAGCCCGACAACGTGCTGCGCGCGTCCATCGTCACCGACCCCGCCTTCACCCGAAAGAACACGCGCGATAACACCCCGGCGGTGGTGCACTTCGAGATCGTCCCCGGCGATACCGTCGAGGTCAAGCTCGCCGCCAAGGGCGGTGGCTCCGAGAACAAGTCCAAGTTCGTCATGCTGAACCCCAGCGACTCCCTGGTCGACTGGGTGCTCAAGACCGTCCCGACGATGGGCTCCGGCTGGTGCCCGCCCGGGATCCTCGGCATCGGCATCGGCGGCACGGCCGAGAAGGCGATGCTCCTCGCCAAGGAATCGCTGATGGACCACATCGACATGGCACAGCTCAAGGCGCGCGGCCCGCGGAACAAGATCGAAGAGCTGCGCATCGAGCTGTTCGACAAGGCCAACGCCCTCGGCATCGGCGCGCAGGGACTCGGCGGCCTTGCTACCGTGCTCGACGTCAAGATCTCCGACTACCCCACGCACGCGGCGTCCTTGCCCGTCGCCATGATTCCCAACTGCGCCGCCACCCGGCACGCGCACTTCACGCTCGACGGCTCGGGCGCGGTGCAGCTCCCGGTGCCGAAGCTCAGCGACTGGCCCGACGTCACCTGGGCGCCCGACCGCAACGCCCGGTCCGTGAACCTCGACACGCTCACGCCGGCGGAAACCCGGACGTGGAACGCCGGCGACCGCCTGCTCCTCAACGGCAAGCTCCTCACCGGACGCGACGCGGCACACAAGCGGATCGCCGACACCTTCGCGCAGGGCGAGGCGCTGCCGGCTGGCGTCGACTTCACCAATCGCGTCATCTACTACGTCGGTCCCGTGGATCCCGTGCGCGATGAGGTGGTGGGTCCTGCCGGTCCCACCACGGCCTCGCGCATGGACAAGTTCACCGAGATGATGTTGGCCAAGACGGGCTTGATCGGGATGGTCGGCAAGTCGGAGCGCGGTCCTGTCGGTCTCGAGGCCATCCGAAAGCACAAGGCCGTGTACCTGATGGCCGTCGGCGGCGCCGCATACCTGGTAGCCAAGGCCATTCGTCACTCGCGGGTCGTCGCCTTCGCCGAGCTCGGCATGGAGGCGATCTACGAGTTCGATGTCGAGAACATGCCGGTGACGGTCGCCGTGGACAGTGAGGGCAACAATGTCCACGAAAGCGGTCCCAGGGAGTGGCAGGAGAAGATCCGAGCTCTCCCGGTGCTCGCCTAGCCGTCCGAAGCTCCGGAGCGCCGGTCCCCAAGGGCCGGCGTTCCTGTTTTTCGGTCATCCTGCCCGGCCGACAAGTCGACACCCAGCTCTCATCTTCCGCCGCTCATGTCGCGTGGCGCCGATGTCAGTTTCGTGACCTCGGGACGAGCTCGTCCGCAGGCGATCGGCGGAACATCCGTGCTGACAACGGGTTACACCGCCAACGATGCACCGCGGATGCGCGCCAAATGGGGGGGCTTCCATGGGTGATTACATTTGTTCATGGGGTGTCGGTAAACCCGTAGGTCAGGCATCACTGATGTTTTCACGGAGCCGTAATGCGTAAGCCCCGTCCCAACTCGTTCAACCCGGCCCAGGCGCTGAACCTCATCGCCAACGACCGAAACGGCCAGCCGCTCAGCTGCCCGTCATGCTCTGGTGACATCGAACGCGATCCGCTGCAGGCGCCACCGCCGCCGCGTTGCCACGTCACACTCAAGTGCTTGAATTGCGGGCGTTTCGCCCGTTACATCGCCGGCGCGGCCTGACGCCGGTTCGGGCACTCGACACGGCCTCGGCGCCGTCGTTCGTGTCCGCCCCTTGCCAAGTCCCCATTCTCTTCGCCTGAGGCCGAACGGCATGCGCCGCGCGGCCGGGGCTTGTCTCTTTTCGCCCGGGACGCCCACAGCCGCTTCCATGGGCCACCGGCTACCGACGCTGGCGACCCTCATCGCCGAGCGCGCGCGTCACTGTTTTATCAGCTTCAACTGGTTGGTCAGCGTGAACTCGCCGGTACAGTAGATGATGCATTCCCAGTGCACCCATGTACCGTCCAGCGACGTCGACGTGAACGCGCCGGAGTAGTTCATATCATTATTGAGGTCATTGATGGTGAGCGACGAACTGCTGACCGTCCCGGTGAAGAACTGCGGTGACACCCAGGGCACCCAACCATTGCTCAAGTTCCCGCAAGTGCTGGTGAGCCTGCGATAGTTGGACGGCGCGTAGTTCATCTGGATGTTGACCTTGTTCTCGTCACCGGACACGGCAGTGATGATCCACGTCACCGTCCAGTCGGCCGCCGCCACCGTCTCCTTGGAGTCGCTGCAGAAGTCGGACGTGTAGTAGAACGTCACCGGAGCGAACGTCTTCCACGTGCCCGCGAGGTTGCGTGCCGGTGTCAGCGGGATCGCCGAGGTCCCGAGCGTCTTGTCGGCGATGTTGCATCCACTCACGACCGACAGTGAGATCAGGGTGATGAGGGTGATCAGCGCTGCCCCGAGGGTCGCGCGCGTCGGAATCCGGAAGACCGTCTGCATATGCTGCCTCCTTCATTGTGCTCTTGCCGCAAGATGTGGCAGGCGAAAGCTCTCGGCGGTCGGCGTAACCCTTCAATCCGCGTCAACAACTCGGTAGGGCGATCACCTACCCCGCCCCGCCCCCGGATGATGGCACGAACAACGAAGCGCCC
>JBBTJT010000094.1:3975-10023 GCA_038059315.1 Gemmatimonadota bacterium
GTTTGCGGGGGGCGCTTCGAGTTGGGTGCGGCAGTGCGCTACGCCGAGAGCGGCAGTTCCATCTGGTTGGCGCGGCGGTGTCCCCGGCGCTTCACCGTCGCCGCCAAGCGCTGCGGCAGGGAGGGCTCGGTCACGGGCAGTTCCGCCCGCGAAGGCTCGCTGAGCAGTCGCGCCGTCTGGTCGCGGAACCGCAGCATCACCATCGGCACGGCGTGCACCGACGCCTTTCCCGCAGTGAACCGGCGCACCTCGGACGCCGCATCGGCCGGCAACAGCCGCGCCAGCGGATGGTCGTCGATCAGGGCGCGCAATCGCACCACGTCATGCGCCACCATCGCGTCGCACAGGGAATCCAGGTACGTCAGCATCGTCGCCTCCGTTTGTGTCTTAGACACACTCTGCAACTAATACGTTTACCCGCGCAAGAAGTTCCATGTCACCATTTCGTCCCGGAATGGCACGGATTGCCGCACCGACCGGCAGGGTCAGTGGCCGATCAGGTCGAAGCGGACGCTGCGGTGGCCGCCCCGGCGCTTGCGGGGGGAAAACCTGAACAACTGGGCCGGGCGCCCCCGGCCTTCGCTGCGCCACTCATCGGTCGGCTCCGCCAGGTAGGCAGCCTGCAGCGCACGGCGAAAGCTCGCCTTGTGGAGCGGCCGGCCGAGCAGTAGCTCATAGGCCTGCTGGAGTTCGCTCAGCGTGAACACCGGCGGGAGCAGCCGGAACGCCACCGGGGACACGTCCATGTGAAGGCGCAACGTCTCCAGCGCACCGTCGGCCATCGCCTTCTGGCGTGCGGTCAGTGTGGGCAGCGCGTCCACCGGATACCATGCCGACCCGCCGGGGGTCGGCATCGTCGCGCTCATGACGCCGACGAACGGCACCGACAGCGCCGCGTCGGTCGGGTGCTTCTTGCTGGCAATCGCCACGCCGGGCGCCATCCAGGGGATGCCATGTCCGGTGATGTCTTTCGCCAGGTCGCGCGCCGTCTGCTCGAGCGCCTCGCCATCGACGCTCCACACGAACGGCAGCACCAATTTGCCGGCCGCAGACCGCACCACGAGCACGTGCAACCGCCCGGCACGGGCGGAGCAGAGCACCAGGTCGATGGTGGCGCCGCCGCGACGGCGCGATTTCGGGGAAGACATCGCGCGCGGAATAAGTAACACGCAGCAACTAATGTCAAGCCGGTGTCATGATGGCGGGACGGCCTGCCGTTTTACCCGCCGCTGCAACTCAGTACGTGATCTGTCCCTGCTTGGTCGTGTCGACGTCGTCCTGGCGGCCGCCCTTGAAGAGGAAGGCCTCCATGTTGCGTGTGAGGAATTGCCGCGCCTGCGGGTCCATCACGTTCAGGCCGTAGTGGTTGATGAGCATTGTCTGCTGTTTCAGCCACAACTGCCAGCAATCCTGACAGGTCCCTTCGAGAATGCGCGCGCCCATCGCGCCGGGAAACGGCGCCCGCTCAAATCCATCCTTCTTCTCGCCACACCTGGCGCAGGTGATCGTGGACATCTCGACGCTCTCCGTTTCGGTCACCGCCGTCTATCATCGTCCATCGTCTATCGTCTATCGACTCTCCAATCTACTTCGTGACCGGTCTCGGCGTGTCGGCCTTTGGCGCTGCTCCCCACGTGTCATTCACCGCATTCCAGTCCGGCACCGTGGCATCCGGCCAGAGTCGGGCGCCCACCACCTTGCCACGCGCCGGCGCCGAGAGCGAAACCGACGCACCGCGGGTCCAGACATCCACCGGAAATTTGAGATCCTCGGACGTTCCGTCCTCGTACTTCACGCGCACCGCCGGCGGGAAGATCACCCCCGTCTTGCGCGCCACTTCCAGGTGCACCGTACGCGCCTCCCCTTCGCCGCGCGTCTCCACGCCGGTGATCGCCAGGTCGAGCTTGTCCGTGGTGTACCACCAGCTGCGCCAGAACCAGCTCAGGTCGGCCCCCGCCACGTTCTCGACGGTCCGGAAGAAATCGCCCGGGGTGGGATGCTTGAACGCCCAGCGCCGTGTGTACTCGCGAAACGCGTGGTCGAAGGCCTCCGCACCGAGCACGTGGTTGCGCAACGTCAGCAGCGTCACCGCCGGCTTGCGGTAGCCGATGGCACCCAGCGCCGCCGGATCGATCTGATCGGGTGCCGTCATCAGGGGTGATTCGATGTCCGCGGCGACGACCTGCTTCCAGTCGGCCAGCGAACCGGCATACTCGCTCGTCCCCGGAAACCGCCGTTCGTTGGAGAAGGCGTTGATGTAGGTGTTGAACCCTTCGTCCTGCCAGGCATAGCGGCGCTCATTGCTCCCCACCAGCATCGGGAACCACTGGTGCCCGTGTTCGTGGTCGATGGTGCCGAACACGCTGTTGGGATCGCCATTGTCACCGTAGTGCACCATCACGAACATCGGGTACTCCATGCCGCCCACCGGTCCGGCGACGCTCGTCGCCTGCGGATACGGATACGGATGGAAGAGTTCCGAGTAGGTCCTGATGCTCCACTGCGTCATTTCGGCGCCCCTGTCCCACGCCCCCTTGGTGCGCTCGGGCTGGAAGTACGCCTGGCAGAGTATGCCGTTCCAGCTGGTGGCGTCCCACTGGAAATCGGGCGCCCCGGCCCACGCGACATCACGCACACGCTCGGCGCGAAACCGCCAGGTCTTGGTGCCGGCCGTCGGTGTGGCCCTCGCTTCGACGCGCGTGATGATGGCCACCTGATCGCTGCTCCTGGCCGCCTGGGCGAGGCGCTCGCGCTGCGTGCCGGACAGCACCTCACCGGCATTCTGCAGCACGCCGCTGCCGGCAATGGTGTATCCGGCGGGCGCGGTCACCGCGTACTCGATGTCGCCGTACTCGAGGTAGAACTCTCCCTGCCCCAGATAGGGGTCGGTGTTCCACCCGCGCACGTCGTCATAGACCGCCATGCGTGGATACCACTGCGCAATCTCGTAGAGATTGCCGTCGCGTCCCATCCGGTCGCTGCCGTGCTCCGGCACGTTGAAGGCGAACGACATCGTGATCGTGGCTTGCGCGCCGCGCGGCGCGAGGGGCGACGGCAGGTCGAGCCGCATCATGGTGTCGTTCACGCGCGGCGCCACGGCGACGCCGTTGACCGCGACCTGCGCAAGGTCGTACCCGCCGTTGAAGCCGCGCACACCCCAGCGCGAGTCGGGCGGAAAGAGCGCGCCACCCTTGCTTCCCGGACGGTAGAGGTTCTGGTCGAGCTGCATCCAGACGAAACGCAGCGTGTCGGGCGAGTTGTTGGTGTAGGTGATGCCCACCGTCCCGCTCACCCGGCGCGTGGTGGTGTCGAGCGTGACGGCAATGCGGTAGTCGGCGCGCTGCTGCCAGTACAGCGGCCCTGGTTCGCCACTCGCCGCGCGATAGGCGTTCGGTCCCGGCCAGTCGATGCGATTGGTGGTCAGAAACGGGTTGTCGCGCGAATGGTCGCGCTCGCGGACGCTGTCGTCCGGAAGGGCGATCGTGAAGGTGATGGGTTCGGCCAGGCGGACCGGCGTCACTTCCTGGCTGGCACGCTGCGGCATGCAGCCGACGACGAGGACGAGCAGGATTGCTGGAATGCGTCGAATCACGATGTATACCTGTGGGGGCGGTCGCTGGAATCTCCGCGCGGTGCACACCCCATGCAATTGGTACGCACCCTGGCAGACGGACGTTTGCGTCTGGCCACGATCGCGCCCTACCGCTTCGGAACCCGCGTCTCGATCCACCGCACCGCCTCCGCCGACAACTCACCGTGCCCGAAGTCCACGGTGATCACGTGGCCGTTTCCGGTGGTCCAGTGCAGGTGCTTGTCGGTTGAGCCCAGCGCGTTGAACGCGTCCTGCGCCTGCGAGGGAGGAATGCGATAGTCGTCTCCCGACTGCGCCATGAACACCGGTTGTTTCACCGCGGGCAGCGCGGCGCGCGCCTGGCGCACCACGCGCTTGAGCTCGCGGAGGAGGCGGGGCGTCGAGCAACGGTACGCGATGATCAACTCGCGCGCTGACGGGTCGCGAATCGCCCGCGTCGCCTTCCCTCCCGTGAGGTACTTGGTCCACAGGCTCAGCAGCGGCCACAAGCCGGCAATGGCGCCAAGCCGGCGACTGTGCAGCAGGAACGGGGCAAAGAGCACGGCCCCCTGCACCGTCGGCTGTTCCGCGGCAACGATGATCGCCACCGCCCCGCCCATCGACAGCCCGCCCACCGCCACACGGCGGTGGCGCTGCAGCGCCTCGCGGACCGCCCCCCGGCCGGCATCAATCCAGTCCATGGCTGTCGACGCCGCAAATGCGCCGAGTGACCGCCCATGCCCGGGAAGGAGCGGCACGTACACCGTCCACCCCGCCGCGTGAAACGCCGCCGCCGGCGAGCGCATGGTCTGGGGGGAATCGTTGTAGCCGTGCAGCAGCACGATGGCGCGGTCGTCCGTTCCGGCGAGCGAGAATCCCTCGGCGCCGGCAATTACGCCCTGCAGGTTGCGCGTGTCGCAATAACGCGCCTCGAACGCCCGCTCCACGAAGCGGCCATGCAGGTAGCGGCGCACGAACACCGTGGCTGCCACGGCGAGGGTGAGCTCGAGCGCTCCCGGCCACGGAAACATCTAGTATCGCGGTGTGGTGGGATCCGCCTCGATGCTCCAGCGCTCGATGCCGCCGGAGAGGTTGCGCACCCGGGCCCATCCACCGTGTCGCAACATCGAAACCGCCCGCGCGCTGCGCACTCCGTGGTGGCAGTACACCACCACGTCGGCATCGCGTGGCACTTCATCGGCGCGCGACGCCAGGTCGGCCAGTGGAATGAGCGTCGCCCCGTCGAGACGAGAGGTCGAGTACTCCCACCCCTCGCGCACGTCGAGCAGCCATATCTCGTCGCCGGCGGCGAGGCTCGCCTTGAGCTCGCCCGCTGTCATCTCCAAACTGTCGTCGGGCATGGCCTGACCGGTGGTGCCTGGTGGAGTTCCGCAAAACGAATCGTAGTCATCGAGCAACCTCGGCAATGCATCGTCGCCGCACATTGGACACGCGGCATCCCGGTCAAATGACATCTCGCGCATGCGCATCGTGAGTGCGTCGAAGTACAGCAGTCGGCCGACCAGCGGTGTTCCGATGCCCGCGATCAGCTTTATCGCCTCTGCCGCCTGCAGCGACCCCACGATGCCGGGCAGCACGCCCAGCACGCCCCCCTCGGCGCACGACAGCACCGTTCCCGCCGCCGGTGGTGTGGGAAAGAGGCACCGGTAGCAGGGTCCGCCTTGCGTGGCAAACACCGACACCTGCCCCTCGAACCGGTGCACGCTGCCATAGATGTTGGGCCGGCGTGCAATGACACACGCGTCGTTCACCAGGTAGCGCGTGGCGAACTGGTCGGTGCCGTCCACCACCACGTCGTACGCCCCGACGAGCGCCAGCGCGTTGGCGGCGGTCAGTGGCTCGTCGTGCACGCGCAATTCGACGTACGGGTTGAGGTCGTGCAGCCGCGCACGCGCCGATTCTGTCTTGGAGATGCCGATCGACGAGGTGCCGTGCACCACCTGACGCTGGAGGTTGCTCTCGTCCACGCGATCGAAATCCACGAGCCCCAGTCGCCCCATCCCAGCGGCCGCGAGGTACAGGGCCGCGGGAGAACCCAGGCCGCCGAGCCCGACGACGAGCACCGAGGCGGCTTTGAGGCGTTCCTGTCCCTCGGTGCCCACCTGCGGGAGCATCACATGACGGGAATAGCGTCGCAGTTCGGCGGCAGTCAGGGGCATGCCCCTAATCTAGCATTTCGTGCACACCGCGAAGACTCGAAGGACACGGAGATTCACGAAGAAGAACAAATAGGGGGAACTGCGAAATTGCAGTTCCCCCAGTTGCGCGTCTTCGTGCCCGCTTCGTGCCCGCTTCGTGTCCTTCGAGTCTTCGTGGTGTGCAGTAAATCCCGGCTCCCAGGCGCTACTTCCTTCCCTTCGAGGCCAGCGTAAATCCGTGGGCGGTTCGTCCGGCCGGCATATCCTGCTCCTGGGTCGTCTTGTAGCGTTCGGCTCGCCCGTCGCCTGCCACGCTGC
>JBBTJT010000095.1:0-21680 GCA_038059315.1 Gemmatimonadota bacterium
GACGAAACGCCGAGGTCGAGCAGGATGGCGTCGAAGGTGACGCCCGGGGAAAGCTGCTCGGCGACGTCGGCGAAGTTGCCGCGCACGACGTTGAATCGCCCCGCTTCGATGGCCGGGCGCAAACGCGCCGCCGCCTCGGCAATCGCCTCCGGATCGCGATCGACGCCGGTGACGGTGGCGATGCCGGCGTCGAGCATCGCGGCGCTGTGCCCGCCCCCGCCCAGCGTGCAGTCGAGCGCGCGCGTTGCGCCGGCGAAGAGATCGAGGATCTCGTCAACCAGCACCGGGGCATGGTAGGCGGAGTCGAAGCGGGTGGTCACTCTATGGATCGTAACAGGGGACAGTCCACTGACGAAGCAGTCATTCGTCGGGAAACGAAGCTGTAGGCTGTGCGCCATACGTTCTACGCCGTCCGACGGCGTTCGGCTTGCGGCGTAGAGCGTACGGCTGACGGCTCCCCTGCGTCACGGCACCGGCCATACCCCGAGACGCAAAAACGGGCGGCCAGTTGGCCGCCCGTTCCATCGTCCATCGCCTAGCGTCTTACTTGCAGTACTGCTTCGCCATCTGGTCCGCGCCCGTCATGATCTGCGGAATGATCGGCATCAGCTGGGCGACGGCGGCCGGCGCAAACTTGCCACCGGAGTTGATGTTGAGCTGCGCCGTCATGATGTGCTCCTGCGCAATCTTCGCAAGCTCACACGACTTGGTCTTCGGCGCCTCACTCACGGCGGCCACGGAGATCTGAAAGCTCGCCATGGCGAGCAGGAACTTCGCCTGGTTCTTGCTGTCCGCTGCGGTCAGGGTCGAATCAGCGAAGATCACCCACGGCAGGACCTTCTCGTTGGCGGCGATCGCCGCCAGGTAATCCTCGGTGCTCTTGCTCTGCTGCGCCTTGTTCAGCGTCTCCTGCCCAACCCTGAACAGCCGGTTGCCGATGATGAGCGCGTTGGTCCCCACCGCCTGCCCGTCTTCGCCCGCCGCCTTGGCCTCACGCAACGCCAGGAGCGTGCTGTCGGGCTGGTTCATGTCGTCATACGCCTTGACCATCTTCATGCGGATCTTCGGCTCCTTCGGGTTGATCGCCAGGATCTTCCGGAAGGTCGCGATGGCCTGCTGCTGCTGTCCGACGTTCAGTTGTTCCTGGCCCAGGATGCCGAGCAGCGTGGTGTTCGACGGGAACTTCGCCACGCCGCGCGCGGCGAGTTCCGCGGCCTTCGCGAATGCGCTGTCGCCCTCATACGCCGATGCCATCTTCTGGAAGAACGCCGTGTCGGCCAGCGACGAGTCGATCTTCACCATTTCCTCGCCCAGTTCCGTGCCGCCCTTGCTATCACCGGACGCCAGGTAGATGAGGAAGCCCAGCCGCATCAGGCGCACATCGCCCGGATTGTCCTTGATCGCCTGCGCGATGATCGGCTTGGCCATCGCCGACTTGCCGCTGGCGGCCAGGGCGTTGACCACGTCGTCGACGAGCCGCGTGTTCGACGGGTCGGTGGCGAGCAGCTGGACGAGGAGCTCGGTGGACTTGTCCTCGTCGCCCTTGTCCTTGTAGGCCTGCGCCGCATTGGTCAGCGCCATCTTGCTCTTGGGATCGTACTTGAGCACCTCGAGCGCGGCCAGCAGCACCGAGTCGGGAGGCTGCTTGAAGCCGACGCGCACCTGCAGTTCGCAAAGGCGGGCCAGCGTGGCCTGCGGATAGGCCGCCGCGCCGGCTCGCGCCGCCACGATGGCCTCCGACACCTTGCTGTCGCGGCCCAGCGAGTTGCACTTCTTCTCGAACTCGATCTGCCTGCGCGCGTCCTGCACGTTCTTCGACATCAACGTCGCGGCGCGAGCAATCTTGTCTCCCTCGACGGGCGGCAGCGGCTGCCTGAGCGCCGGATCACGCGTCAGCAGGAGGCTGGCCGTGAACTTGTAGCCGGCGGGGGTCCTCTCGACCGTCCCCTCCAGGTACTCATCCGTGCGGAGAAGCTTCGCCAGGCTGTTCAGGTCGCCCGGCGTCAGGGCTTCGTCGTACGGATAGCCGGACTGCTCGACGACGGTCTTGTAGTCGGCGGACGAGATCACCGTGAGCTGCCGGAAGGGGATGTCGGCATTGAGCCGACTGCGCATCTCCTCCGACGCCTGCGCCGACAATTTCTTGTCGTTGCTCCGGAACGTGCCGACGACCAACCGCGGGGCGTTTGGGTTTGGCGTGCGGGGGGCCTGCGCGCGGGTCGCCACTGGAGTGGCACCCACAAGCAGGACGGTCACCGCAACGATTGAGCGGACAGAGCCAAGCCGTGCCTTCACAGTCATCTCCTTCGAACGTTTAGTTCTTCTATCCGGAACGGTGCCACTGCAATCCCCACCGCCCTCGATGCCACGCGAGCTGTGCTGCCGAATGGGCGAAGAGGGACTCGAACCCCCGACACCCTGCGTGTAAGGCAGGTGCTCTAACCAACTGAGCTATTCGCCCGGAACACCCACCACGAACGGACCCGCTATCTCGCCAAGATCGCCCGCGGCACCAGTACGCAATACCCCAGCATCAGCAAAATGGGGGCAACCGTCTCCCCGCCCCGCACCAGGTCGGCGTAGCCGAGTGCCAATGTAAGCAGCGCTGCGCCCCACCACATCACGGGCCCCGAAATTCCCTTCCCCTGAACAGTAGTCATAAGCGCTTGAGACTAGAACAGTTGGAGGGTCGTGTCAAGGCAAAACCGAGGGGCGCGCACCCACCTTTCATCGAATCCTAATGCTCGCGCCCGGTTCCGCCCTCGCCAAGGAGCGCGGCGAGCGCGCTGACGCGATCCCGCTCGGCCTGCGCCGCGTCGGCCACTCGCATCGCGTCCAGCCTCCGCCGAATCCTCCGGCGTCGCACCAGCCAGAGCGGTCCCACCATCACCCCCAGCAGGATGGCCGCGGCGCTCACGTCGGTCACCAGGGCCAGCCCGCCATATCGCTGACGGGTCGCCTGCTGCCAGCGCATTTCGAATCCGGCCAGCGTCACCCCGTACGCCTGCCGCACGGCCCGCTCGAGCGAGCCCTCCTGTCGCCAGTAGGCGAAGAGCAGGCTCAGGCCGCGAGCGCGGTCGAGCGCGGCCATCTCGGCCACTGCCCGGTAGGAAAAGGCGTAGGCGGCCTGGGCCGCGGTGGTGCCGCCCGAAAAGGCGGAGTCGAGCCCGGCCAGCGTCGGAAGGCGGCCGAACGCGATGGCCAGCGCGAAATTCGTGGCCAGCACGTCGTCCCGCCCCCACTCCCCGGCCGCGAACGACGCGTAGCCTTCGTCAAACCAGCGGGGCGGCAGGTCGCCCATCGCCTCATGCAGCGCGAGGTGCGCCAGTTCATGCCGAAGCACCACGAGCGGATCTCCGGCGCGACCGCCGCCCCGGTGCCCGTGCAGTACGATGCGCCTCTCCACGGGGAACGCGAAGGCCACCCCCCACTCGGGGGCGCCATTTCCCGCCCAGCGGCGAAAGGACGCGTCGTTGGGCGCCACCCACACCTGTACGCGTATCTGCGGACGGGGGAGCCCGGGAAACGAGTCGCGGGCGACCGCCGACTCGGCCAGCGAGGCCGCCAGGCGGGCATCGGTTGGGGCGAACAGCAAGGTGAACCGCCCGCGCTCGAGTCGCTGGAGGCCTTCGGTGGCGCCCTGCACCTGTCGACCCCACGCCGGCGCGGCCCACAGGGCGACAACCAGCCCGAGGCGGCCGAGCAGGCCGCACCACGCGCGTCGGCTCAGGCGGCGCGTGGCGGCTCCCCTCCCGCCTCCACCGTCTGCAGCACTTCGGCGCACCGCTTGCCCCACGGATTGAACTTGTTGGTCGCGTGCCCCGTGCTCCACACCCGCTTGGCATCGTCAAACTCGCCATTGAACCAGTGGGCCCGCCCGAGTTCGTAGTACGCCTCGATGAGGTTCGGGCCCAGCACCAGCGACTTCTGGAAGAACGTCTGCGCATCCTCGTACATCTCGCGCTCCAGATACACGAGTCCGAGATAGAAATGCGCGTAGAGCGTCGCCTTCTTGTCGTTGTCGATGCGGATGGCCTTGGCCAGGTGCTCGATCGCCTCGCCGAAGATCTTCTTCTTGAGGCATATGTACCCGACGTTGATGCGGGCCAGCGCGTTCGCCGGCTGTCGCATGAGCACCTTCTGGAAGTTCATCAGCGCTTCGTCGTACTTCTCCTGGAGCATCTGTGCCCAGCCGAGCAGCGCCTCGCTCTGCGGGTCGTTGGGTGACAGCTCGAGCGCGCGGTTCAGCGACGCCTCGGCGCCCTCGTAGTCCCCCAGCGACAGGCGGCTCCATCCCTTCTCGATGAACGTGGACGCGCCGATATGGTCGGCGTGCACCACCGGCCGTTCGGCGCTGAACTCCGGCACGTTGGTGGCGGCCTCGGCCTGCACGGCCTTGAACTTGTCCACCAGCCGCTTCACGTCGTCCTTCAGCGACGTCAGGACGGCGACCGCCGCCGAGAGGTCGGCGATGGTCTGCTCGAGCGTACGGAAGAGCCCGATGATCTCCTTCTTTACTTCCTCCCTCTCCCCCGCAGTCGTCCCGGCGCCGGCATCGAGCTTGTGCTCGATGGCCACGAAGCGGTCGCGAAACCCGCCCACATCCGGCGCGGTCACGGGGCCGCCCCGGCGCCGACGGCGCGATCGAACTGCAGCCGTTCCTGCGACGTGAGCAGGTGGGCGACGTCGAGTGCCACCAGCACCCCGTCGGGACGGCGGACGAGTCCCTTGAGGTACTCGCGCGCGAGGCCCCGGAAGATCGCCGGCGGCGGCTCGAGCTGCGCCGCGTCGATGGTGGCCACCTCCTGCACGGAATCGACCGTGATGGCAATCCAGCCGTCGCCCACGACGCACACGACCAGGCGCGCGCCCTCGGGGCGCTCGCCGACCACGCCGAATCGCGCGCGCAGGTCGATCACCGGGATCACGCGGTCCCGGTAGTCGATGACGCCCTCGATCCACGCCGGAAGGTCGGGCACCGGCCGCGGATCGGCATGCCGCAGCACCCGCTCGACCGAGAAGATGTCCGCCGCGAACTGGTCGTCGCCGATGCGGAAGGTCACCAGCTGAAGCTTTCCTGTGCTCATTCTCCTCTCCGTGCGCCATGCAGCACCAGGCGAGACACCAAGACGTCCACCCGCACCACGCTCAACAGCCCATCCTCGTCGCGCACGACCCCCGCCAGCAGCCCCTCACCATCACTCCCCGGGGGCGCCGCGCGCAACGCGTCATCGGGAATCTGCACGATGCCCACCGCGTCATCCACGAGCAGCGCCACGCCGCGCCCGGCGTCGCGAAACACCAGCGCCGTCCCCTCGGCCTGCAGGCGCCGCACGCCGAACGCGCTGCCGGCGTCCCACAGCGGGAGGGTCTGCCCCCGGTGGCGCAGCGTGCCGAGCATCCCGCCTGGTCGCAGGGGCAGGTCGTGCACCGTCGGAGCATCCACGGCTTCGAGCACGCGCCCGAGCGCAAAGGCGAAGCGTTCGTCGCCCACCCGCGCCAGCAGGTGCGCGCTCACGCCGACGCCCCGCGGAGCGCCAGTTGCGCCTGCACGGCCGCCGAAACGCCGGCCAGCGCCACTTCCGCCTCGACCTCGCCGCAGGCGACCTTCGCCTCGCGCGGCATTCCGTAGATGGTGGAGCTGCCTTCATCCTGCACCACGGCGCGCCCGCCGGCCGCACGGATGGCGGCCAGCCCGGCCGCCCCGTCGCGTCCCATGCCGGTGAGCACGACGCCGATGGCCCGCGCGCCAAAGACCTCGGCGACGCTCACGAACAGCGGATCGGCGGCGGGGCGCACACCATGCACCGCGGCGCCGTCGTCGAGCGCGAACACCGCGGCGCCGGCGGACGCGACGACGCGCACGTGCTTTCCTCCGGGTGCCAGGTATATACGGTTGGCGCGCACCGGTTCACCGTGCATCGCCTCGCCGACCGGCAGCGCGCACAGGTCATCGAGGCGGCGCGCCAGCCCGGCGGTGAAGCCGGCCGGCATGTGCTGCACGACGATGATGGCCGCATCGAGGTCGGCCGGAAGCGCGGGAAGCAACTCGGCCAGCGCGCGCGGGCCACCGGTGCTGGCGGCAATGACCACGACGGACTGCGCGCCCGCGGTCGCCGGGCCGGCGCGACGCGCCGCCCGGCGCGGACGGGCCAAAACCGGGGCGGCCCCGAGGTTCACCGACGCCGCCGCGCGCAACGCGTCGTGCAGCCGCTCCTTCACGCGGGCGAGGTCCACGCGCGAGTCGCGCGGCTTTCGCACGAAGTCCACGGCGCCGAGCTCGAGCGCGCGAATGGTCAGGTCGACGTCGCCGCGCGCGTCGATCGCGCTGAGCATGACCACGGGCCGCGGCACCTCGCTCATGATGTAGCCCAGCGCGGCGATGCCATCGAGCACCGGCATCTCGATGTCGAGCGTCACGAGGTCGGGGTCGAGCGCGTGGATCTTCTCCAGCGCGTCGTGCCCGTCGCGCGCCGTGCCGATCACCGTGAACTCGGCGAACGACGACACGAGGTCGCTGATGATCGTGCGCATGAACGCGCTGTCGTCCACCACGAGCACCGACCAGCGCCTAGAGGACACGGTCACCGTCCCGCACCGAGCGCACCTGCAGGCGTCCCGACCCGACATCGAAATAGACGGAGCGTCCCACGTCACCACCGACCAGTTCCCCGACCACCCGCACCCTGGCCATCGCCAGCGCGTGGCGTGACGCCGCGACGTTGCGCTCACCCATCGAGCCCAGGCCCGTCGCCGAGAGCAGCGGGCCGAACAGGCTGGCGCCACCCACGAGCCGCGCCGTGATGGCGCCCCGGGCGCCCAGTGCGCGCATCTCTTCCAGCAGCCTCGGCACCGCCGACGACGGGCACTTGCCCGGGCGCTCGCTGTCCGCGGCCCGGGAGGGCGACGGCAAGAGCACGTGGGCCAGCCCACCGACGCGCGCCGTGGCGTCGTGCAGCACGATGGCCACGCAGCTCCCCAACCCGATCGTCACGATCGTTGCCGGCGCACCCGCCACCGCCCACTCGGCAATCTTCACGCGGTGCTCCGTCACGGCCGGCGGAAGATGCGGTGCCGGTGATCCACGGCGTCGAACAGCTTCCTCGCCGCGCCAAGCAGCGTCTCCACCTGGCCGAGCACGAGGAAGCCGCCCGGCTGGAGCGCGTCGAAGAACCGCTGGAAGAGCGCCTGCTGCGCGGCGGCATCGAAGTAGATCACCACGTTGCGGCAGGTGATCAGCTGCAGCGGCCCGCCCGGCGCCGGGTCGCTCAGCAGGTCGCGCCGCTCGAAGCTCACGAGGGTGCGCACTTCGGGCACCACGGTTGCCGGCGCGCCGGCCGAGAAGTACCGCTGGCGCAGCACCTCGGGCGTGTCGCCGAATGCCGACTCGGGATACGTCGCCCGCATCGCCCGCTCGAGCGACGCCGCGTCGATGTCGGTCGCCAGGACCTGCAGTCGCGACAGCCGGTTCACCTGCTGCATGGCCGTCGCGTGACGATGAAAGAGCACCGCCAGCGAATATGGCTCCTCGCCCGACGAACACCCGGCGCTCCACGCGCGCAGCGTCGGCGCCGGCATCGCCCACACGTCCGGCACGACGGAGCGGGCGATGGCGTCATAGGCCTCGCGGTCGCGAAAGAGTTTCGTGACGTTGATCGTGAGCGCATCGAGCAGCGGCTCCCATTCCGCGGGGTCGCTGTCGAGCAGCCGGCTGTACGCGCCAAAGTCGGCGACGCCGCGCGCCCGCATCCGCACGGCGATGCGCCGCCGCAGGCAGCCGTCACGGTAGTTGGCGGCCTCGAAGCCGCGCTCGCGCGCGATCTTGCCGGCGAGTGCGTCGAACGCCGCGTCGGCGGTCGTGGTTGCGCTCACGGCGAAGTTCTCACGGCGAAGTTCTCACGGCGCTGATGTTCGCCCGCAACCGGGTGTCGTCCGGCTCGAGGGCCAGCGCGGCTTCCCAGCACTGCAGCGCATCCTCGCGCTCGTTTCGCTGGAGCCGGATGTTGCCCATCTTGCGCCAGACGTCGGCGCCGGGCTGCTCGCTGAACTTCACCGCGCGCTGGAATGCCTCCAGCGCCTCATCCATCTGCCCCTTCCGATACAGGAGGTCGCCGAGGTTCTTGTGCAGCTGCGAGAGCCCCGCCTCTTCGTGCAGGCCCCGATCCGCCGCCGCCTGCGCCTCGTCGAACCGTCCCTTGGCCTCGAACGCGGCCGCGAGGTTGTTGTACAGCGTGGCGGCGTGCGGGTAGGTCTGCGTGCCTTCGGTGAGCAGCGAGATCGCCTTGTCGAGGTGCCCACCGAGCGCCGCGGCCAGCGCTGCATAATGAAACCAGACGGCTCCCGGCGGTCGCTGGCCGTACAGCGGGCGGGCGGTCATCAGCACGGCATCGGCTTCCTGCGCATTCCCCTCGCGCAGGTTCAGCACGCCAAGCGCCAGCAGGATGCGCGGCTCCATGCCGCCCCCGCGCCGTACCGCCTCCTCCAGCGCCTCACGCGCCTCAGCCGTGCGGCCGAGATGTTCGTAGGCGAGGGCCAGGTTGTGAAAGACGGCCGGCTTGGCCACGCGCGATGCCGCCGCTGCCTCGTAGTCGGCCACGGCGTCGACGAACTTGCCCTGCCGAATGTGCACCATGCCCAGGTAGAAGCGCGCGGACAGGTCCGTGGCACGCAGGTCGAGGACGCGACGGAACTCGCGCACGCCCTCGTCGAGCATCCCGGCCTTGTAGAAGGCGACGCCGAGATTGCGGTGCTCCTCGACACGCGCGTCCGGCGCATCGGTCTCCGGCACCTTGGTGGTCTTGCCCACGCGGTGCAGGAAGCCGACCGTCACCAGCCCGTACAGCGCCTTGCCCACCTCGAACTCCACCATGCCCGTCTCATCCACCAGCGTCGCCACGTCGCGGCGGCCGTCGATGAGCGGCACCACCACTTCCTGCTCCGCCGTCAGCGCCACGTCGCTCTCCTGCAGCCGCCGCCGGTCGAGTTCGAACACGATGTCGAAGCTGGGGATCTTCTTCTCGATCAGGCTCCACTCGTCCACCCGCCGGGCGCCCTCGAGGAGGAGCGACTCCGGGGTGATCGACACCACGAAGTCCTGCTCCTCCGGCCGGATGTCCGCCTCGAAGTTGAACGATCCCTGCGTCCAGGTGAACAGGAAGTAGACGGCCTCTTCGATCTGCAGCCGGATCTGCCGGTGCAGCTCGTCCCGGGAGATGAGCCCGCGATTGACGAGAATCTCGCCCAGGCGCTTCTCGCGCTCCAGGGCCTGCGCCGCGATGCCGTCGTCCAGCTGCGCCTGGGAGAGCACCCCGCTCTTGACGAGGATGTCGCCCAAGCGGTCGCGGCGGTTCACGATGGCGGCGTACGAGATCTTGCCCTTGTCGAAATAGATCGAGCCGAAGTTGTTGCGATGGGTGACCGACAGGCAGCCGGTCTTCTTGCCCATCGCCAGCAGCTGGAGCACGTCGGGAAGGCTCGCTTCCTTGAGGCTGCCACGAATGGCCATCTAGCGTGCCTCCTCGATGAGCCGTGCGCCGGCATCGGGCCAGTCCCACACGACCTTCTCGGCGTCGAGGAACGGCTGCCCCGCCCGGACGGCCCTGCTCATGCGCGGCGTGGGCATGCCGGCCGCCGCGGCGACGCCGAGTTCCTGGCGCACCAGGTCCACCGTCAACGGCTGCCCCAGCGCTCCGACCGCCGCCTCGAGCCGATTCACCACGCCGATGATCTCGCGCACGCTCTGCACGGGATGCTCGCCCAGCGCGTGCAGCAGTTCCTCGCCGGCCGGCTGGCCGGCGTCGGCCAGGAAGCGGGCGAACAGGCGCTCGCGCAACGCGCGGTCCGGTGACTGGATGGGAACCACCAGCCCGCCCTCGAAGCGCGACCGGAGGCGCGCCTCGAGGTCCGTGATGTCGGCCGGCACGCGATCGCTGGTGAGGATCACCTGCTTTCGCGCCTCGATCATCGCGTTGAAGATGCCGAAGAACTCCTCCTGGGTGCGCTCCTTGCCGCCGAGGAACTGGATGTCGTCGACGATGAGGGCCGACGCCGAGCGGTACCGCGCCCGCCAGCGATTCACGGTCCCGTCCTGCACCGCCGCGATGAGTTCGTCCACCAGCTGCCGCGAGTTGATGACGGCCACGACCGCCGTGGCGCCGGAGCGCTGCACCAGCATGTTGCCGATGGCGTTGACCAGGTGCGTCTTTCCCACGCCACTCGGCCCGTAGAGCACCAGCGGGTTGTAGCGCAGGGCCGGTTCGGCCACCACGGCATCGGCGGCGTGGACCGCCAGCTGGTTCGACGCCCCCACCTCGAAGCCGGTGCGCAGGAAGGCCGGACTCGGCCCGCTCGACGGCGCCTCGCCGGAGAGCGCGCGTTCCACCAGGTCTTCGGCCTCCTTCATCCGTTCCGGGTCACGGAAGACCGCGTGTCCGGCCAGCGACGGATCCACCTGGCGCGCCTGCCGTTCGAGGTTGCGCAGGTGCTCCACGGCAGCGCTGAAGGTGGCCGTGAGGCCGGCGATGTCGGGAGCGCGCGGCAGGTCGATGGCGCGTTCCAGCACGCCGGTGCGGTACCCCTCGGCCTGCCAGTGAGCGATGGCCTCGCGCAGGCGCCCGCGCCACGACTCCACGTGCTGCTGCACCACCACCTGCACGTCGCTCAGGAAGCTCTCGAACTCACCCGTCCTGAGGCGCGGCGCCGGACGCTGCTGCTGCTCGGCGATCTGCTCGAGGGCGGCGCAGATATCGGCGACATCGCGGTACTCGCGGCGCGCCAGGTCTTCCACCATGTCGGTGGTGAGTTCGAGTCCCTGCTCCGAGGCCATGCGCCACAGGATGGCGGCGCGCGTCTCGTAGTCGGGCGGTGAGACATCGACGAGCAGTCCGAGCGAGAGGGTGCGCAGGAGCGCTTCATCCACGGAATCGATGTCTGCCGGCAGCCGGTCCGCGGACAGCACCACCTGCCGCCCATTCTCCACGAGCGCGTCGACGACGCCGGAGAGTCCCACCTGCGCCGCCGCGTGCCCCGCCAGTTCGTGCACGTCGTCGAGCAGGAGCATGCCGGCGCGGGAGTAGGCAGCGAGAAGTGCGTCGGTCTCGCCGGAGGACAGGGAGGCCGAGTACGCGGCGGCGAAGTGCGCCCCGTCCTCGCGCCGCACCTCGATGTCCGGCCAGAGCGTGGCGGTCAGCTCGGCCACGGCGGACAGCAGGTGCGACTTGCCCAGCCCGTGCCCCCCGTAGATGAAGAGCGGGTTGTACGTCGAACCGGGCGATTCGGCCACCACGCGCGCCGCCGCCGCCGCGAGGCGATTGTTCGCCCCGACGACAAAGCGCTCGAACGTTGGGCCCGGCTCGTTCACCTAGGACGCCCCCGCGGTCATGCTCAGGCGGCGCAGCACGAGTTCCGAAATGACACGCAGCGTCTCGAAGACCCCGGCGCCGTGCAGCGCGTCGGCGTCGAAGGCGGGCACCCCGCGGAAGTTCAGCGCGTCGTCGAGCGTCGGGACCGGCAGGATCAGGTCGGAGGGCAGGTCGCGCTTGTTGTACTGGATGACCAGCGGAATGGAGCGCGCATCGACGCCGTGCTCGGCGAGGTTGGCGTGCAGGTCCTGCATGCTCTCGATGTTCTCGTCGATCTGGCGCGACTGACTGTCCGCCACGAACACGACGCCGTCGGCGCCCTGCAACACCAGCCTGCGCGTCGTCTGGTAGTACACCTGGCCCGGCACCGTGTAGAGCTGGAACCGCGTCGTGAAGCCCGAGATCATCCCGAGATCGAGCGGCAGGAAGTCGAAGAACAGCGTGCGGTCGGTCTGCGTGGCAAGCGACACCATTTGGCCTTTCCGGTCCGCCGGCACCTGTCCGTAAATATAGTGCAGGTTCGTCGTCTTTCCGGACCGGCCCGGCCCGTAGTAGACGATCTTGCAGGTGATTTCGCGCGTGGCGTAGTTGACCAGGCTCACAGGACGGACTCAGCGGGAGGAGAATGGGGCTGCATGGGCTATGCCCGCCCAAACAGCTGGGCGAGGTTCAGGTTGAGGTCGCGCTCGAAATTCTCGGCGAGCGCGGGCGGCTGGTCGACGGGAACCGCCGGGGCCGCCGCCGCCACCCGCGCCTTGAACTCCTCGAGAAACAGCTGGACGAGCCCCAGCGAGCTTTCGCGATCGAAGACGGCGAGCAGCAGCAGCGTGCTTCCCTGTGCCGGAATCGCCCCGAGGAAGATTTGCCGGTCGCGCCCCGTGTAGTGCAAGGCGGTGAACGGCGTGCCCTCGAGCTGGCGGCCCAGTTCCGACGACGATGCGTGGATGGCCGCCGCCAGTGCGCAGGCCGTCATGACATCGATGGACCGGGCAAAACCGTACTGTCCGAGCACCTGGCCGGCCGGATGCATGAGCACGGCGATTTCCACCCGGGCATCGTCCACGAACTGCTTGAGCGGGAATTCCACCCACCCGGCGACGACGGAGAGTCTCATGGCAGGTGCGCCACCGCGCGCAGCAACTCGACCCGCAGCATCCCTACGTTGACCCGTGATTCGCACACCACCACGAGCACGAGTTCCTCGCCGCCGGCGGCGCACACGCGCCCCTGCTCCGCCGAAAGTTCCAGGAAGCCGGTCGCCCCGAAGCCCGCGGCGCCCGCCGAGCGCCGCGCCTTGCGATAAAGCGACGCGGTGAGCGCGGCGAAGGCGTTGCCGTTCACGCCGATCTGCAGCGTCGAGTCCACGATCAGTCCGTCGTCGAGACCGACGACCATGGCGCCCAGCACGCCGCGATGCCGGATCAGCGACTCGGTGAGATGCGTGAACGGCGCGCTCATCAGTTGCTCCCCAGCCAGCGCTGGGCGCGCTCGAGCGCGCGCTCCAGCACCCGGCGCACGAACCCGAGCGGAATGGGACGCGCCGCCGCCACCAGCAGGACGCCGTCCTGGCTGGGCGCCATGGCCACCGACGCGGCCTCCGTCTCGAAGACGATCTGTCGCCAGCCACCCAACCCGAGGTGGCGCATGGCGCGGTTCGCCTCGTCGCTTACCCCCGACAGCTGCGCGCCAATGTCGGCCGCGAGGTCGCGACCGTCGGCCGCCACATAGCGGCCGGCGAGCACCAGGCCGTCGGCGTCAAGCAGCATGGCCGCACTGCGCTGTCCCTCCAGCAGGTCGTCGAAGAGCGAGCCGGCATCAACGTCGGCGTGCTGGAGGTCGCGCGGCAGCGCCGTCGTCGCCCGCTCGCCCCCGGGCTGGCCTGCACGCTCGGGCTTCGCCGGCGGCGCCCCCTGCACGAACACCCGCGGCGTCGCCTCCGGCGGCAGCGTGGCACGCTTCACCGGGATGGTCGCGCGCTCCGCCACGTCGGCGCGCTCGGCGAGCGCCGCCTGCACCGTCTGAATTGCCGCGGCGAGCGACGCGTCCGCCGGGTCTCCCGCCAGCGCCGCGCGCAGGTGCGCGGCGGCGTCGGAGAGCCGCCCCAGCTGGAAGCAGACGAAACCGAGTCCCTTGCGGGCGCCGATGTGGGTGGGCGCATACTGGAGCACCGTCTCCCATTCCGTGACGGCGCGATCGAGGTCGCCGCGGTCGGCCGAGACGCGGGCGGCGAGATCGTGCGCATCGGGAAGCTGCGGGTGTCGCTCGACGCCGCGCAGCGCCACCCGCAATGCGAAGTCAAGGTCGCCGCGCTTCCGCAGCGCCTCGCCCAGCTGCAGGAAGACGAGGCTTGAGGGATCGGCGGCCAGCGCCTCGCTCAGGGCGCGAATGTCGTCAATCGCCATGCAGGCCCTCCAGCGCTCTCGCCAGCCGTTCAGCCGCCGCGATGCCGTCGCGCACCGCCGGTGCATCGATGTCGTCGGCGTGCCCGTCGAGGTACCGCTTCCAGACGAGCAGCGCGTCGTCGAGGCGCCCCCCCTTGGCCGCAGTCAGTCCCTGGAGCACCAGCGCCCGGGCGACGGCCCGCCGCTGGTCGCCCTCGTCGGCAGTGCCCTTGACGGCCTTCGCCAGGCGGTCCGGCAGGCGCAGCGTGACCACGCCGGTGCTCACCAGGCCATAGATGATCTTCGCCACGTCGAAGTCGCTGCGACCCACCTCGAGCGCGAGGCGGCGCAGGTCGCACCGGCCATCGATCTTCGTCAGCACTTCCCACTCGCTCGGCAGGAGGTCGAGCTGGCCGGCGTGGGACTCGGCGACGTCGGCGAACTCGGCAATGGCCGAGAGGCTCGGCACACGGTCGGCGATGCGCGACCACTCGTCGATGCGGCGCGCCGCTTCCATGAGCACCGACTCGGTGGAAACGGCCACCGACGGGTTCTCCGGGAACTCCTCGGGGTTCGACTCCTCGAACCGGAAGTGTCCCTCGCTCCAGCTCATCAACTCGAAGACCACGGCTTCGGCCTGCCGCCGCACGTACTGCTCGACGTCGGCCTTCGTCAGCGCCGCCATCTCGATGAGGATCTCGCCGATGCGCCGCCGGTCACCGTGCTCCGTCTGTCGCGAGCGCGCCGTGGCGAGGTCGCTCTCCAAGATCTTCCCCGCCTTCATCAGCATCTCGCCGATGGGGTGCGGATTGCTGCGGATCGACGCATAGGCGATGCGTCCGGCGTGGAAGGCCACCACGCCCTCGTTGTCGCGCAGTTCAGAAACGACGCGCAGCACGCCCGTCTTGCGGCTCAGGTCGAGCAGCTGGAAGACGTCGTGGATGCCGAGCTCGCGCAGTGGGCCTTCGATCGCCATCAGGCCCCCCCATCGGCACGCTGGCCGAACACGAGCAGCAGGTCCTGCGCCGTGCGCATCTCGCGCCGGGCGCGCCGCGCAAACTCGCCGGCGGGCTCGAGGTCGATGACGCGCTGCCAGCTGGCCACCGCATCGCGATACCGCTTCTCCCCCGCCGAGAGCACGCCGTCGTAGAAGATGGCGCCGACGTGCGTCGGGTCGAAACGACGCACCCGCGTGAACGCCGTGCTCGCGTCGGCGGTGCGGCCCATGGTGAGCAGCGTCTCGCCCAGGGCGATCAGCGCCTCGAAGTTGTACGAGTCGCCCTGCAGCAGGTCCACCAGCAGCGCGACCGCCTCGCGGGGACGCCCCGTCACGCGTTTGAGGCTGGCCAGCTCGAGCGAGGCCTCGGCGTACGTCGGCACGGTGTCGAGGGCGGCCAGCAGTTCGCGCTCGGCCTCCTCCCACGCCGACTTCCGCACGAGCAGGCGGGCCAGCTCGAAGCGCACGGCGGCGAAGTCCTTGTCGAGGTTCAGCGCGTGCCGGTACGCGGCGATCGCCCCTTCCAGGTCGCCCACGGAGCGCGTGATGTTGCCGATCCACCGCAGCACCTCGGCGCGCTGGGGCGCCAGGCGCCGCGCCGTGTCCAGCGCCTCGAGCGCCGCCGCGGGATCGCCGGCCTCGAAGCGCACCGACGCCACCAGCATCAGCGCCTCGACGTCCTCGGGAGCCAGGACCAGGATCTGCTCGGCGACGACGCGCGCTTCCGCCCCGCGGCCCAGCATGGTCAGCGCCTGCGCCTCACCTCGCATGGCGCGCGAGTGCTCGGGGCGCGCCGCGCGCGCGGCGCGGAACCGTTCGAGCGCGTCGCCGTATGCCCCCTGCCGGTACAGGACGTCGCCCAGCAGTCCGTAGCCCTCGGCGGGATCGGCGCCGCGGGCAATGGCGCGGCTCGTCTCGGCCGTGGCGCGGTCGTACAGCCCCTTGGTGAGGTAGTCGGCGGCCATCGCGTACGGATCGGCCTCGACCACCACCGTCGGGTCGGGCGCCGGCGGTGGCGCCAACTGCGAAAACAGCGAGTCGAGCAGGTTGGGATCGAACGAGAACTGCCCGACCTCGCCGCTCATGCGCTGCTCGCCGCCGAGGTCGGGGATCACCGAAAGGTCCGGGTCCTCGTACTCGAGGTCGATGGCCAGCGCGAACTTCTGCGGCACGTAGTACGGATCGAGCTCGAGCGCGCGCTTGGTCTCGCGGAGGGCGCCATCGAAGTCGCCGAGGTTCGACAGCGCGAAGCTCATGTTGTAGTGCGCCTCGGCAAAGTCCGGGCGCGCCTGGATGGCGCGGGCAAACGCGTTGCGCGCATCCTCGAACTTGCGCAGCTCGGCCAGCACCAGGCCGATGCCGTTCCACGCCGCCGGCTGCTCGCCGTCGGTGACGAGCACCTGGCGGTACGCCTCCAGGGCGAACTGCAGCCGCCGCCCCTTCACCAGCAGCAGCGCCAGGTTGACGCGGGCCTTCACGAAGCCCGGGTTCGCGGTGAGCGCCACCCGGAACGCCTCGACGGCGCCATCCCGGTCGCCACTGTGATAGAGCGCCACCCCGAGGTTGTTGGACGCCAGCGCGTATCGCGGGTCCACGGCGAGCGCGCGGCGGTAGTCCTCGGCGGCCTCGGCGTACTTGCCCTGCTGGTGCTGGGCCACGCCGCGCTCGTTCCACAGCTTGGGACTGTCGGTGCGCTCGGTCAGCAGGCGGTCGTACAACTCGAGGGCCGCCGCCGGGTCCTTGCGCAACAGGTGCAGCTCGGCCATCGCCTGCAGCATCAGCGCGCGGTCCTCGCCGCGCTCGAGCCCCATGCGGTATTCGCGCAGCGCCTCGGTGAGGTACCCTTTCTGCCGGAAGGCGAGTCCGAGGTTGTAGTGGGCCAGGCCCTCGCCCTCGACCACCGCCATGCGATGCACCGACTTGCGCCCGCCGCGCTGGGCGAGCTGCGACTCGTATTTCTGCGCGTCGTACTTGTCGATCGCCAGGTTCGTGTGCGCGTGCGACAGCGTCGGGTTCAGCTGGATGGCGCGCTTGCTGGCGGCGCGCGCCTCGTCGTGCCGCCCCATGTCGCCGTAGATGAAGCCCAGCAGGTAGTGGGCGTCGGGATTCTCGGGGTTCAGCTGGATGGCGCGCTGCAGCGAGACCAGCGCCTCGTCGGCGCGCCCCTGGTTGTACAGCGTCTCCCCCAGGTAGAACGCGACCACCGAGCTCGATGGCTCGAGTTCGAGGGCACGCGCGAACCAGCCCTGCGCCTCGTCGAGGTGCCCGATGGCCTTCTCGGCGAGGCCCAGCTGCACGATCGCGCCGATGTCGCTCTCGTCGTAGCGCAGCAGCTCGGTGAACTCGCCGATCGCCTCCTCGCTCTGCCCGAGCAGCGCGTAGGCGCGCCCCAGTTCCCACCGCGCCTCGCGGTCGTCGGCGCGCACCCGCAGCCGCTCCTTGAGCTCGGCGACCCGCCGGTCGTAGTAGCCGGTGTTGTAGTACGCGACCTCGATGTTCCGCTGGGCGACCTGCATCTTGGGGTCGAGTTCCAGCGCCTTCGTGAACGCGGCAACCGCCTCTTCGTAGAGCCCCTTGTTGAAGTAGAGTACGCCGAGATTGTTGTGCGCACCGGCATCCGATGGATCAATGCGGCGCGTCAGGGCGCGCAGGACCCCGCGGTCCCGGTCGGAGGTCAGTGCCGGGTTCGTCACCCCAGCCGCACCGCCTTCAGGATCTGCTCGAGCGACGCGTTGTCCGGCAGCAGGAAGAAGAAGCCGCGCAGTTGCTCGTTGAGCTCCGTGAGGTAGAACTCGCTCTCGACCACGAAGACCAGGTCGGTGTCGCCGGTCGAGGCGAGATACGTCGACGTCAGGATCGCATCGGAAAAGTCGACGGAGAGCATCGGGGGCGACGGGAGCAGCACCATGCCCATGAACTCGGCCAGCGCGTTGAGGTACGCGGAACTCAGGATGTTCCCCGCCTCGCTGATCGCCGACTGCTCGAATTCGCCCATGGCGGTGAATGTCCCCTCCGGCTTGCGGGCCATCATCTCGGCCACCCGCAGGGCCGTCGCCTGCGGCAGGACGAGCAGCGCCAGTCCGGTGAGGTCGCCCAGTATCCGCAGCAGCACCGCCGCCACCGGCTCCTCCTTCGCGGCCACGTGGTTCGGGATCTCGTGCACGGCCGAGATCACCAGGCGGGGGACGCTGATCATGATCGTCTGGCCGGTCATCTGCGACAGCGCCGTCGCCGCGTGACCCGCACCGATGTTGGCAACCTCGCGCAGCGCATCGAGCTGGCGGGCCGAGAGATTCCGGAGTTCATCCATGAGGCGTTCCCGTCGTCAGAGCAGGCTTCCCACGTCCATGATCAGCGCCGGACGGCCATCCGCAAGGATGGTGGCCCCGCTGAACAGCGCCAGTCCGTCGCGTACGGCGTCGAACTGCTTCACCACGATGTCCTGTTGGCCCGTCAACTCGTCCACGACCAGCCCGGCACAGCGTCCGCTGCGCTCGAGCACGACGATATCGGCCGACGCCCGGTGCGTGTCGCCCGGCGAGCGCAGCACCTGCCGCAGGTACATCAGCGGCATCACCTCGTCGCGAAGCACCAGCACCTCCTGTCCCTGCACGCGCCGCACCGCGTCGTCCGACCAGGGCAGCGTCTCGCGCACGTGCGTCAGCGGGAGCGCATACCGCTCGCCGCCCACCTCGGCCAGCACCGCGCGGACGATCGCCAGCGTCTGCGGCAGCCGCAGCGTGATCGTCGTCCCCTGCCCGGCCTCGGTCTCCAGCTCCACCAGTCCGCCGAGCTGCCGCACGCGCGAGAGCACCGCGTCGATGCCGACGCCGCGCCCCGAGAGATCGCTCACCACCGCCGCCGTGGAGAAGCCCGGGCTGGCGATCACGCGAAACAGCATCACGTCGTCCAGGCGGGTGACGTCGCCGCCCACCATGCCCATTTCCTGCGCCCGCGCGAGCACGCGCGCCCGATCGATCCCGCACCCGTCGTCGCGCACGCGCACCAGCACCGCCGACCGCTCGCGCGACGCGCTCAGCGTCAGGTGACCGGCGCGCGGCTTGCCGTGGGCCTCCCGTACCTCGGGCGACTCGATGCCGTGGTCGACGGCGTTGCGCAGCAGGTGCACCACCGGCTCGCCGATCTCGTCGAGCAGCGAGCGGTCGAGTTCAATCTCCTTGCCCTCGACATGGAACTCGATCTCCTTGTGGAGCTGCCGCGCGGCGTCCCGCACCAGGCGGGGAAACCGGTCGAACACCTGCCACACCGGCACCATGCGGCTCGCCATGATCTCGCTCTGCAGCGTGCCGACGAGCCGCGCCGCCTGCGTCATGGCCTCGTCGAGCGCCGCGTCGCCGATCCCCGCGGTCAGCTGCAGCAACCGGCCGCGCGTGATCACGAGCTCGCCGATGAGGTTCATCAGCGTGTCGAGTCGGGCGAGTTCGATGCGCACATGGCGCGTCCCCTTCGGGGCCAAGGCCGCATCTTCGGTCGCCGACATCGGCACCGCCGCACGCTGGCGCCCCCGGCCCGTCGATACCTCCACGTGCTCCACGTCGCCGGTGGCGATGATCGCCGACTCGATGTCGCCCTCCGCCAGCGTCGTCACCAGGCGAAACGCGAACGCCCGGGCCTCTTCGGCCGCCTGCAACTCCGGCAGCGGCGGCGACACGGCCACCACCTCGCCGAGTTCGCGCGCCTTCTGGATTACCAGGAACGCGCGCACGCCGGGCAGCACCGTGTCGGGCCGCTGGCGCACCCGCACCAGCACCCCCGGACCGTCGTCGAGACTGGGCGGCGCGTCCGGGAACGGCGCAGCACCCGAGCCGAGGGAGAAGTCGCCCGCCGCCGTGTTGAACTCGCCGGTGACCGCGCGGAACTCCGCGGTGGACCTGCCGCCCGCGACGTGCCGCATCTGCTCGAGCGCCTCGGCCAGGCCGGGCGGATCGCCGGCGCCGTCGACGGCGCGCTCGATGCCGCCCTCCAGCACGTCGGCGGCGGCGAACAGCACGTCCAGCAACTCGGCGCTGATGCCCTGGTCGCCCGCGCGCATGCGGTCGAGCAGGCTCTCCAGTTCATGGGCAAACGCGGCGACCCCCGCGTACCCCATGGTGGCGCTCATCCCCTTGAGGGTATGCACCGCCCGGAACAGCACGTGCACCGGCTCCTTCGCGTCGGGCGCTCCCTCCAGGTCGAGCAGGGCGCGATTGATCTCCGAGAGCTGTTCACGGCTCTCGGAACGAAAGAGTTCAGCGTATCGCTGCGGGTCCACGCCGCGGCTCAGGACGTCGGCCGGGTGCTCAGCCGAGCACGCGCTGCACGGCCTCGAGCACGCGACTCGGCTGGAAGGGCTTCACCACGAAGTCCTTCGCGCCCGCCTGGATGGCTTCGACCACCAGCGCCTGCTGGCCCATGGCCGAGCACATCAGCACCTTCGCGTCCGGATCGAACTTCTTGATCTCGCGCACCGCGTCGATGCCGCCCATGTCGGGCATCACGATGTCCATCGTGACGAGATCCGGACGCAGCTGCTTGTACTTCTCCACGGCCTGGGTCCCGGTCTCGGCTTCGCCGATGACCTCGAAGCCCGCCTGCTGGAGTATGTCCCCGACCATCGTCCGCATGAAGATCGCATCATCGCAAATGAGCACCGTCGGCACTGAGACCCCCGCGTCGTTCGGTTAAATGACCAGCATCTGCGCCGCCAGCGCGCCCACGTCGCACACCAGCACCTGGTCGTCGCCGGCATATGCGACGTGCGACACCACGCCGCCTACCGAGTGTTCCACTTCCACCGCCTCCAGCCGCCCATCGTCGAGCGACAGGACGTCCTTCACTCCGTCGACGAGAATCCCGAACGTCTTGCCGTGCGCCTCGGCCACCAGCACCACGCCTTCATCCCCCGCACGCAATGCCCCGAACCGGACCGACAGGTCGGCCACCGCGATCAGCGCGCCACGCAAGTTCACCAGTCCACGGATCCAGTCCGGCGCGCCCGGCAACCGCGTCGCCGCGCGCATGGGCACGATCTCCCGAACGGCGTCCAGCGCGCACACGCACCGGCGCCCGCCGGCGATGAACACCAGGTACCGCCGGGCCGTGATTTCAGCGATCGGCTCTATAGAAGTCAAAGTAGTCCAGGGGGTTCGGCGAGGCAATCAGATCGGGCAGCTCGGCAACGGTCAGCAACGACTGGCGCAGTTCCTCCGGCAGGGGCGAGCGAAACTCCAGCCGCTCCCCCGACACCGGATGAGTAAAGACGAGCCAGGCCGCATGAAGGAAATGCCGCTGCGGCGGCAAGCCGACGACCCGGCGCGCCCCGCCGCCTCCGTAGGTGTCGTCCCCGACCACCGGGTGCCCGATGGACGCGAGGTGCACGCGAATCTGGTGCGTGCGCCCGCTGTGCAGGTGACAACGGAGCAGGTCGGTCGACATGAAGCGCGCCAGCCGCGCAAAGTCGGTGCGCGCCGTGCGCCCGGTTGCCACCACGGCCATCCGCAGGCGGTCGTTGGGATCGCGAGCGAGCGGCTTGTCCACCGAGACCGCGTCGTCGGGGAGATGCCCCCAGCAGAGGGCGGCGTACCGTCGCATGACCCGCCGCTCGGCGATGGCCTTGCTCAGCACCCGCAGCGCCCGGTCCGTCTTGGCCACGACCATCAGCCCCGAGGTGTCCTTGTCGAGCCGGTGAACCAGCCCGGCTCGCTCCTCACCCGCCCCGTCGGCGAGCGGCTGCCCGCGCCCCTTCAGCGCGTTCACCAGCGTCCCCGTCCAGTTGCCCGGCGCGGGATGCACCACCATGCCGGCCGCCTTGTCGACGACCAGCAGCGACTCGTCCTCGAACGGCACCGACAGGGGAATCTGCTCGGGGAGCACCTCGCGTCCGGGCGGCGCCGTCACCGTGATCGGGATCTCGTCGTTCTGGGTGAAGTTGTACGGCTCCGG
>JBBTJT010000095.1:21690-24513 GCA_038059315.1 Gemmatimonadota bacterium
CGTCCGGGCGGCGCCGGCACGTCGACCGCGATCCGCATCCCGCGCTCGGCGCGGAAGCTGGCGCGCTCGCGCCGCTCATTCACCAGCACTCGCCCCTCGGCCACCAGCGTGGCGGACTGTGAACGCGACAGGCCGAGTGCGTTGGCCACCAGCACGTCGAGACGTGGCGCGTCGTCCTCGTCGACGATGAAGTCGTGGTGCGTACCAGCCCCGGCGTCGGCCGACACGGCGCGGTTATCCCGCCTCGCTGGCAGACGATTCTCCCACGTCTGGCAGCGGCGCTGACCGCGCCGGCGCCGACCGCGCCGGCGCCGGCGCGAACGCCTCCTCGGCGTTCCACAGCACCCAGGCCAGCAGGATTGCGCCGGTGGTCACGGCGATGTCGGCCACGTTGAACGTCGGCCAGCGCCAGGTGCCGACGCCCACGTCGATGAAGTCCACGACGCCGCGCGACGACTTCAGCCGGTCGAGCAGGTTGCCGAGCGCGCCCCCGGTGACCAGGGCAATGGCCAGCGTGCGCGTGCGGTGGAGCAGCGGCGTCTCGAGATAGAGCCGTCCGAGGATCGTCAGCGCCAGGAACGTGAGGGCAATGAAGATCCAGCGCGACAGCGAACCGAAGTGCAGCCCGAAGGCCGCCCCCGGGTTGTACACGAGGGTCAGGCGCAGTCCGTCGCCCCAGACCGGGCGCGGAAGGTACGCCGGGATCAGCCGGTCGACGGCGACAATCTTGGTGAAGGCATCCACGAGCAGCACGGTGCTCGCGACGCCCCAGAAGATGCCGGGCTTACTTCTTCGCATCTTCCTCGCGCTGCTTGCAGTTGATGCAGTAGCGCGCATGCGGCAGCGCTTCCAGCCGCTCGATGGCAATCTCGCCGCCGCAATGCTGGCACTGGCCAAACGTCTCGGGGGTCTTGTACAGCCGGCGCAACGCCTGGTTGACGTGCCACAGGTAGCGCCCCTCCTTGGACGCGAACAGGAACGCCTTCTCGCGCTCCGACGCGTCGGTCCCCTGATCGGCCATGTGGAACGAGTAGCTCGACATGTCGCCCACGGCGCCCTGACTCGTGTTGTTCAGCGTTTCGTCCCACTGGCCGAGTTCCCTCAGCACGCGCTTCCGGTCGTCGAGCAGGAGCTTCTCCAGCAGCTGCAGCTGCTTCTTGGTGAGCGACTTGAACTTCTTTTCACCGTCGGTCTGGGGCGCCATCGTCAGGATACCTTCTGGAGAACGAGGGAAACTGGCACGCCGTCGAGATCGGCGGTGGTGCCGGGGGGAACATCGGGGGACAGTGTCGCGCTCGTGTGCAACGCCAAGGTCAGCGTCTCGTCACAAATCCAGGCACGGTGGGCGTCCACCGCGTCGTGCAATGCCGCGGGACCGGCCACCCAGAGCGTGATGCGGTCGCTCACCTGCAGGCCGGATTCCTTGCGGAAGCGCTGCACGCGACTCACCAGCTCGCGGGCCAGCCCCTCGCGGCGAAGGGCGTCGGTGAGCGTCGGGTCGATGGCCGCGAACCGCGTGCCGTCCTGCGACACCACCAGCGCGCCGCTCGACTTGCGGACGACGGTCAGGTCGTCCGCGTCGAGGGCCCGCGACACGCCGCCGACGGTCACGTGCACCGTCTCGCCACGCTCGAAGGCCAGCAGCGTGGCCGAGTGGAGGGCGGTCACCGCCTGCGCGGCCTGCGGCGTCTCCTTGCCCCACTTCTTTCCGAGCGCCCGGAAGTTCGCCTTGGCCTCCAGCGCCACCAGCGAGTCCGCCGAGCCGAGGAACTCCACGGACTTCACGTTGAGCTCGGTCGCCAGCAGCGGCACGAGGGCATTGAGCAGCGCACGATCGGCGTCGCCGGCTACGCAGACGAGCCGCGACAGCGGCTGGCGCACCTTGATGCCGGCCTCCTCACGGGCCGCCCGGCCGAGCGTGGCGAGTGCGCGCACCTCGGCCATCGCCGCCTCGAGCGCCGCATCGCGGGGCGCGGCGCCGGAGCGCGTGAAGTCGGCAAGGTGCACCGAACCGCCCGTCAGCTCGCGGTGAATCCAGTCGCTCACGAAGGGCGCGAACGGCGCCAGCAGGCGCATGACGACCGACAGCGCCTCGTGCAGCGTGGCGAACGCCGCGCGGTTGCCGGCGCCGTCCACCTCGTAGAAGCGCGCGCGAGAGAGCCGGACGTACCAGTTGGCCAGGTCTTCGGTGACGAATTCCATGAGCGCGCGCGCCGCCGCCGTGGCGTCGAAGCGCTGCAGTTCGGCATCCACCAGCGCTTCCGTCGCCGTCAGGCGCGACAGGATCCACCGGTCGAGCAGCGGCCGGTCCTTCGCGGCCGGGTCGGCCGGCGATGGTGACCATCCGAAGTTGGCGTACTGCGCAAAGATCCCGTTGTACACGTTCTTGAGCGTCAGCAGGAATCGGCCGGCGGTCTCGCGGATCACCTGCTCGTCGAAGCGGCGCGGCACCCAGACCTGGCTCGACGACACGAGGAAGAGCCGGATGGCGTCGACGCCGTGACGCTCGATCACCTTCCATGGATCCACGGTGTTGCCGCGCGACTTCGACATCTTCTGGCCGTGCGCGTCGAGCACGAGGTCGTTGACCACGACCGCGCGATACGGCTCGCTCCGCCCCGTCGGGAGGAAATGCCCGCCGCCCGGGTGCTCCGGCTGGGCGGCCGGCCGGCCGGCGACGGCCGGTTTCTTCCACTCGTCCTCGGCATGCAGGGCATCCCCGAGGCCGGTGGCGATGGCCAGCAGCGAGTAGAACCAGCCGCGCGTCTGGTCGATCCCCTCGGCGATGAAGTCGCCGGGGTACTGCCGGGCGAATTCCTCGCG
>JBBTJT010000095.1:24523-28486 GCA_038059315.1 Gemmatimonadota bacterium
TCCCCGAAATAATTGTACCTTATCATTACCCTTGTGATCGATCCAATGAAAATTCTGCGTTCTTCCCGGCAATTTCAACATTTCGTTTCAATCCCTCCCATTTTACCCGTCTCACGGCGCTCCCCTGAAATTGCCGGGCGAATTCCTCGCGGTTCTCGAACGGGTAGTGCCATTGCGCAAACGGCATCGACCCCGAGTCGAACCAGGTGTCGATGACCTCCGGCACGCGGCGCATCGTGCCGTCGCATTCGGGGCACGGCCAGGTGTAGCCGTCGATGTGCGGCTTGTGCGGATCGAACTCCGCGCCGAGCATGTGCCCCGTCCGCACGGCGAGCGAGGCAAAGCTGCCGATCACCTCGAGGTGCGTGGCCTCGGCGTCGCAGATCCAGACGGGCAGCGGCGTCCCCCAGTACCGGTCGCGCGACACCGCCCAGTCGATGTTGTTCTCCAGCCACGAGCCGAACCGCCCGGCCCCCATTTCGGACGGGCTCCAGTTCACGCGCGCGTTGCGCTCGATCATCGCGTCCTTGAACGCGGTGGTGCGCACGAACCACGACGACCGCGCGAGGTACAGCAGCGGGGTCTTGCAGCGCCAGCAGTGGGGATAGCTGTGCGTGAAGCGGCCGTCCTTCCACAGCACGCCGCGCCGCTTCAGTTCGTCGATGATCAACGGGTCGGCCGCCTTCACGAACAGGCCGCCCACCACGGGCATCCCCTCCGGAAACTCGCCGCGCGCGTTCACCGGCTGCAGGAACGCCAGGTCGTACTGGCGGCCCGCCGCGTAGTCATCGGCGCCGAACGCCGGCGCCAAGTGCACCACGCCCGAGCCGTCGTCGGCCGACACGAAGTCGGCGGTCACGACGATCTCGCGCGCGCCGTCGGCGTACGACACCCAGTCGAGCGGACGCTGGTAGTGCGCGCCGGCCAGCGTCCGGCCCGCAAACGTGTCCACCACATCCCACCGATCGGCCCAGTCGCCGCCCATCACCGCGCCCACCCGTGCCTCGGCGAGGATCACCGTCCACTCGGCGCCGCCCTTCTTGCGCAGCTCCACGTACGTGAAATCGGCGTGCACGGCGAGCGCCACGTTCGACACCAGCGTCCAGGGCGTCGTCGTCCACACCAGTATCCGGCGCTCGCCGCTCTTGCCGGTCTGCGTCAGCTTCAGCTGCAGGTAGATGGACGGATCCTCGACGTCCTCGTAGCCCTGCGCCACCTCGTGGCTCGACAGCGCCGTGCCGCAGCGCGGGCAGTACGGCAGGATCTTGTGCCCCTGGTACAGCAGTCCCTTGGCGTGCAGCATCGACAACGCCCACCACACGCTTTCCACGTAGGTGTTGTGGTACGTGACGTAGGCATGCTCGTAGTCGAGCCAGAACCCGATGCGGCTCGACAGCTTCTCCCAGTCATCGCGGTACTTCCAGACGCTCTCGCGGCACAGCCGGTTGAACTCGGCCACGCCCACGCGCTCGATGTCCTGCTTGCCGCTGATGCCGAGCGCCTTCTCCACCTCGATCTCCACCGGCAGGCCGTGCGTGTCCCACCCCGCCTTGCGATCCACCCGAAAGCCGTTCATGGCGCGATGACGGCAGAACAGGTCCTTGACGGTGCGGGAGAACAGGTGATGGATGCCCGGTTGCCCGTTGGCGGTCGGCGGTCCCTCGAAGAACACCCAGCGCGGCGCGTCGGCGCGCGCGGCCAGCGACTGCGCGAACAGGTTCTCGTCGGTCCAGCGCGCGAGCAGCTCGCGCTCGACCGCATCCGCCGGGCGATCTGGCGGGAGCAGCGCGAACTTCGGCGAGTTGGGTCCCGGCTGCGTCACATCCGCTCCAGCACGCCGCGCACCAGCGCGGTCAGGTTCGGCTCGGCCTGGTTGGCCACGGCGATGATCGTCTCGAGATGCGCGGGCTGCAGCGTCTCGGGGAGGCACTGGTCGGTGATGATCGACACTCCCAGCACCCGCATCCCCGCCTGCACCGCCACGATGACTTCCGGCACGGTGCTCATCCCCACCACGTCGGCGCCGAGCGAACGGAGCATGCGGTATTCCGCGCGCGTCTCGAGGTTCGGGCCCTGCACCGCCACGTACACGCCCTCGCGCAGCGTCTGGCCGAGTTCGGCGGCGACCTGCCGCGCGACGGCCATCAGTGCCGGATCGTAGGGCGCGCTCATGTCGGGAAACCGGTCGCCGAGCAGCGTGTGGTGCGGCCCGATCAGCGGGTTGTCCCCCAGCAGGTTGATGTGGTCGGTGATGAGCATCAGGTCGCCCGGCGCCCACGACGGCTGCATGCCGCCGCAGGCGTTCGACACCACCAGCGTCGAAGCGCCGAGCGCCCGCAGCACGCGCACCGGAAACGTGACCTGCTGCAGCGAGTACCCTTCGTACCGGTGAAAGCGCCCCTGCATCGCCATCACGCGCCGGCCGCCGAGCACGCCCACCAGCAGCCGCCCGGCGTGCGATTCCACGGTGGACAGCGGGAAGCCCGGGATGTCGCCATACGGGATCTCGCACTCGGCGGTGATGGCGCGCCCCAGCGCGCCGAGTCCGGTGCCGAGCACCAGGGCGACCTCGGGAACGAGCGTCGTGCGTGCGCGCACGGCGGCGACCGCGGCATCAATTGCCGCGGCCGTGTGTGCGTGTTCAGAACCGGGAAATCGGTGGGTCATGGGGATGCGCGATCCTACTTCGCTTCCTCCTCATCGCCGCCCGCATCGAGCCAACTCGGCGATCGCTCCTTCGGCGATCCCTGGGCCAGTTCGCTCTGCACCGGCAGGTACGGCGCAGGCGTCTCCTCGGCGGCCTTGAGTTCGCTCAGCTGGCGTTCGCTGAAGGCGCGCCACTGCGCGATGTACGCCTTGCGCGCGCGCTCCAGCGCCTCGATGTGCAGCTGGAGACTGCGCACGTTCTGGCGCGACTCCTCCACCAGCTTCTCGCCCTCGGCGCGCGCCTCGCGCAGGATCAACTGGGCCTCCCGCTCGGCCTGCTCGCGCGTCTCGGCGCGCAGCTGCTGCGCCGTGATGAGCGCGTCGTTCAGCGCCTTGTCGCGCTCGCGGAATGCGCGCAGCTGCTCGTGGAAGCCCTTGGCCTTCGCCTCGAGCTCCTGGTTCGCGCGCGTCAGCCGCTCGAGCTCCTCGGCGCCCTGGTCGCGGAACTGGTCGACTCGCGACTTGTCGTAGCCGCGCAGCGCCGACCCGAAGTCGTAGCGCCGCGCGTCCACCGGTGTGAGATGAAAGACGTCATCGCTCATCAATGCCTCGCTCCGAACAGGACCGTCCCAAGCCGCACCATGGTCGCACCCTCTTCGACGGCGACCTCGAAATCCCCGGACATTCCCATCGACAACTCCACGGCCGGATGCCCGGCCGCGCACAGCACCTCGCGCGCCCGTCGCGCGCCGACGAACACCCGGCGCTGCGTCGCCTCGTCCGCGTCGATCGGCGCCATGGTCATGGCCCCCACCACGCGAATCCCGGCGCACCCCGCCAACCGCTCGGCTTCGCGCGGAAGATCGGCCATCGACAGGCCGCCCTTCGATGCCTCATCCACCACATTCACCTGCACCAGCGCGTCCACCGGCCGGCCGCGCCGGCGTCCCACATCGTCCACCGCGTCAGCCAGCCGCGCGCTGTCCAGCGAGTGCACCAGCCAGAAATGGTCCAGCGCCTTCGCCTTGTTGCGCTGCAGGTGGCCGATCAGGTGCCAGCGCACCGGTGCGGCCACCAAGGCCTGCTTGTCCAGCGCCTCCTGCACCCGGTTTTCGCCGACATCATGCACGCCGCAGGCATAGGCGGCCTCGACGGTCTCCGGTCCATACGTCTTCGTCACGGCGATCAGCCGCACCGCCTGGCCGTGGCCACCTCGACGCACGGCGTCGGCGATGCGTTCCCTGACCTCTGCCACGCGATCTGCCAGGTTCTCCATAACCTTGAAAAATAGCGAGTTGCGCTGGCCCCGCGATAGTC
>JBBTJT010000096.1:0-5104 GCA_038059315.1 Gemmatimonadota bacterium
CGTGCGCACGGCGTACGGCCAGTACATGCCCTCGCTCAGCGTCTCGTCCTCCGGCTCCAAGGCGGGCGGCGAGACGTTTTTCCAGGGGCAGCTGGTTCCCTATCGCGGCTCGCCATGGTCGTACTCGCGCGGCTTCTCCACCAACCTCGAGCTGTTCGACGGTGGCCGCCGCTGGTACAACCTGAAGTCGGCACAGGCTAACGTCGACGCCGCCGACGCCAGCGAGATCTCCCAGCGGTTCAACGTCGCGCTGCAGGTGAAACAGCAGTATTTCGCCGTCCTCGCCGCCCGCGAGAGCGAGAGCGCGGCCCGCCGGCAGCTCGACCAGGCCTCCGAGCAGCTCAACTCCTCGACGGCCAAGGTGCGCGCCGGCGCGGCCACCAAGAGCGACTCGCTGCGCAGCGCCATCCAGGTGGGCAATGCGCGACTGGCCATGCTCACGTCGCAGAACAACCTGCGGGTTGCCAACGCGGCACTCTCGCGCCTCGTTGGAGCGACCGACGTCGTCACCGCTTCGCCGGCCGACACCGCCGAGATGGGGCGCATCGTTCTCGACAGCACATCATTGACGGCGCTCGCCATGGAAGGACCGCCGGTGCGGCAGGCCGAGGCGGCCCTCGTCGCCTCGCGCGCCGCCAGGAAGGCCGCCAAGACGCCGTACATGCCGACCATCTCGTCGTCGTACAGCATGAACGGCAACAACACGTCCAACAACTTCGACTTCGGCAGCGGCCCGATCCCGAAGCAGACCAACCTGCGCTTCTCGCTGAATTTCCCGCTCTTCAACAACTTCACCCGCGAAGAGAACGTCACGCGCACGGCGGTGGCCGAGGATAACGCCGTTGCCGCGCTGCGTGATGCCAAGCTGGCCCAGCAGCAGTCGCTGGTGCAGTTCCTCGGCGCGTTTCGCACCGCCGAACAGCGCGTGGCCATCCAGCTGGCCACCGTCGAGGCCGCCGAGGAGGACCTGCGCGTGCAGCAGCAGCGCTACGCGCTGGGCGCCTCCGTACTGCTTGACCTGCTGACCTCGCAGACCACACTCGACCAGGCCCGCGCCGCGCTGATCCAGGCACGATATGACGCCCGGATCGCCAAGGCCCAGGTCGAGGCTCTCGTCGGCCGCGACCTCAAGTAGCCAGACACCGACCGACGCCCCTTTTGGAGCACCTCGTGAACCGCCGATTCCTGTTTGTCCTCGCCTCCGTGGCGACGCTCTTCGCCTGCGGCAAGAAGGCCGAGAAGCCGCTGACGCTCCAGACCGCGCCGGTCACGCGCCGCGACATCATCGTCGACGCCACGGCCACGGCCATCATCGAGCCCATCAACATCGTCGAGGTCAAGTCGAAGACCGCGTCGGGCCAGATCACCAAGATGACCGTCGAGGTCGGCTCGTACGTCCGGCCGGGTGACCTCATCGTGCAGATCGACACCCGCGACCTCAGCAACGCCGCCAACCAGGCGCAGGCCGACTTCGAGGCCGCGCAGGCGAAGATGACCACGTCGTCGTCGCAGAAGAAGCGCTCGGACGACCTGTTCAGGCAGCGCATCATCACGGCGCAGGAGAACGAGACCGCCAACCTCGACTATGCCAACGCCCAGGCCGGCATGGTGCGTGCCCGCACGTCGCTCGACCTGGCGCAGCAGCGCCTCGAGGACGCCACGGTGCGTGCCCCAGTCGAAGGCACGGTCATCGACAAGACGGTGTCGCTGGGGCAGGTCATCCAGGCCGGCACGTCGTCGGTGGGCGGCGGCTCGACCATCCTCAAGATGGCCGACCTCTCCCGCGTGCGCGCCCGCGCCCTCGTGAACGAAACGGACATCGGGCAGATCATGGCCGGCCAGGAGGCCACCGTGACGGTGGACGCCTTCCCCGATCGCCCATTTGTCGGCAAGGTCGAGAAGGTGGAACCGCAGGCCGTCGTGCAGCAGAACGTGACGATGTTCCCGGTGCTCATCTCGCTCAGCAACGAAGAAGGCCTGCTCAAGCCCGGCATGAACGGCGAAGCCTCGGTGCTCGTCGATCGCCGCACCAGCGTGCTCTCCATTCCCAACGATGCCGTGCGCAGCATGCGCGAGGTGCAGACCATCGCGCCGCTGCTCGGGCTCAACCCCGACAGCGTCAGCGCCCAGCTGCGCGCCTCCATGGGCGGCGGCATGGGCCGCGCCCCGGGCGGCGCCCAGGGGGGCAACCGTACGGGCCGCCCGAACGGTCGCTCACAGACCAGCAATGGCGAAGTGGACCTCGCGTCGCCTCAGGGCGGTGGTCGTCCGGGAGCAGGCGGTGCCATCCAGCAGGTGCAGGTCACCGACGCCGACTGCAAGAAGGTGACGGATGCGCTGGCAAAGAAGCCGGCGCTCGCCAGGAAGCTCGACGCGGTGCGCGAGCAGATGCGCAACCCCGACGCCGACCGTCGTGCGCTCATGGAATCGCTGACGCCGATCTACGCCGAGCTTGGCGTCGACTCACGCGTGGCCGGCGCCTGCCGCCGCCGTGAGAGCGGAAATGGTGGCGAAGGTGCCATCGGTGGCGGTGCGGCCGGTGCCACTGGTGGTGCCACTGGTGGTGCCACTGGTGGTGCCACCGGTGGTGCCACGGGCGGTACCGCCGGCGGCGCTCGTCAGGGCGGCAGCGCGCAGGCTCCGGGCGCAGCCAGAACGCGCGGTGACCAGGCAGGACGGGCGGTGGAAGTGCCGCAGGCTCCGGGGCTGCGCTCACGCAGCCGCTCCGGCCTCGTCTTCGTGCAGAAGACCGACTCCACGTGGGAGCCGCGCATGGTGCGGCTCGGCGTGGCCAATTATGACTACACCGAAGTGCTCGACGGACTCAAGGAAGGCGAGTACGTGGCGCTCCTCTCGGCGGTGGCGATGCAGGCCCAGCGTCAGGCGGCCAGCGATCGCACTCGCCAGATGATGAGCGGCAACAGCCCGCTGGGCGGCGCCGCAGGTGGCGCGCGTCCGGGCGCTGGTCGCGGCCCGGGCGGTGGTGGTGGTGGTGGCGATCGTGGCCCCGCGCCGGCAGCTGGCGCAGCGCGCCCAAGGAACTGATAGATGCTGTTCGGCGAAACGATCATGGTGGCGCTCGGCGCGCTCCGCGCGAACAAGCTGCGCTCCCTGCTCACGATGCTCGGCATCGTGATCGGCGTCGCGGCCGTCATCGCGGTGGTGGCGCTCGGACGGGGCGCACAGAAGGCCGTCAACGACCGTATTGCCGCGCTGGGCACGACGCTGCTCACCGTCAGCCCCGGCCAGGCCCAGAGCATGGGTGGCGTGCGCACCGGCTTCGGCAGCGCGCGCCTGACCATGGAAGATGCCAAGGCGCTCGAGGACCGCGGCGAGAAGATCCTCGCCGTGCAACCCGAGATGTCCGGACAGCTGCAGGTTCAGTACCTCAACAAGAACACCAACACGCAGATCGTCGGCGTCACGTCGAATTACCCGCGGGTGCGCAAGTACGAGCTGGCTGCGGGACGGTTCTTCACGACGGCCGAGGACAACTCGCGCCAGCGGCTGGCCATCGTCGGCCCGACCGTGGTCGAGAACCTCGGGCTGCAGACGCCCGAGGCGATCGTCAACGAAACCATACGCATTCGCGGCATCCAGTTCACCGTCATCGGCGTCTACAAGTCCAAGGGGCAAGCCAGCCCGTTCAACAACCCCGATGACCAGGTCCTGGTGCCCATCACCACGGCCCGATTCCGCGTGCTGGGCCAGAACCGCGTGCGCTCCATCAGCGTGCTGTCGCCGTCCGAGGACGACATCCCGGAGACGATGGCCGAGATCCAGAAGATCCTGCGCCGCGAGCACCGCCTGCGGCCGGGCAAGGAAGACGATTTCAACACGCGGTCGCAGGCCGACTTCCTGAGCACCCTTGGCGAAACGACGGCGGTCTTCTCGCTGCTGCTGGCCGGCATCGCCACCGTGTCGCTGATCGTCGGCGGCATCGGCATCATGAACATCATGCTCGTGTCGGTCACCGAGCGCACGCGCGAGATCGGCATTCGCAAGGCGCTGGGCGCGACGCGCATGAACATCATGTTCCAGTTCCTCGTCGAGGCGGTCGTGCTCTGCCTCGTCGGCGGTGCCATCGGCATCCTGGTGGGAGCGGGCGGGGCGACCGTCTTCACCAGGTTCATGGGATGGACCACGGTCATCGGGTCGCAGGCCGTCGGGCTCGCCTTCGGCTTCTCGGCGGCGGTGGGCGTGATCTTCGGCGTCTACCCGGCGCGCCGCGCCGCCACCATGGATCCGATCGTCGCGCTGCGCTACGAGTAGCAGCGGCCGGGTTTCGCGATGCACGAAGGGGAGGCCGGCTGGCCTCCCCTTCTGCGTTGACGCCGCCATCGCTACGGCACCTTCACCGGCAGCGATGTTCCGGGCGGGACGATGCGGAACAGGAACGGTTGCTCCACGAGCTGCCGCACCTTCTTGGAGCCGATGATCGCCGCGCGGAACTTCATCTTCGGCAGCGCATCACGCACCGCGGCAGCGAACTGTGGATGGCTGGTCTCGATGAGCCTGAACGACTCGAGGTCGGCGCGTCCCGTGGAATCGACAACGAACCGCACGATGGCCATTCCCTCGATACCCTGCGCCTGGAGGAGCGGCGGATACAGGGGCGCCGCGCTTTCCGGGTCGCGCACGGCGGCCGAATCCAGGTCCATGAGCGTGAAGGCATTCTGGGCGCTGGCCGCTTCGGCCAGCGGCATCGGCGCGGTTCCTTCCACGTCCCTGCTCGCCTCGGCCGCGGGTTCGTTCTGCCCTTGTGTGCCGATGGTCGCGGCACTCGACGGCTGCTGCAGCGGTCCCGCCCGCTGCGACGTCCACCGCGCCCTCACCTCCTCCGACGGCGCACTCCCCCTGTCGGGTGGAAGCAGGAAGCGGATACCCATCTCGATGATCGACTCCCCTGCCTCTTCGCTCTTCACGACTGCCTGCCCCGTGAACAGTGCGAGCAACATCACCAGTGCGGCGTGCGTCACGAGACTGACGGTGGCGCCGACGCGCACGGGTTCGGGACTGTGCGGTGGATGTTGCAGCAGGTCAAACACGGTGATCCCTCTGGCAGGCCACTTCAAATAGTTGTGCATCCCCGTTTGTCAGACAA
>JBBTJT010000096.1:5114-10912 GCA_038059315.1 Gemmatimonadota bacterium
GGGGGGGGGGGGGTGCGGGGTTGCTATTTAGATA
Source organism: Gemmatimonadota bacterium (assembly GCA_038059315.1). GTDB lineage: Bacteria > Gemmatimonadota > Gemmatimonadetes > Gemmatimonadales > Gemmatimonadaceae > PNKL01. Next base: position 5,149 of record JBBTJT010000096.1, read on the forward strand.
TATCTTAGTTATATTGTTATTTCGTACTATCATAGACTGGTGGTCCGGCAGCGGACGCTGTGCGGACCCGGCACATTCCGGGGGGGGCAACATGAGGTTCGGACCTGAGGGGTGCCGCCCACGCGGCGCCGGGCGCGGCTGGGGAGGTTTCGGCATCGACCCCGATTTCTCCGGTTTCATCTGGAAGATGGCCGGGCATTTTCGTGGCGGGCCGTTTCGCGGCGGCCGCATGTTCGGGCACGGCGACCTGAAGTTCGTGATCCTCTCGCTGCTTGAGGAACGTCCCCGCCACGGCTATGACATCATCAAGGCCATCGAGGAGAAATCGGGGGGTGTCTACCAGCCCAGCCCGGGCACGGTGTATCCGACCCTGACGCTGCTCGAGGAAATGGGGTTTGCCCGCGCGCTTGCCGACGAGAGCGGCAAGAAGGTGTACGAGATCACCGACGCCGGGCGGCAGCATCTCGCCGAGCACCGGGGTACGGTGGACGACATCTTTTCGCGAGTCGCCCGCAAGGGCGCCGGGCTGACCAGCGAGGCGATGATGGAGCTGAACCGGGCCTTCAAGCACGCCGCCCGCGCCACCTACGCGCACGCCACGCAGCGCCTGGATGATCACGACTTCCTGAAGGGCATCGCCAAGGTGCTCGAGGACGCCGCCCGGGCGATCGACGAGCTCGCGGCGAAGAAGTAGGCGGGCACCGCTGGACGCCACTGGCGACGCGGATATGTTTCAGGCGGGTCGCGCATCCTGCGCGACCCGTTTTTTCGTGCGGAACGTCCGACGTCCCGCACCCTTCGCTCTTCCTGGGGTAGTTGCCCCGCGCCATGTCGGCTGATTCATCCAGCCCTGCCCCGTTGCCGGAACCGACCAGCACTCCGCTGACCGGCGTCCCGGCACAGCGGCCCGTTTCGCACGAGCGGCACGTCGAAGCCAACCCCACGGGGCGGCGGCTTGGTATCCTGACGCTCACCGCGCTGGGTGTCGTCTACGGCGACATCGGCACGAGTCCGCTGTACGCGCTGCGCGAGTGCTTCAAGCCGGAATACGGACTGACGCCGACACCCGACAATGTCTACGGCGTCCTGTCGCTCATTCTCTGGTCGCTGATCCTGGTGGTCAGCTTCAAGTACATCATCTACATCATGCGCGCCGACAACCGCGGTGAGGGCGGCATCCTCGCCATGCTGGCGCTCATCCTCAAGAAGGACACGCAGCGCCGGCGCGGGCGGGCGGTGCTCATCGCGTTTGGCCTCATCGGCGCCGCGTTGCTGTATGGCGACGGCGTCATCACCCCGGCCATCTCGGTGCTCAGCGCCATGGAAGGACTCGAGGTGGTGAGCCCGGCGTTCGCCACGGCCGTCGTGCCCCTCACGGTCGCGATCATCATCGGCCTGTTTGCGGTGCAGCGCCACGGCACCGCGCGCGTGGGCTCGGCATTCGGACCCTTCATGCTCGCCTGGTTCCTGATCATCGGCGGCCTGGGGCTCGCGCAGGTGATCCGCGACGCGCACATCATCTCGGCCATGAACCCGCTGTGGGCGGTGCGGTTCTTTTCGCTCCACGGCATGCACGGCGTGACGGTGCTGGGCGCCGTGGTGCTGGCGGTGACGGGAGCCGAGGCGCTGTATGCCGACATGGGGCACTTCGGGCGCAAGCCGATTCGCACGGCGTGGTTCTGGATGGTGCTGCCGGCACTGTTGCTCAACTACTTCGGCCAGGGCGCCCTGATCCTCGGCAACCCTGCCGCCGCCGAGAACCCCTTCTACATGCTGGCGCCGCGGGCGCTGCTGTACCCGCTCATCGCCATTGCCACCATGGCGGCGATCATCGCGTCGCAGGCCCTCATCTCGGGCGCCTTCTCGCTGACGCAGCAGTGCATCCAGCTAGGGTACAGCCCACGCCTGTCCATCGTGCACACCTCGGCCAGGGAGTACGGCCAGATCTTCGTGCCCGAAGTCAACACGGCCCTCGGCATCGGCACGCTGCTGGTCGTGCTTGGCTTCCAGTCGTCCACGGCGCTCGGCGCGGCCTACGGCATCGCCGTCACCGGCACGATGACCATCACGACGATCCTCTTCTTCGTGATCACGGTGTACCGGTGGCACTGGCCGCTGTGGAAGGCGGGGCTGCTGACGGCGATTTTCCTCGTGGTCGACGTGAGCTTCCTCGGCGCGAACATCGTGAAGGTGGCGCACGGCGGCTGGGTGCCGCTGGCCATGGGTGGCGCGCTGTTCCTGCTGATGACCACCTGGAAGCGCGGACGCCTGATCCTGCGCGAGCGGCTGAAGGAGCACGCCATGCCGCTCGACGCCTTCCTGACGAGCCTGGCGACCAGCCACATTCATCGCGTGTCGGGGACGGCGGTCTTCATGACGTCCGAGGCGGTCGGTGCCCCGGTGGTGCTCTTTCACCATCTCAAGCACAACAAGGTGCTGCACGAACGGGTGATCCTGCTGTCGATCAAGACCGCCGAGATCCCCTATGTGTCCGCCGAGGAACGGGTGTCCATCGAGCGGCTCGAGCACGGCTTTGCACGCGTCACGGCCGAGTACGGGTTCATGGAGTCGCCCGACGTCAAGGAAGTGATGAAGCTGCTGCAGCTTCAGGGGCTCAGCGCCAAGCCGATGGAGACGAGCTTCTACCTGGGGCGCGAGCAGCTGATCCCGCTGCGCGCCGCGCGGAGGGAGGGCGGCCTGACCATGAACATCTGGCGCAAGAAGCTCTTTGCGTTCATGGCGCGCAACGCGCAGTCGGCGGCGGCGTTCTTCCAGCTGACGCCCAACCGGGTGGTGGAGCTCGGGACGCAGATCGAGTTCTGATTTCCTGAACTGCGCACCACGAAGGCGCGAAGGACACGAAGGGGGCGCGAAGAACGGCTTGGGGGAACTGCACTCAGCGTGCACTCCCCCGGTTGGCAGTCCTTCGTGGAACTTCGCGTCCTTCACGCCTTCGTGGTGTGCAGTTGCAGTTGCAGTGGCCGTCGCCGCGCCCGGCGTGCATTTTCAGGGACTTTCCTCCCCGAACCCGCATCGCCATGCGCCAACTCCTCACGCTCGCTCTTGCCCTCGCCGCCGCCGCCCCGCTCGCCGCGCAGCGCACGCCCGTCGACTCCATTCGCGACGACGCGCGCTTCTCGTTCTACGCCAAGGGCCCCTACCGCGCCTCGGTGCCGAAGCCCGACGACGTGCTCGGCTACGGCATCGGCACCTGGCACACGCAGTACGCCTCGCAGGAGAGGGCGCTGCTGGCGATCGCCGAGGCCGCCAGGGACCGCGTGCGCGTCGAGGAGATCGGACGATCCAGCGAGAAGCGCACCATGCGCATCTACGTGGTGTCGTCGCCCGAGAACATCGCCCGGCTCGACCAGATCCGCGCCGACCTCGACAAGATTGGCGATCCGCGCGGCCTCGGCGCCACCGATCTCGACGCGATCACCGCGCGCACGCCGGCGGTCGTCTGGTTCAGCGGGTCGGTGCATGGCGACGAGGTGCCCGGCTTCGAGGCGTCGATGCCGCTGTTGTACCACTTCGCGGCCACCGAGGATCCGAAGACCGTCGCCCTGCTGAAGGACGCCATCGTCATCATCAACCCGTCGTCGAACCCCGACGGGCATGAGCGCTTCTCGGTCTGGTCCAACTCGGTGGCGGTGGGAAGCCCCGAGCGCGCCGGCATGGAGCAGCAGCGCGGCCAGCCGTGGTCGATCAGCGGACGCTACAACCACTACCGGTTCGACATGAACCGCGACCTCATTGCCACCACGCAGCAGGAGGTGCGCAACATCGTCGGCGGCATGCTGCGCTGGCATCCGATGGTCACCGCCGACCTGCACGGATACACGCCGCAGTATTACATGGCGCCGGCGTCGCGTCCCATCAACGCCAACATCAGCGGCTGGCCCAACAAGTGGGGCGAGGCCATCGGCGCCGGCAGCGCGCGCGCCTTCGACGAGTTCGGGTGGCTGTACTACGTGCGCGACCAGTTCGACCTCTACTACCCCGGCTACTACGACTCGTGGCCGGCGCTCAACGGCGCGATGGGCGCCACCTATGAAACGGACGGCGGACCGGCGCTGCTCAAGCGCCGCGACGACGGCACCCTGCTGTCGCTGCGCGACGGCATCGCCAAGCACTACACGGCGGCCGTGGCGACCTTCGAGACGACCGCCGCGCGCGCCCGCGAGCGCGTGAAGGACTATCTCGCCTTCCGGCAGTCGGCGGTCAGCGACGGCAAGGCGCAACCGATGAAGCGCGTGGTCTTCTCACCGGGCAGCGATCCGGCGCGCGCGGCCGAGCTGGCCGCCGCGCTGCTCCGCGCCGGCGTGGAGGTGCACCGCCTGTCGCAGCCGCTCGCCAGCACCAGGACGCATGCCTACAGCGATGACGCCACGGCGGCGCGCACCTTCGCGGCCGGATCGTTCGTCGTCGACCTCGCCCAGCCGCAGGGTCGCCTGGCCAAGTCGGTGCTCGAGCCGGACCCGGCGCTCGACCCGGTGTTCGCCAAGCGGCAGCTCGAGTACTTCAGGCGCAACATCAGCCGGGGGAAGAGTGCGGGTGGCGAGGGATATGAATTCTACGACGTCACGGCGTGGGCGTTGCCGGTGGCGTTCGGCGTGGAGTCGTGGTGGACCGAGGATGCCGCGGCGATGACCGCCGACAAGCTGTCGCTTCCCGGAGCGGGCGCCCCGCGCATCAACGGCGAGGTGCTGCCGGTGCCGGTGCGCGGCGGCATCGTCGACGGCGCCAACGCCAGGTCGGCATACCTGTTCCGCAACGACCGTGCCGGCGCGTCGCGCCTCGCCGGGCAGCTGCTGCAGGAGGGGTACAAGCTGGCCATCGCCAGCGAGCCCATCCAGACGGGCAAGGTCGAGTGGCCGCGCGGCACCTGGGTGGCGCGCGTCTCGCGCAACGACGCCACGCTCGCCGCGCGCCTCGACGCGCTCGCCAGGCCAGCGGGCGTCGAGGTGACCGGCGTCAACACCGCGTTTCCCGAGACATCGCAGTACGGCACCGGTTCGGGAAACACGGTCTCGGTGCAGGAACCGAAGATCGCCGTCGCCGCCAACGACGGCGTGGGACTCGGCGCGTACGGCGCCATCTGGTGGAGCCTCGAGCAGCGCTACGGCATCAAGTTCACGCCGGTCGCGCTGTCGTCGCTCAACGGCGACTTGTCGGCGTTCAACGTCATCATCATTCCCGACGCCAATGCCGGCACGCTCGGCAAGGGCGCCGGCCTCAAATCGTGGGTCGACCGCGGGGGTACGCTCATCACCATGGGAAGCGCCACCTCGTGGGCGGCGCGCGAGGACGTCGCCATGACGACCGCGCGCATCCTCACCGGCGACGACGCCAAGGACGAGAAGAAGAAGGACGAGCCCAAGGACGAGAAACCGAAGGCCGACGCCAAGGAGGAGAAGCCGAAGGCCGGCGCCAAGGACGAGAAACCGAAGGCCGACACCGTGCCCCCGGCGCCGGCCGACTCGCTGCTGGCGGTGAAGAGCCCCACCGCCAACCCCAACGCGCCGCAGCCGGTGCCCGGCTCGCACTTTGACGCCGTGCTCGACATGACGCACTGGCTCACACTCGGCGTCGAGAAGCAGCGCACCACGGTGATGTTCGAGGGCGACGCCTTCCTCAAGCTGTCCAAGGAAGGTTCGAATGTGGCTGTCTTCCCCACCACCGGACTGCTCAGGCGCGCGGGTTTCGTGTTCCCCGACAACACCGAGCGCCTGCTCAAGGGCACCGCGCTGCTGGTGGAGGAAAC
>JBBTJT010000096.1:11012-28245 GCA_038059315.1 Gemmatimonadota bacterium
CGCACCGCCTGCAGTTCCTTGCGCATCTGCTCCAGCCCCTGGCGCAGCTCGACCCGGGCGTGCGGGAGTTCGTTGCGCAGTTCGCGCTCGATCTCGCGACGCACGTCATCCAACTCGATGCGCACGACGTCGGCATCGGTGTCGTCCAACGAGCGCCAGTGCACCGTCGGCGCGCGGGGGGCCGTCGGTGCACGGGGGGTGGCCGGTGTCCGCATCAGCATGCCCGGCATCGGTGGCAGGGGCGGCATGGGCGCCATGGCCGCCCCGGGCGAGCGGAAGAAGGTGAAGCTGCCCCCGTCATGCCCCTTCAGCGACGACGCCTTGACCGTCGTCACCTTCACCGTGCGCGCGCGGCTGCCGCTCACCACAGTCAGTTCCAGCACGTCGCCCGGCTTGGCCTTGGCCACCTCGCGCGACAGCCGGTTCAACCGCGAGCTCGACACCCAGCCGTCCTCGATGTCGTCCTTCGACACCTTGAGCGAGACGCCGTTGATCGACGCAATGCGGTCACCCTCGACGATGCCGGCCTTCTCCGCCGGGCCGTCCTCGGTCACCGAGTTCACGAACACGCCCGCGGTGTCGCGCCTGGAGCCGGTGAGGCCGAATCCGATGCCGATCACCGCGCGCTCATCGGCGCTGCGCACCGTGCGCTTCCGCGGCAGCAGATCGTCGGCGGCGACGGTCTTGACCTTGTAGCTCCTGCTCGCGCCGTCGTGCCAGACCTGCAACGTCACCTCGTCACCGGCCTTCACCTTGCCGAGTTCGCGGGTCAGCCGGCGCTGCATGATGCCGCCCATCTCGTCATCGCCCGCGTCGTCACGGCTCACGCGCAGCGACACCGTGTTGATCGACTGGATCCGGTCGCCTTCGGTGATGCCGGCCTTCTCGGCCGGCCCGCCCTCGGTGACCGCCGTCACCAGGACGCCCAGCGTGTCGCGCTTGCCGCCGGACGACGTGGAGACGCCGATCATCGCCCGTCCTTGGTCGTCGGTGCTGGTCCAGACGATGCGATTCTGGCCCGGAGTGACGATGCGCACCGACTGCGCGGCGAGCGGCGCAGCGGCAATGGTGGCGAGGGAGCTCACGACAAGAAGAGTTCGGCGCATTGGAAGCCTCCGGTTGGATCTGGTTCAGGGTGGGTCCACCTGTTCTGTCACAAGCATCCCCGTGATGGTTTCCCGGGGCCACCCGCCCCCCTCCCCAACCCCCACTCACCACCCCTCACTGCACCCCCGCACCCCGAACTCTCCCCCGGACTGCCGTCTTTTCTCCTACAGCCACGGCGACAATCGCTGACTGCGCCCGCTTCGCCGCGCGCCGAGTATTGGAGCGCGCCGCACCCGGCGGCGCCCCCTCCTTGGAGTCCATCGGCGTGCCGCTCCCCCTGCGCCCTTCCCTCGCAGCGCTCGAACGCCTGCAGGGGCTGCGGGTTCTCGTCGGCAACACGCCGTTGCTCGCCATCGATTGTCAGTGGCGCGGTCGCGCGCGGCGCATCTTCGCCAAGGCCGAGAACCTCAACTTCACCGGCTCCATCAAGGACCGCATGGCGCTGCATATCCTGCGGCGCGCCTACGAAACCGGGCAGCTGGCGCCCGGCGCCCTGATCATCGAGGCCACGAGCGGCAACACCGGCATCTCGTTCAGCGCCATCGGGCGCGCGCTGGGCCACCCGGTCATCATCTTCATGCCCGACTGGATGAGCGAGGAACGCAAGCGCCTCATCCGGTCGTTCGGCGCCGAGGTGCGGCTCGTGTCGCACGCCGAGGGCGGGTTCCTCGGCTCCATCAAGCTGTCGGAGGAGCTCGCGACCGCCACGCCGGGCGCGTTCCTGCCCCGGCAGTTCGCCAACGAGGAGAACTGCGCCGCGCACGAGCTCAGCTCCGGGCCGGAGATCTGGGCGCAGGTGTGTGCGCGCGGCCTGGTTCCGGACGCCTTCGTGGCCGGCGTCGGCACCGGCGGCACGATCATGGGTGTCGGCCGCTTCCTGAGAGCGCGTAACCCGGACATCCGGCTACACCCGGTGGAGCCCGCCAACTCCCCGACGCTTTCCACCGGCTTCAAGGTCGGCAAGCATCGCATACAGGGCGTGAGCGACGAGTTCATTCCGGCCATCGTGCGCCTCGGCGAGCTCGACTCAATCCTCGCCATCGACGACGGCGACGCGATCATCATGGCGCAGCAGCTTGCGTCGGAGTTGGGCATCGGGGTAGGGATATCGAGTGGCGCCAACTTCCTGGCCGCGCTGCAGGCGCAGGATGCCCTGGGCGATGACGCCACCGTGGTGACGGTGTTCAGCGACAGCAACAAGAAGTACCTGAGCACCGACCTGATGCACGAGGAACCGGTGAAGGACGGGTTCTTGTCAAGCGACGTGAAGCTGCTGAAGTTCCGCGCCCTCAACCGGATGTGCGACGCCTGCTTCGATCCCACCGATCCGGACGGAGCGCCGGTGCATCTCGCACGGGCGTGAACCGCTGAACCGCGGAACTGCTACCACGAAGAAACGAAGAGCGCGCAGGCAATCAGAGGTCCTGGGTGGTTTCCCGCTGCACCCAGCGACGAAAGAACGGATCCTCGAACATCGGACGACCGGGCGCAGCATCGAGCAGCCCCTTCTTTCGAAGCCCGCTGAGGGCCACGCCCACGCTGCTCGCGGCGCCGAGCGCGTGCCGCCGCCTGATGGCGTCGGCGGTCAGCTCCACGGCCGGGTCCGACGCGAGCAGGCGCAGCAGGCGCTGTTCCCGCTGGGTACACTGGTCCCACGTGCGCTCCGACGGCGCGGCCGTCTCGTCGATCAGCGCATCGAGCGCCCGGTCCGCGTTCGCCGAACGGCCAGAAAGTGTCGCGTCACGCCATACGGCGTGCGCCAGCGTGATGACATCGCGCGTCCTGGGCCCGGAGAGCGTCACGATTCGTTCGGCTGCCGGCGCAGAGATCTTCGTCCGGCCGCGTGCGGTGCGGGCCACGATCCACTGCGCGAACTCGCCTGCGGGAATCGGTCCCAGCGACAGGTAGTCGGCCAGCTTCCACAGTGCGCGCTCACGGTTGGTCACCATCTCCTCGATCAGGGTGGTGGCTGAGCCGGCGAGTACGTATGAGATGCGGCCGTGTCGCTCGAGCACGGACTTGAGCGCCCACTCGACGTCGGTGCCCCCCCACTCGAGCAGTCGCTGAAATTCGTCTATTCCGAGCGCCAGATGCATCCGTCGCTTCACCAGCTCGTCGTTCACCGCGACCAGCGCGTCGGTGAACAGTTGCGAGGCGGGTGTTGCCTGGTCAAACGAGAGCGAGAGCCCGGGGAGCCCGGTACCGTCAGGATTCGGCGTCAGCGTGAGACTCAGCCGCAGCTTGGCGGCCACGCCCTGCATGAGCGAGCGCCAGGTGTGCCCGACTCCGTCACGCACGGCCGTGAGCAGGCGGCGCACGGCGTTGGGCGCATCGACGGCGGTTCCCAGATCGACGACGACGACCGCACGACCGCCCTGACGCAACCGACGGGCTGCTTCGGCCAACAAGGCGCTCTTCCCCATGCGCCGTGGCCCGTAGAGCACGAGCGCGCTTCCGCGCGTCTTCCAGCACTCATCCAGCCGCGCCAGCTCGGCGATGCGGTCCGCGAACCGCTCGCCTTCGGCCAGCGGAGTCCTCAGAAACGGCGACTCGGCCATGCGATACCTCCCGTCGGCGACACCGGCGGCGCGGTCCGTGGCTTGGCCTCGCCGCCTCGCGTTGCGGATTCATGCGATGCGTATATTTACGTCACGTAGATTTACGTACCGTAATATTACGTATTCGCTGATGATTGTCCAGTGGCGCCGCTGCTCACGTGGCGCCCGGCATCTGCAGCCGGTCCGTGCTGTCGAGCGCGCCCCTGGGCGTCTTGACCACCGGCCGGCCGGGCCCCACCACCGGCTTACCCGCCGTCTCCCGCGCCGCACACTCGGCGTTCAACCCCAGAAGGAACGTCAGCGCATCGCCCTGGGCCGGGGCGCCGTACGCGGCCACGACTGCCGCGTCCAGCGTCGCATGCGCATCGAGCAGCGGGTGCTTGCCCGGCTGTTCCGAGCTCCGGTACAGGTCGCGGAGCGACAGCTTGTGCCTGGCGCGAAGGTCGCGGCGCACAACCCGCAGTTTGCGTGCCGCCTCAGCTACCGCCACCACCTGCCCGGCTTTTGGTTGCTGCGGCCACGGGAAACTGTCGAAGACCGTGTTGGACGTATAGCGAAAGTCGCCCTTCAGGGTGGAACAGCGTGCTTCGAACCACTTCCAGTGGTACGACGACTGGAGAATGCCGAAGGAGTAGTCATCGGCGAAGGGAAACGCGATCATCGCGTCGTTTGGCCGAATGCTCGTCGACACGAACTCGAAAATGGGGCGTTTGGTTACACGCCCGCAAACGATGTACCTCGGGAGATGCGACAGCGCTTCAAGCAGTTCTCGGCGGGCATAGGACAACTGCCACCACGACGCCAGGAAATTGACATGATGCCGATTGGTCTTCGCCGCCGTATTCGCGGCAGTTGCTTCGGCGGACCGCTCTCGCTCGCGCCCTGCCGCCAACTTGCGGTCCGGAAGCACGCGGCTCTCGACGATGGCGAAGAGTTCGGGGAAGTGCCGGCTTGTCAGCAGGTCTCGCTGGCCGAAGTCAATCACATACCTCTTCGGCCGCGAATCCCGCTCGCCGAGCAGCTCGTCGGCTGTCAGATACGGCTTGAGCACCTCGGCGTACTCCGGACGCTTCGCAAGCAGCGCCTCGGCCTCCCCGCGCGGCAGCAGGAACCCTTCGTGACCATGGGTTTGCCCTTGGTAACAGCCACCTGACTCGACGTTCACGCGCAACGCCACCGCTTCGCTGACATCCAGTCCGAAGGAAAGCGACGGTCCGATGTGGTCGAGCTTGACCGATTCCCACGGCGACTGCTCGGCGTTCCCCACCTGGCGGGCAAGACGTCTCGGTCCCGTGGCCGGTCCCTTCACCCAGTTCACGATGGACACGTGCACGGCAGCGTCCCCCGACCAGACCTGCGTGGAGACGGCATCCGTTATCGTGCCGCCAGTCGCGACGATGTGGTCGAGTCCACCCTCACGGCTGTAGTTCTGCCGGATGGTGTTTGTCCCCACCAGCCCCGCCCGACCGCCGAGCGGAAGCTCGTCGTGGGCCCGCCGGAACCAGTAGACGCAGTAGTCGGCCCGGCCGGGAACTCCCGGGTACCTCGCCCGAACCTTGTTGACGTACGCCCGGCCGTACTCCTCCTGCATCTTGTTCTTGCTCTGGTACGGCGGGTTGCCCACTATGGCATGCACTGCCGGCCAGTCGGCGAACAACGCATCGGTGGCAACGCAATTCTCGTCGAGGTTTTCCAGCGGCAACACGTGGTCGCCCTGCAAGTCCAGGTCCATCTGCTCCCGGTCCAGCGCCTCCATCGCCTCGTCCAACGCCAGCTTCTTGCCGAAGAGCAGCGTGACCTTGGCAAGTTCCACGGCAAACGGATCGATGTCCAAGCCGTGAAACTGACGCGGACTGATGAGCGACAGCGTCCGAACCTGCTTCGTGAACTCGGTGGCGGTTACGAGATGGCGAAGCCGGGCCAGCAGCAGTATCTCGAGACGCACCAGCTCGCGGTACGCGACATACAGGAAGTTGCCGCTGCCGCATGCTGGATCGAGCACCCGGAATTCGAGCAGATCCCGACGAAGGGCAAGAAGCTCGCCCTTGTTCTTCGTCGCGTTGATGCGCTGCTCCCACGGTTTTGAAATGGTGGGGCCGATCACCTTCATGATGTCGCGCTCAGCCGTGAAATGTGCGCCGAGGGCGTGCCGTCGCCCCGCGTCCATGGACGCCTGGAACAGCGTGCCGAAGATCGCCGGATTCACTCGCGACCAATCCATCGCCGCAGCGTCAGCGATGGACTTCAACTCGATCACGTTGAGATCCAATGCCTCGGCGCTGGCAAACAACCCACCGTTGAAGTACGGCACGCCCTGGTATCGCCCGGCGGGCGCCGGCTTGACCGAGTTCATCTGGCGGAAGAGTCCGCCGAACAGGTCGAAGCTGCTCTCGCCCTCGAAGCAGGCCTTGGTCAGTCGCGAAATGACCCCTCGCGGCATGAGGTCCACATCCTCGGCGAACATCGCCACAACGGTCTGCAGCACGAAACGCTGGGCTTGGCCGCGGTCGGTGCCTCGATTGACCAGAGACCGGAATACCTCGGCGACTTCCGCTGCGGCCTCACGAGTGACCGCTTCCCGGTCGTTGCCGAACAGCGGTTCACGTTCCTCCGGGAAGAGGAAGCTCAGCGCCAGGTAGCGCTTGGGGAGGTCACGCGTCGCCACGACGTCCACGGGCTGGTCGATCTGCTTGTCGAAATCGTAGATCCAGAATTCATCGAAGTTGCAGAGCACCACGTACCGTGGTCGGTCGGGTACCAGGTGCACCCAATAATCGAAGGCCTGACGAAAGTGCAGCTGGAGCCTCTCGCCCCGTTTCTTCATCTCCATCAGCACCCGGGGCTTCCAGACAAGGTCGGCATAAGTCGTCGAACCTGCCGCACCCTTTCCTTTCACTCGGTGTTCAAGTATTGCGCCCGCCTCTTTGTAGCCGGCGTGGCCGAACGCCTTGAACAGGCGATCGCAGTACACCTGGGCCTCCCCCTTCTCATCACCTTCGAGGGACTCCCAGTACCGCACGAATTCCTTCATCTGGTCTGCCAATTCGCTCATGCCCAGAATCTCAGCGAGAACACTCCGGTCCGCTACGGCGATTCGTGCGGGGGATGTGAAAAGAGGACGGCTCTTGAGGGCACGATGGTGGCACGAAGCACAAGGAGGGAAACTGCGCTCGTCGCTGCAGTTCCCCCCAAGTCGTACTTCGCGCCCCTTCGTGTCCTTCGAGGCTTCGTGGTGAGCAGTTGCCGTCAGACGACGATGTTCAGCAACCGCCCCGGCACGAAGATCACTTTCTTCGGCGCGCCGGTGATGAACCTCGACAGCGCCGCATCCGCCTGCACCGCCGCCACCGCCGCGTCCTGCGTGACCGCGTTCGGCAGGCTCAGCTTCCCGCGCGTCTTGCCGTTCACCTGCACCACCAGCTCGAAGCGGTCGTCGCGCACCAGCGATTCGTCCACCTCGGGCCAGCGCGCATCGAAGATGCTGGTCGAGTGGCCGAGCATTTCCCAGAGTTCCTCGGCGATGTGCGGCGCAAACGGCGCCGCCAGCAGCACCAGCGGCGTGACCTCGGCCAGGTGCGGCGCGCGCTCGCCGCGGCGCAGCACGTTCATGTACTCCATCATCGCGGCGATCGCCGTGTTGTAGCTCAGGGCCGCGAGGTCGCCGCCCACCTTGCGGATGGTCTGGTGCAGCTTGCGCATCACCAGCGCATCCGGCGCACCGTCGCCCTTGGCATCGCGCACGCTGGCGAAGAGCCGGTCGAGGAAGCGGCGCACGCCGCTGATCGACTGGTCGCGGAAGTCGCCCCCTTCCTCGAACGGCCCGATGAACATCAGGTACGTGCGCAGCGTGTCGGCACCCCAGTCATCCATGTAGGCGTCGGGGATCACCACGTTGCCGCGCGACTTCGACATCTTGTGGCCGTCGCGGATGATGAGCCCGTGCGCGCGGAACTTCGCGAACGGTTCCTCCGTCGGCACCAACCCGGCGTCGTGCATCACCATGTTGATGAAGCGCGCATACAACAGGTGCAGCACCGCGTGCTCGTTGCCGCCGATGTAGATCGACACCGGCAGCCAGCGCCGGGTCAGCTCGGCATCGAACGGCACGTCGTCGCGCGGCACGCTCGGGTAGCGCAGGAAGTACCACGCGCTGTCCAGGAAGGTGTCGCTCACGTCGGTCTCGCGGCGCGCCGGCTGGCCGCACGTCGGGCAGGGCACGTGATACCACTCTTCGTAGCGGGCCAGCGGCGACACGCCCGAGTCATCGGGCTTGTAATCGGTGATGTGCGGCAGCAGCACCGGCAGGTCCTTCACCGGCACCGGCACCGTGCCACAGGCGTCGCAGTAGATCACCGGGATCGGTGGCCCCCAGTAGCGCTGGCGGGAGATGCACCAGTCGCGCAGGCGGAAGGTCGTCACCCCCTTGGCTGCGCCGCGCCTGGTCAGCCACTCCGTCACGCGCTGCTTGGCGTCGGCAACCGGCAGGCCGTCGAAGTGCTCGCTGTTCACCAGCCGGCCGTCGGCGTCGTCGGTGTACGCGGCGGCCAGCGGCGTGTGGGGCCCTTCGTGGGGGGCGGCGACGACGCGCACGATGGGGAGGCCGAACTGCGTGGCGAACTCGAAGTCGCGCTCGTCGTGCCCGGGCACCGCCATGATCGCGCCGGTGCCGTACTCCATCAGCACGTAGTCGGCCGTCCACACGGGGATCATCTCGCCGCTGGCCGGGTTCACCGCGTACGAGCCGGTGAAGACGCCCGTCTTCTCCTTGTTGACCTTGCGCGACACGATGTCCTGCCGGCGGGTCGCGTCGCGGTACGCCTCGACGTCGGCCCGCTGGTCGGCCGACGTGATCCGCTCCAGCGACGGGTGCTCCGGCGCCAGCACCATGTAGGTGGCGCCGAAGATCGTGTCGGGACGCGTCGTGAACACCGGAATGACCACCGCGCCGCTGGTGACTTCCTGCGACACCATCACGCCGGCGCTGCCGGCATCGGTCAGCGGATCGAGCACGCGGAATCGCAGCTCCGATCCCTCGCTCCGGCCCAGCCAGTTGCGCTGCGCCATCCTGGTGCTTTCCGACCAGTCGATCGTGTCGAGGTTCCCGAGCAGGCGTTCGGCGTAGCCGGTGATGCGGAAGAACCACTGCTCCAGCGACCGCAGTTCCACCGGCGTCTTGCAGCGCTCGCACAGCCCGCCCTCGACCTGCTCGTTGGCCAGGACGGTCTTGCACGACGGGCACCAGTTCACGGCCGCCTGCTTCTTGTAGGCCAACCCGCGCTCGAGGAGCTTCAGGAAGACCCACTGCGTCCACTTGTAGTACGCCGGATCGGTGGTGTCGACCGAGCGGTTCCAGTCGACCATCAGCCCCGCGCGGTCCAGCTGGCGCCGGAAGTTCGCGACGTTGCGCGGGATCAGTTCCATCGGGTGCACGCCCACCTTCAGGGCGAAGTTCTCCGAGTGGATGCCGAACGCGTCGTAGCCCAGCGGCTGGAGCACGGTGTGCCCCTGTAGCCGTTGGAAGCGCCCGTGGATATCATTTCCCGTGAAGGCGTAGAGATTCCCGATGTGCAGCCCTTCCGCCGACGGATAGGGAAACATCATCAGCTGGTAGTAGGGCCGCTCACCGTTGAGGTCGGTCGCATTGGTGCCGCGCTCCACCCAGCGCTCGCGCCACTTGGCCTCAACGGCGGTCGGATCGTATCCCACGGTCTCTTCGGGCCGGCCGGGCATTTCGGGAGCGGTCATCGGTGTCGTAATCAGGTGCCTGAGCCCCGCGGGGCCGCACCCTGGCGTGAGGACATATCGTGAGCCAAGGGGAACGGAGCAATCTAGCCACCGCCGAGCGCGGGACAAGCGCGACGCGCCCCGCGCCGGCGCGGCAACAGGCGCACATCTACGACCGGATCGCCGAGTGGGCCACCTGGAGCGCGTTCACCGGGCTCGTCATCCTCGTCTGGCTCAGCTGGGATACCCTCATCGGGCTCCTCCGGGGCGACAACTGGTGGATGGTCATCGGCCCATCGCTGTTCCTGTCCGTCTTCGTCTGCGGCTTTGGGTTCCGCTACTACGTCTCTCCGGTGATCGGTCGTCAGAACGCCGCGCTGGCCGACGTCGCCGAGGCGGTGGCTGGCGGCGACCTCACCAAGCGCCCGGCGGCGGCCACACAGGGCGGCGAGGTTGGGCGCCTCGGCCGTGCCATGGAGGCCATGACGGCCGAGATTTCGCGACTGGCGACACTCATCCGGGCTTCGACCACCGAGACGACCACCTTCGCCAACGAGATCACGGGCGGCACCGAGCATCTTGCCCAGGCGGCCTCGGGCATCGCCCTGACCGCCAGCACGCTCACCCAGCAGGCCGTCGAGATGGCCGACTCCATCGGAGTGCTCGCCAACGACACGGCCCGACTGGGCGAGGTGGCCCGCCACCTGGCCACCGGCGCGCGCGATGGGCTGGAGCGCAACCGCCGGCTCAAGGCGCTGGCCAACGACAACCACCTGCGCCTCGACGAGAGCGGCCGCCGCCTCGGCGCGCTCACCGAGGATGTGCAGGCCAGCGCGCAGGCGGTGGCGGCCGTGGGCGCTGCCGCCGACGAGATCCGCGCTTTCGTGACACTCGTGCAGAAGATCGCCCGCCAATCGAAGCTGCTGGCCCTCAACGCCGCCATGGAAGCCGCGCGCGCCGGTGAGCAGGGCGAGGGGTTCGCCGTGGTGGCCAATGAAGTCCGTCGCCTGGCGGCGAATGTCTCGGACGCCGCCGAGCAGACCGGGGGGCTCATTCAGGGCATCCTCACCCGCATGGAAGACGCCCGCAGCGCGAGCGCTCGCGCACTGGATCGCGTGCAGGCGGTGCGCGAGGCCACCGAGCACGGGCGCCAGTCGTTCACGCAGGTGGAGGCGGCCGTGCAGGAAGCCGACGAGTGGACCGAGGCCATGGCCGCGTCGGCCACCTCGGGCGATCAGCTCGTCGGCGAACTGCAGCAGCGGCTGGCCGCGCTGAACACCGGCACGCAGGGATTCGTGCACGCCATGCACGATGTCGCCGCCGCCAGTCAGCAGCAGAGCGCCAGCACGGAAGAGATCGCCGCCGCCGCCGCCGAGCTCTCACGGGCTGCTGAGCGGCTCGACCACGCGGCCAGCGCGTTCAGGACGAACCCGTGACGTGACGGCGCGTCCGGGAGTGGGGCGGGCTCAGCGTCCCTTCGCTCCCACGGCCGGCATCAGCGTTCCGCCGTCCCCGCCTCCTGGAGCCGCAGCACCGACGCGGGATCGCCCATCACGATCAGGTGGCAGCCGCCGTTCACGTCCGTCGCCGCGGGCGGGTTGAACAGGTAGTTCCCGTCGCGCGTGCGCATGGCGAGCAGCAGCAGCTCGGTGCCGTACTCGTGCAGGCGGAGCGACTCCACCACGGTCCCGTCGAAGGGGCTCCCCTGCTCCACGCGCACCTCCTCGATGCGCAGGTTGCGGTGCTCTTCGCGCAGCATCTGGTCGAGGAACGTCACCACGCTGGGCCGAAGCAACTCGCTGGCCATGCGCATGCCGCCAATGTTGCCGGGCGAGACGGTCGCGTCGGCACCGCTCTGCCGGAGGCGCTGCGCGGCCTTGTCGTCGGCCGCGCGGGCCACCAGCCGCGCCTTGGGCGCCATCTGCCGTGCCAGCACTGTCGTCACCAGCGCCACCTTGTCGTCATCCGTGCACACCACGACGCCCGACGCATGGACGATGCCCGCCTTCGTCAGCACGTCGTCATCGGTGCAGTCGCCCACCAGCACGAGCACGTTGGGGAAGAGGCGTTCAAAGACCGCCGCCCGTTCCGCATTGCCCTCGATGGCCACGCACGCGCGGCCGATCGCCACGAGTTCGCGCACCACCGCCGTCCCGGTCTGCCCTGCGCCACACACGATGGTGTGGGCACGCATCGCATCCACGCGCTTCTGCATCCGCCCCCTCCGAAAAGCCGCCGTCAGGTCCCCCTCGATCACGTAGGCCGTGATCATCGAACCGGTCATCACCACCGCCGTCGCGCCAAAGAGCAGCAGCACGATGGTGAAGATCATCGCCGATGGATGCTCCGAGATGTCGATGACCTCGCGATATCCCGTGGTGGTCAGCGTGATCGTCGTCATGTACAGCGCGTCCAGCCAGCTGTGTCCGCGCCCGCCGATCAGCTTGTAGCCCACGATGCCCGACAGGTACATCACGAGGAGCACCGCAAGCGGCGTCAGGATGCGCCGGCCGGCGGTGCCGATGTCGTCGCGAGTATCGCCCATGCTAGCGCGGCCGCTCGCTGCCCTTGAACAGGAACGCGCACCGCTCGAGCCGCGCCCCCTTCTCGTCGCATACCGCGAACGACGGTCCCTCGTACATCGACACGCCGCCGTAGCGCCCGTCCCTGGTGACCGCGTAGAACTGCATGTCGTACCGCGGACGTCCCTTGTCGTCGAGCAGCCGCTTCTCGGTCATGTGCACCATGCGCTCGAGCGTCCGGAGCGCCGCCTGCTGCGGGGCCAGTCCCTGGCGCATGAACTCCACCGTCAGGAAGCCGCCGCACGTCTTGATGTTCAGCTCGCCCAGCCCGGTCGCCCCGGCGGCGCCAACGTCGTTGTCGGTGTACTGGCCCGCGCCGTGTATCGGCGAATCCCCGAGCCGCCCGTTGAGCTTCCACGCCAGGCCGCTGGTGGTCGTCACCGAACTCACGTCCCCGGAGGCGTTCACGGCATTCATGTTGATGGTGCCGTGCGTCCAGTTGATCTTCACGTCGTCGTCGTGGTCGAGCCAGTTGTCATTCCTGTTCTGGCGCGACTTCCAGCGCATCCAGTCCTGCCGGCTCTTCTCGGTGAGCAGGTCCTGCGGCTTGAAGCCCATCGCCAGCGCGAACTTCCTCGCGCCCTCGCCGACCAGCAGCACGTGCGTGGTGTAGTCCATGACCGCCTTGGCCACCAGCGACGGCGTGGCGATCTGCTCGAGGCAGCCCACCGCGCCCGCCCGGCGCGTCGGCCCGTGCATGCAGCTCGCGTCGAGCTGCACCACGCCGTCCTCGTTGGGGAGCCCGCCAAGCCCCACCGACTGGTCGTTGGGATCGAGCTCCACGAGGTTCACGCCGGCAATGATGGCGTCGAGCGCGTCGTTGCCGGCCAATATCCGGTCGTAGGCCAGCTGCACCCCCTTGATGCCGTTGGAGCTGGCAACCACGCACGGACGGCCGCGAAACGTCGTGGGGACGACGGCGCGCGCCACGTCGCGCTCGTACTCCTCCGCGCTGAGCGCGCGCGGCAGGAAGCCAAGGGCCGACAGCAGGGCGGAGCGTTCCAGGAAGTCGCGGCGGTTGAGCATCGGAGTCGGGTGGGAGACGCCGTAGAATCTGATTCCGGATTCGGGATTCCGGAATGCGATTCCTCAAACCGAACCCGCCGCTACCCGGACCGTCCAACCGCCGCCCCGTAGCTCGTCGCCTCACGGCGCACCGTCCACCAGCGCAACGCGGCATCCACCGACCGCCGCGTGGACTGGTGCGTCAGGTCGCGCGGGTGGAGTGCCACGCGCACCATCGGGCTCGCGGCATGCATGCCTCGTCTGGCCAGCGCCACCGACTCGCTGAGCCGCGCGCGCCAGCCGCTGCGGGCACTCCATCGCACCGCCGGCGCTCGCAGAGTCCGCGAGCCACCCCTGACCGGGGTCGTCCGGGAGGTCTCGTCCCACCGGATGCCGACGTCGTTCTCGGAGAGGTGCAGGCCCTGGGCCACCGCGACTCCCTGGACCCACGGCTTGGCCAGCCAGGCAGGCGGCACGAAGCCGACCGGCGTGAGGCCCACCTGCCGCAACAGCGCCGCGCCGACTTCCATCCGTGCCGCTCCCTCCGCGCGCGAAACCGACAGGAATTCCGCCTCTCCTGCCGTCCGCCCGAATGCCGCCAGCTGCTCCCGCACGCTCCGCCGGCTACCCACCTCGTCATGTCGAAAGCCGTGCAGGAAGATCTCGGCGCCGCGATCCTCGCACTCCCGCAGCCACCGCACGAAAGCGGGGCTCGACTGCAGCGGTGAGCGACCGTGCCAGTTTGGCACCACGAAGAGCGCCGGCGTGGCGTCCGCCGCCAGGCAACCGGCCCACAGCTCCCGCAGGGCATCATCCCACACCGGCGTCACGTCATGGATGGCCACCAGCAGCTTCACGCGCGCGCCTCGATGAGCTCGCGATACAGCGCCACCATCCTGCCGAAGACATCATCCCAGGCGTGGTGGCGCTCCGCCTGCGCGCGGCCCAGCTGGCCGAGTGTCGCGAGGTCACGGCCGAAGAGCGCCACCGCCGATTCGGCGAGCGAGCGCGAGTCGCCAGGCGTGAAGACCGCGCCGCCGCCCGAGTCTTCCGCCAGTTCGCCCGCCCCGCTGCCACGCGCCGCCAGCACCGGCGTCCCCGCGGACATCGCCTCGAGCGCCGAGAGCCCGAAGGTCTCCACGGCGCTCGGGGCGATGACGATGTCAACGCTCGCGTAGAAGTCGGCAAGCCGGGCGCGGTCGTGTTCGAACGGCAGCAGGTGGCCCCAGCGGGTGCCGCCGAGTCTCGCCTCGAGGCGCGCTCGCAGCGGCCCGTCTCCCATGAGTACCAGGTGTGCACCGGTGCGCGCGTAGACGTCGGGCCAGGCATCCACAACCAGTTCGACCTGCTTGTCCACGGAAAATCGTCCGACGAACGCCGCCACCGGGCCGTCAGGCAGGCGCCGTTGTGACCGCTCGCCATGCCATGCGGCGCGCCGGCGCGGGTGAAAGACGTCGAGGTCGACGCCGAGTGGAATGCGCACGATTCGCGAGACGCCGGCAGCTCGAAGTTCGCGCTCGGCGAACGCGCTGCACGCCACGGTAACGTCGCACAGGCGGTCGATCCAGCGGGCATAACGGTTCAGGAGGGCGTGCACCAAGCGCCCCGACGCCGATGCCTGCTCCCCCAGCGGAACGATGATGCGCGGGAAGTGACTGTGGTGCACGTAGATCCGCGGCACGTTCAGGCCGCGCGCGGCAATCCCGGTGAGCCACGGCACCAGTCCCGGGCTTCCCACCTCGATCACGTCCGGCTGTTCGCTGCGCAGGATCCGTCGGCTCGACTGCACCGCAAGCATGAACCGGTAGGGTGGCTGGCCCGGCACGCGCGGGCCCCGCAGTTCGTATCGACGCGACCCTGGCGCGTCGACGATGCGGTCCTCGGCGCCCGGCACCAGCAGGATCTGCCGCAGGTTGGGATGCGCCCCGACGTACCTCGCCTTTTCCTGCAGGTAGGTCCTGATGCCGCCGCTGGTGTCGCCGTAGAACTCGGTGACGTCGGCGACCGTGAGGGCCCCGGGCGCTCGCGCGCCACGGTTGACGCTCGCACGAAAGGTTCGATCACGTCGGGCACCGAACGACGCGGGCCACGTCAGCAGTCCACTCTTCATCTCGGGTAGATACGCGCGCAATCGGCACCGCACCACGGATGTCACGGAACTGGTGCGGAGTGTGACATGAAAGTCACGATCCGGACCGCAGGGCAGCCGGGGCCGCGCGGACGTCGCCGGGTGGCGCTCGCCCTTCCCCCCGTGCCGCCCCCTTCGTCAATTCAAGCAGTCGCAAATCGTCATCCGCATTCGGAATCCGCCTTCCGAATCCGCGTTCCGAATCTGAAATCGGGTTCCTCCGTCAAATGTCCCTTCAAGACCACCTGTCCGAAGTCCCGTTCTTCGCGGGCTTCGCCGATACCCTTCTCTGGAAACTCGCCAGGATCGGAGCCCCCGCGAAATTCGCCGCGGGGGAGACGCTGTTCACGGCCGGCGCTCCCCGCTCGTTCTTTGCGGTCATCCTGTCGGGCAGCGTTGCCATCGACCAGGCGGACGGCGGCATCGTCACGCGGCTGGCCACGCACGGCACCGGCGAAGTACTCGGCGAGGGCATCCTGCTCGACGAAACGCACCACGGCACCACGGCGCGCGCGCTCGAGGCCACCGAGGTGGTGCTCTTCCGGATGAAGGAGCTGGCGCCGGTGCTCAAGGACACGCCGCAACTGCACGCGGCGCTGCTCGGCAAGGCGGCGCGGGCCATCGCCCAGCGCCTCAAGAACACCTCGGCCACCCTGGTCGGCCACGGCCGCGCCATGGGCTTCGGCAGCGGGACCACGCGCCGGGAACACGACCTGCTCGGCGAACGCGAGGTCAGCGAGGCCGCGTTGTACGGCGTGCAGACCCTGCGCGCGCTCGAGAACTTTCCCATCACCGGCGTCCCGCTGCGCGAGTTCCCGGCGCTCGTCGTCGCGCTCGCCCAGGTCAAGGAAGCCGCCGCCCACGCCAACCGCGACCTCGGGCTGCTCGAGGCCGACGTCACCGACGCCATCGTCAAGGCGTCGCGCGAGGTGCAGGCGGGTCGCCACCACGAGCATTTTCTGGTGGACATGATCCAGGGCGGCGCCGGGACCTCGACCAACATGAACGCCAACGAGGTCCTCGCCAACCGCGGGCTCGAGTTGCTCGGCAAGAAGCGCGGCGACTACGACCACTGCCACCCCAACAACCACGTCAACCGGTCGCAGAGCACCAACGACGTCTACCCGACGGCCGTGAAGCTCGCCCTGCACGCCAGCATCAACGGCCTGCGTGACGCCATGGGCGAGCTCGTCGCCTCGCTCCTGGTGAAGGGGGAGGAGTTTGGGCAACTCCTGAAGATGGGACGCACGCAGTTGCAGGACGCCGTCCCGATGACGCTGGGACAGGAGTTCTCGGCGTTTGGGCACACCATCGCCGAGGACATAGAGCGCCTGGGCGAGGCGCAGGCGCTGATTCGCGAGATCAACATGGGAGCCACGGCCATCGGCACGCGGCTCAACGCGCCGGCCGGGTATCCCGAGGCGGTGCGGGCGCACCTCAGCAGGATCACCGGCCTGTCGCTGATCACCGCGCCCGATCTCGTCGAGGCGACGTCCGACACCGGCGCGTTCGTGCAGCTGTCGGGCGTGCTCAAGCGCTGCGCGGTGAAGCTCAGCAAGGTCTGCAACGACCTGCGGCTCCTCTCGTCGGGGCCGCGCACCGGATTCGGCGAGATCAACCTGCCGCCGATGCAACCCGGCTCGAGCATCATGCCCGGCAAGGTGAACCCGGTGATTCCCGAGGCGGTGAACCAGGTCTGCTTCGACGTCGTCGGCGGCGACATGACGGTGACGATGGCCGCCGAGGGCGGGCAGCTGCAGCTGAACGTCTTCGAGCCCATCATCGCGTTCCGCCTGCTGCAGAACATCCGGACGCTCACGGCGGCCGTGCAGATCCTGCGCACGCGGTGCGTGGTGGGGATCACGGCCAACCCCGACCGGCTGCGGGACTTCGTGCAGCGCTCGGTGGGGATCGTGACGGCGCTGGTTCCCGTGCTTGGCTACGAGGTGTGCACGTCGGTGGCTAAGGAGGCGCTGGACACCGGACGCGGCGTCTACGAACTGGTGCTGGAGCGGAAGCTGCTGACGCGCGAGCAGCTGGATGAGGCGCTGGATCCGAGGAAGATGGTGTAGCGAGAGTACGACAGAGACGGCGCCGCTCGTCTTGTGCTATTATCTGTCGTACTCTGT
>JBBTJT010000096.1:28345-31200 GCA_038059315.1 Gemmatimonadota bacterium
AGAGTACGACAGAGACGGCGCCGCTCGTCTTGTGCTATTATCTGTCGTACTCTGTCTCATTCTGTCCCACTCTGTCGCACTCTCCCCCATGGCCGCCATCAAGCTCGACGGTGCAGGCGCCTCCAAGATGAAGACCCTGGAGGAGTCGCTGGTCGCCCTCCAGAGCATCCACGGGATGGTCGAGCGCATGGCGATGGAGGTGCAGAACCAGCGGCCGCTGGGGGTCATGCCGCAGCAGCTCAAGCGCATGGCGGCCCCCCTGGTCGGGCAACTCAAGGGGCAGTTCGGCATGATCGCCGATCAGGTGTCGACCATGCTCCTCGTGGGCGGACGCGGCGGCGGTGACAAGCTGAAGGTCCGCTCGTACCGCGAGCACGTGGCCCAGCTCCGGACGGCCGTTGAAATGGCCCAGAGCAAGGTCAAGAAGGACCACGGCGTCGTCATCGAGATCGCTCCCGAGTGACGCCGGGCGCCTTCCCGACCGGTAATTGCCAAACCCGGAGAGTGCTGTAGGACATTTCCCCACGCAGGAGTGCTTGAATCACCCGACGAGAGCGACTACCTTTCGTCGGTTTTTCCGTTCCCGCCGGCTTCGGCCGGCCGGGCACCGGGCCCCTCACCTCCCAACGTCATTGCTGATGCCCAAGCTGCATCCGCGCCGGTTGCCAACGATCGCCGCACTGGCCGTCGTCCTGCTGGCGCTCTCCGCGTGTGGTGGAGACTACCCGAACTCCACCTTCAGCCAGCACACCGAGTTCAACTCGCTTGCTGTCTTCCTGTGGGATCGCATGCTGCTGCTCGGCACGATCGTGTTCGTGGTGGTCGAGGTGCTCCTCGTCTACACGATCTTCCGCTTCCGCCGGCGCGAGGGCGGGCCCGAACCGCGCCAGGTCACGGGCAATGCCGCACTCGAGATCACCTGGACCGCCATCCCGGCGCTGATCCTCGTCTTCATCGCGGTGCCGACGGTCAAGACGATCTTCCAGACGCAGCGGAAGGCGCCCGACAATGCGGTGCAGATCGAGGTGATCGGGCATCAGTGGTGGTGGGAGTTCCGCTATCCCCAGTACGGCATCGTGACGGCCAATGAGCTGTACATGCCGATCGGCCGGCCGGCCAACTTCTCGCTGCGCACGCGCGACGTGCTGCACTCGTTCTGGATTCCCCAGATGGGCGGCAAGCGCGACCTGATTGCCAACCGCGTCAACTACCTCTGGTTCACTCCAAAGGAAGACATGACGTCGAGCGCCTGGAACGGCGCCTGCGTGGAATACTGCGGATTGAGCCACGCCAACATGCGCTTCCGCGCCTTCACGGTGACCCCCGCGGAATTCGAGAAGTGGGTGGCACACCAGAAGACGCTCGGCGCCGGCTCGCCGGCATCGAAGATCGCCTCCGATACGGCGGCCAGGGGCGCCACGCCGGCGCCGGTGAAGATGGCCGGTATGCCCGGGATGCCTGCCATTACCCCTGCCTCCGCCCCTGCACCCGAAGTGTGGGTCTTCCCGCTCGAGAAGCTGCCGGCCTTCACGCTGCCGTCGACGCCACTCCCGGCCACGAAGTTCGACGAGACGCTGCTCGCCGGCGGCGATCCGAAGGCCGGGCGCGAGATCGTCACCAACCTCGCCAAGGCGCCGTGCCTCACCTGCCACAACATCAAGGGTGAGACGCAGTTCGTCACCGACGACCAGGCGAAGGGACCGAACCTCACGCATTTCGGCACGCGCCACACGTTCGCCGCCGGGCTGTTCCGCACCCAGCCCAGGGCGCTGGCCCTGTGGATCAAGAACTCGCCCGCGATGAAGCCGGGAAGCCTCATGCCGACCTTCGGCACCGGCGAATACAGCGCGCTCATCAAGCAGAAAGTCTCGGCCGGTGGACTCGACGACAGGCAGATCGCTGACGTCGTGGCCTACCTGCTGTCCCTCAAGTAGCCCCGGAGAAACCGCACTCATGGCACTCACTGCCGCCACCCCGGCGCACGCGTCCAGCGCGTCGCAGCCGCCGGAGCAGACCGGCCTCTGGAGCTGGCTGACCACCGTCGACCACAAGAAGATCGGCATCCTGTACCTCTACACCGCCCTGTTCTACCTGCTGGTGGGCGGCCTCGAGGCGGTGCTGATCCGCACCCAGCTGGCCAAGCCGAACCTGAGCGTCGTGTCGGCCGAGTTGTACAACCAGCTGTTCACGATGCACGGCACGACGATGGTGTTCCTCGTCGTCATGCCGCTCTCGGCGGCGTTCTTCAATTACCTCATTCCGCTGCAGATCGGCGCGCGCGATGTCGCCTTCCCGCGACTCAACGCCTTCTCGTACTGGATTTTCGCGCTGGGCGGCCTGTTCATCACGCTGCCGATCTTCTTCGGCATCGCCCCCAACGGCGGCTGGTTCGGCTACGCCCCGCTCTCCGGCCCGACGTACGGCGGCGGCTTCAACATGGACTTCTGGGTCCTCGGCCTGCAGATCCTCGGCATCTCGTCGCTGGCCGCGGCGTTCAACTTCATCACGACGATCATCAACCTGCGCGCGCCGGGCATGACGCTCATGCGCATGCCGATGTTCACGTGGATGTCGTTCGTGGTGCAGTTCCTGGTGATCCTCGCCTTCCCGGTCATCACGGCAGCGCTGTTCTTCCTCCAGTTCGACCGCTTCTTCGGCACGAATTTCTACGAGGCGCAGGCCGGCGGCGATCCGCTGCTCTGGCAGCACCTGTTCTGGGTCTTCGGCCACCCCGAGGTCTACATCCTCATCCTGCCGGCGTTCGGCCTCGTGTCGGAGGTGCTCCCGACGCACAGCCGCAAGCCGCTGTTCGGCTACAACGTGATGGCCTACTCCGGCATCATGATCGGCTTCCT
>JBBTJT010000097.1:0-6241 GCA_038059315.1 Gemmatimonadota bacterium
CCGTGCACACCCTCGATGAGAATGCCCTCGACGTCGGCGGTCTTCGACGGGCCCGTGCACCAGATGACGTTCGGATCGTCGCTCAGCGCCGCCACAGCCTGTGGCAAGTCGAGAACAATTTGCTCTCGGGCAATCACCGCCACGTGCACCCACGGTGCCACCGCGGCAAGCCGGCTCGACGTACCAGTGTCGGTCAGGACGACCGTGCCGGTCTCGGCGATGGCCGCCGACACGCAGGTGATGCCGAACTGATAATCATCAACCCTCGTGCGATCGAACACCGTCTCGACGGTGATCGTCGCCGGGAATGCCGGCGCGAGCCGCGGCCAGAGCACGGGATCGCAGTAGCCGTGCCGCCAGTCGTTCTGTTCCAGCAGCGCCACGAGGTCGGCGACC
The DNA here is from genome assembly GCA_038059315.1 of Gemmatimonadota bacterium. Lineage (GTDB taxonomy): Bacteria > Gemmatimonadota > Gemmatimonadetes > Gemmatimonadales > Gemmatimonadaceae > PNKL01. The sequence continues at coordinate 397 of JBBTJT010000097.1, forward strand.
GCACCCAGCGGCGTGCCATTCACGCTGCGCAATCGCTCGGCGAAGAGCGTCCACGCTTCCACGGCGTCGCCTGAGCGGCGCGCCAGAACCAGCTCTGCTTCCCACTCGGGCATGGCCGCGCGCCGCGGCAGCGGTGCGAGCGCGCTGCGCACGCGCTCAAGAATGGAGTCGCGATCGGTGATCATCTTGCGGGACGGTGTTTCAGCCAGGAGCGGAATTCGCCGCCACGCCACTCGGGAAGCGTGTGCGTCTCGGCCCACGCCCGCAGTGCCGGCACCGGCAGCAGCCTGGCCGGCACATGGTTGATCAGCGCGCCACCAAACAACGCGGCCTTCCACGCCGCCGGGTGCGAGGCCAACCGCGCCCACGCGCCCATCGGCGGAGTGCCCGGCGAGGGCACGCCTTCCCGCCTGGCCTTGTCGCGCAGGCGCAGCAGCAGGTCGGGAATGGGGATGTCGACGGGACAGACCTCCGTGCAGGCGCCACACAGGGTCGAGGCTCTGGGCAGGTCGGCGAACTCGGCGAACTTCTCACCGGCCAGCAGCGGCGTGAGCACCGCCCCCACCGGGCCGGGATACACACTGCGGTAGGCATGTCCACTGACCTGCCGATACACCGGACAGACGTTGAGGCACGCACCACAGCGAATGCAGCGGAGGATGTCACGGCAGTCCGAGGCCAGCACGTCGGTGCGCCCGTTGTCCACGAAGATGACATGCATCTCCTTCGGGCCGTCGGGCTGCGCGGGCGACCTGGGTCCCGAGATGAACTCGGTGTACACCGTCAGTTGCTGCCCGGTGGCGCTGCGGGCCAGCAGGTTGAGGAAGAGCCCGAGGTCGCGATCGCGCGGCACGATCTTCTCGATGCCGACCATTGCGATATGGACCCTCGTCGCCGCGAGACAGAAGCGCGAGTTGCCTTCATTGGTCACGATAACCAGCCGGCCGCTCTCGGCACTCACGAAGTTCGCGCCGGTCAGGCCGACGTCGGCCGCGAGGTATTTTCCGCGCAGGTGGTGGCGGGCCCGGCGCGTGATGGTCTCCGGATCGTCGTCATAGGCGCCGAGTCCGTGCTTTTCGAAGGACGCGGCGATCTGGCGCCGGTTCTTGTGGATGATCGGCTTGACGATGTGCGACGGCTGGTCGTGGTCGATCTGGACGATGAACTCGCCGAGGTCGGTCTCCACGCATTCCACGCCATGCTGCTCGAGGAAACCCCCGAGCCCCGTCTCCTCAGAGACCATCGTCTTGGACTTCACGATCTTCGTCGCGCCGTGGCGTCGCATGATGGTCAGCACGGCGGCGTTGGCCGCGTGGGCCGTCGCCGCCCAGTGGACGGTCACGCCGTTCGCCTGGAGCCTGGCCTCGACCTGCGGCAGGTAGGTGTCGAGGTTCTCCACGACGTGCTGCTTGATCTCCCCGGCAATCCGGCGAAGAGCGTTGGCGTTGGGGAAACGGTCGAACAGCACCTGGGTGCGCTTCTCGTGGCCCTGCTTTGAGCCGTCGTGCACCGCCGCCTTCGTCTCGCGCCGGAGGAGCCTGGCATACTGGTCGATGGGCTGGGTGGCCATGGCGTGCTAGAGCAACCCGCTTTGCCTGAGTGAGTCGCGCAGCACCTGCGCGAAGTGCAATCCAGTGAATGGCGCACCTTCCTTGGCGGCGAGCCCGCCGAGGTGCATCAGGCAGCTCATGTCCGCGGATACCACGATGTCGGGGTGCGTCGCGCGGATCTGCTCCAGCTTCAGCGTGCCCATGCCGCCGGAAATATTGGGGAATGCCACCGAGAACGTGCCGCCGAAGCCGCAGCACTGCTCGCCCTCGCCAACTGGCACGACGGTCAGCCCGGCGATCGACCGGAGCAGCGTCTCCGCGGCCTCGCTGCTGTTGGTGCCGCGGCTGTGGCAGGAGCGGTGGAACGCGGCCCGGGCGTCGTACCGGCCCGGCCAGGTGTTGACGCCGAGCGCGTTGACGATGAAATCGGCCAGCTCCCACGTCCGGCGGCCCAGCGCCTCGACGTCGGGCAGGTCCTGCTCATGTTCAAACGCCAGCGGCGCCCCGTGAACGACCATCGCAGTGCAGGAACCGCTGGGGACGACGACCGGAACCGTGCCGGCAAAGGCGCGCACGGTGTGCCGCACGACCCGGCGCGAGGCCGGCCAGTCGCCGGCGTTGAAGGCCGGCTGGCCGCAACACGTCTGCGCGTCGGGAAAATCGACCGTGCAGCCGAGGTACTCGAGCACCTCGACCGTCGCGCGCGCCACGTCGTCATGAAACGCATCGCACAGGCAGGTGGCCATGAGCTGCACCCGGCGCCCGGCGAGCGGCAGCACGCGTGCGGTGTCGTTCATGAGCGTCTGCGCAACAGGTGTTCCCCGGGGACGAGTGGCCGTGAACAATTCTGCACGGCGCGCCGTGCACGTCGCTAGGTTTCCGGTTCCGAAAACCCCGCACCCGCCCCGACACATGGCAACGAAGCTGAAACGCGGTTACACCGACCCGGCCACGCAGGAATGGGTGCCGGCCACGGAAGTCATCCGTGAGGTCGAGGGGCTCGTCGTCCGCCTCACCGTGCACGGCATCTTCCTGAAGGAAAAGGGGCGCCGGCTGGAGGTCGGACCGCTGGACTACGAGACGCTGTACCGCGACGCGGTGCAGCGTGAAAAGGGATTCTCGCCGATCAAGCCACGCACCGGGCGGTCGACGACCACGGTCTCCCGCGGGCTGCTCGCCACGGAAAAGGGGAAGTAGCCCGGGCGATCAGGGTTCGCGAGCCCGCACGCGCGATCAGAGCGCGCGGTACGACCGCCGCGCCGGCTGCCCCACCAGCGACTCCACCGTGAGTCCGTCCGCCGTGTACGCCCCGGCGTAGAGGCGCTCGGCGAGCAACCCTTCGCCGCACGCGCCGTACTCGTGATGGTAGCCGGCGACCTCGCCGATGCGCAGCCGCATCGCCAGCGTCTCGACGGCGCACAGCGACGTGGCGCGCGCGGCCTGAGCGGTCGCCGCCCAGTCGCCCCGATAGCTGCGCCGAACCTGTCCCTGGCGCAGCACATCGGTGCGAAACCCGCCCTCCACCGCGGAGGCGGCCAGCAACTGCCGCCAGAGGCCGGCGAACGTCGGGTCGATGAAATGCGCCCAGCTGGCGATCTGTACGCGGGGCTGCAGGGCCACGGGGAGCGCGTGGCGGACGACATCGACCTCGCGCCAGCGGGTCATCGTGTTCTCGGTCACCGGGTCGGCGGTGCCGGTTGGCGGATGGATTGGGACGTCCTGGTGCGGGCCGGGGCCACGCTCGTAGCTCATCAGTTCGGACTCGAGGAGCACGAGCACGCGTTCGTGCCGGCCGAGCAGGTCGCGGATCACCGAGGTCAGCCACGCGGCATCGATGCCCTCTCGGGCGGCCGGGAGTCCAATGAAGGAACGTCCCCGCGGCATGACATGCATACGTACCGTGTCCGTGGCACTAGCAGTGGGAGCCCATGAGTACGGCGACATCGGGGTCAGGGGTCAAGGACGCCTCGCAGCGGGCACCGGGCGTTTCCCGGGCAGGCGTGCGAAGGCACCCCGATAATAGCAGGGGTGCGGGAAATTACTGTCCCGCCATGTAACGTTTTGCGAAAAACTTGCGAAATTTCGCGGGATGTTACATGATGTAACAGGCAATTCGACCTTTTCCGGCCAGTCCTGGAGCAATTTGACCTTGTTTCGCTCACTCTCGATGGTTCAGCCGGCCATGACGACGGCGGCAGTGGATCCCTACGGCACGGACCTCATTTGCGACGTGCTGACGGCGTACCGGCGCGACCTGGAGCGTACGCCCGACGTCGTGCGCTTTGGCGACGACGACGCGCGATGGCTGCGGGTCGCGCTGCAGGTCGAGCGCCTCACCGCGCCAGCCACCGGGCGCGTGCGACGCGGCTCCCCGCTGGCGACCCACGTGGCGTTGCGCCCCAGGCGACTGCTGGCCTTGGCCGAACGGATGGAAGCGGCCGGGGCGTTGACGCTGGCGTATACGACGCTGGCCGCCGCGCGGCGGGTGTGGGACACGGTCGACCCGGCCAGCTCGGGGGTGGCCATATTCCGGCAGGCCCGCATTTGCCGCACCTCGGGAGCCTCTCCGGCGGCCGAGAACTTCTATACGTACCTGTTTTCCTTCGCCAGCCGGCACCGGCTGCCGGAACTGCGCGGACGGGCGCTCATCGGCCGCGGGATCATCCGGACGCTCGAGGGCGATCCCACGGCCGGACGCCGGTGGTTCGTCAAGGCGCGCGCGGCGTCGGGCGGAAACCCGGTGGCGATCGGGGTGTCGCACCATGCCGAGATGGTCGCCGCGCTGGCTGAGGGGGATCACAGCCAAGCCCTCGTCTCGGGGTGGAAGGCGCTGGCCACCGGGGCGCTGTCACTCCACGACGAGGGGAGCTTGATGGTCAACCTCGCCTCAATCGCGCTGCAAGCCGAGCGTCCGCAGGCCGCGATGCGCGCGGTGCACCTCGCCCTGCGAAAGACCAGCCACCCGCGAGTCCGGTTGACCGCATACTCCAAGGGAGCGCTGGCCGCCGCACACCTGGGACAGAAGGCGATGGTGGCGAAGTTCGCATCGCGCCTGACCGCAACCGCGGCCACCGCGAACTTCCCGGTCGACGAACTCGAGTCGCGTAGCGAACTGGCCGTGGCGTTCGCCCAGATCGGCGAAACCGTCAAGGCTCGTCGCCTGGCCAGATCCGTTCGTCGAGACGCGCTCCAACTCGGCCTCGGCGTTGTCGTGCGGCGCTGCGACTCCCTGCTCGCCGGCGACGTGATCGTCGAGAAGACAGTCACGCTCTCCGCTCCCGCACGGCGCGTCATGCTCGAACTACAGGCGGCCTGACGATGCCAAACCCGGCTCAGTTCCAGGGCATGCTGTCGTGCGTCTTCGCGCGCGAGTCGGGCGCTGTCGGCGACTTGCCGCAGGCGGCCATGGTTCCGATGAGCGTGACGGCGAGCAGCAGGCGGGCGATGAACTGGCGGGACATGTCGATACTCCGGGTTGATGGGACATAGGATGAATACGCCCTCGACACCCCTACCACTAACCCGTGACGTCACCTCGCGTCACGCCATGTAACGTGAAACGCAAATTCTCGCCAATTTTGCTCGTCGGGCACGAAATTCAGCCCCCGGAGTGGCTTTCCCGCGGCGCCCCGGCCGGAACGCCGGTCATCTGCGCTACCGCCCTGTCTGCCGCTCGGAACGTCCTCGAGCAGGGGAACGTCCAGATCGTCATCTGCGAACCGCTGGTGCCGTCCGGCGACGACACCAGACAATTGCTGGAGGACGTCGCCTGCGACTTTCCCTCGGTAGCCACCATCAGCGTGGCTTCGCGCATGCGCGTGCACCCCGACGACCTGCTGCGCGTGGCGCGCACCGGCGTGCACGCGCTGCTGTTCGAGGAGGACCGGCGCGTTCCCATCACCGTGCGCCGGGTGCTCATCGAGGCCGCCACGCGGTGCCGCAATGAGCACGTGTGGGGGGAAATCGCTCCCCTGACGCCCGACCGTGTGCGCCCCATCGTGGCCTACGGCCTCAAGCACTCGCACCAGGCGCTGACGGTGGACGGCGTCGCCCGCGCGCTCGGCCTCCACCGCAAGACGCTCGCCGAGCGCTGTTCGCTGGCCGGCACCCTGCCGCCGCAGCAGATGCTGGGGTGGTGTCGCCTGCTCGCCGCGGCCGTGCTGCTCGAGGACCGCGGCCGCCTCGTGGACCACATCGCGCTGGACCTCGACTTTCCGTCGGGCGGCGCGTTCCGGAACATGCTCAAGCGCTACACGGGGCTTTCGCCCGCCGAGCTCCGCGCCAAGGGCACCGTT
>JBBTJT010000097.1:6341-12778 GCA_038059315.1 Gemmatimonadota bacterium
GGCGATTCGCGCCTTGTTCGGGGGCCTTGCCCCCCCTACCTTACGGGATACCCGCCGTGTAGCGGGCACGCGCGAGTAGCTCAGCTGGATAGAGCGTCGGCCTCCGAAGCCGAAGGTCGTGGGTTCGACTCCCTCCTCGCGCACCTCCTCCCCTTCCCCTGAGCGACGCCGGCGCGCGCGCCTCGGGACCTGTTCAACCCCGTGCTCCGCCTTCCCGACGGGAGCCGTTCCCCACCCGACACTTCGTGGACATCGCCGTACTCAGGCGCACCCCACTGCCCGAGCTGCTCGCCCTTGGCGAGTCGCTCAGCATCGTCGATGCCGCCGCGCTGGCCCGCCCCGCCCTGATCTTCCGCATCGAGCAGGCCCTGCTCGCCCGCGGCGACGCGCTGCACGCCGAGGGCGTGCTGGAGATCGTAAAGGAGGGGAACGGCTTCCTGCGCAGCCCGGACAACAGCTACCTCGCCGGGCCGGTCGACACGTACGTGTCGCAGACGCAGATTCGCCGCTTCAACGTGCGCACGGGCGACACACTGCGCGGCCGGGTGCGGCCGCCGAAACCGTGGGAGAAGTTCCTGGCGCTGCTCCAGGTGGAGAGCATCAACGGGCACGCGCCCGACTCGACGCAGGTGCGCATCCCGTTCGACAGCCTCCGGCCGTCGTACCCGAAGACCCGCCTGCGCCTCGAGCGCGCCGACAGCGACCTGTCGATGCGGCTGGTCGACATCATCGCGCCGCTGGGCAAGGGACAGCGCGGCCTGATCGTGGCCCCGCCGCGCGCCGGCAAGACGATCCTGCTGCAGAAGATGGCGCTGGCGATCTCGGAGAACCACCCCGAAGTGACGCTCATCGTGCTGCTCATCGACGAGCGCCCCGAGGAGGTCACCGACTTCATCGCCACCGTGCCCGGGGCCGAGGTGGTGGCCAGCACGTTCGACGAACTCGCCTCGCGCCACGTGCAGGTGGCGGAGATGACGATCGAGCGCGCCAAGCGGCTGGTGGAGGACGGACAGGACGTGGTGATCCTCCTCGACTCGATCACCCGGCTGGCGCGCGCCCACAACACGGTGATTCCGATGTCGGGCAAGCTGCTGTCGGGTGGCGTGGACGCCAAGGCGCTGGAGCGCCCGAAGCGCTTTTTCGGCGCGGCGCGGGCCATCGACGGCGGCGGCACGCTGACCATCGTCGCCACGGCGCTGGTGGGCACGGGGTCGCGCATGGACGAGGTGATCTTCGAGGAGTTCAAGGGGACCGGCAACATGGAGCTGGTGCTCGACCGCGAGATCGCCAACCGGCGCATCTTCCCGGCAGTGGACATCCAGAAATCGGGGACCCGCAAGGAAGAGCTGCTGCTGACACCGGAGGAGAAGAACCGCATCTTTCTCATTCGGCACTTCCTGGGCGACATGCCGCCGGAGGAGCAGGTGCTGTTCCTCGCCAAGCGGATGGAGCGGACGAAGACGAACGCGGAGTTCTTCAGGAAGATGGTGGAAGGCGATGTGTAGAAGAGTGCGACAGAGAACGACAGAGAACGACAGAGAACGACGGGGTCTTCCTTCTCCCTACTTTGCAGCATGAACCTGCCGGGACGGATTCTCGCGATTGACCTGGGGGATCGGCGCATCGGGCTCGCCATGAGCGACCCATCGCGCCTGATCGCCCAGCCGGCCGGCTTCGTGGAGCGCCGTCCGGGAAAGCGGCCGCCGCTCACCGCGCTGCTCGCCAAGGCGTCGGAGATCTCGGCGACGGCGTTCGTCGTCGGGCTGCCGCTCGACGCGGCGGGCGAGGAGACGCCGCGCTCGCTGGACGCGCGCCGCCTCGCCGAGGAACTCGAAAAGCGAAGCGGGCACCCGGCGCGCATGCTCGACGAGCGCTTCACCACCGCGGCGGCGTTGCGCGCGGTGAAGGCCATGGAAGGCTCGACGCGCGGCCGCAAGGGCGACGTCGACGCGCTGGCGGCGACGGTGTTGCTGGAGCAGGCGCTGGCGTATGGCGATCGGCTGTGGGTGGTCGAGACGGTGGACGGTGGACGGCAGTCGGCAGAGGACCTGGAGGGTGGGGATGCAGCGTAGCGGAACGCGTGTGGTTCTCGGTCTCGTGGTGCTCGCCGCCGCCGCCTGCGCGACCCCGAAGGGGCCGCCGGTGAAGGTCACGATTCCCAAGGGAGCGAGTTTTCGCGTCGCCGCCGAATCGCTGGCTACGCGCGGGCTCGTGAGCAACGCGCGGCTGTTCGGCGTGTACGCGAAATTGCGCGGCCGGGACCGCTCGATGCGGTACGGCACCTACGTGCTCGCCCGCGGGATCAGCTGGAACGAACTGCTCGAGGACCTGCGCCGCGGGCGCGGCATCGTGCACACGGTGACGATACCCGAGGGGTACGAACTGTCGCAGATCATCCCGCTGCTCGCCGAGGCACTCGACACGCCGCGCGATTCGCTGGAAGCGGCGGTGCGCGACTCCACACTGCGACGCTCGCTGGACATTCCGACGAAGACGCTTGAGGGATACCTGTTTCCGGATACGTACCAGTTCCCCGACCGGACCACGGCGCGCGAGGCGGTGGCCGCCATGGTCCGCCGGTTCGAGCAGGTGTGGCGCCCGGAGTGGCAGGGAGCGCTGGACAGCTTGAAGCTGTCGCGACACGACGCGGTGACGCTGGCGTCGATCGTCGAGCGCGAGGTGCGCCGGCGTGACGAAGGGCCGGTGGTCGCCGCCGTTTACCTGAACCGGCTTCGCTCGCGCATGATGCTGCAGGCCGACCCGACGGTGACGTATGCGCTGGGCAAGCGCCCGGGCCGGGTGACCTTCAAGGACCTCCGCGTCTCGTCGGCCTACAACACCTACCGCGTGTTCGGCCTGCCGCCCGGCCCGATCGGCTCACCCGGGCTGTCGAGCATCGAGGCCGCGCTGCACCCGGCCAAGGTGCCCTACAGGTTCTTCGTGGCGCATCCCGACGGGCATCACGAGTTTCGCCGGACGTACCGCGAGCACCTGGAGGCCATACGCATGGTGCGCGCGGTGGTCGGCGGCGACTCGGTGACGCGCGAGTTGAATGCCGTGCGCGCCGCGCGGGATTCGGCGGCCCGCGCGGCCGGCGCGCCCATCGAGTCGCTGCCACCGATGGTGGCCCCGCGGAAGAAGCCCCGCCGGCCATAGGCCGGCGGCCCTGGTCAGGGCAGGCCGTCCTCGAGATCCCCGCGCAGCGATGCGGCCTCACGCAGGTACGCATGGCGCGGTGCGGCGCCGGCCGCCGCGTCAACGTGCAGCATTACGCGGATGCAGCGCGGCAGGGCACCGCGCACGGGGAGGTCGGCCGTGCACAGCATGGGCACGCGCTGCCATCCCATGTCGCGGGCGGCCTGCGCCGGATACGCCGCGGTGAGGTCGCTCGTGCAGGTGAAGAACGCGCTGACGACCTGCGACGGCTGCAGCGCGTTTCGCTCGAGGAGAGCGCGCAACAGCTCCCCGGTGGCGTCGGCGAGGAGCGCCTCGTCATCGGCGACGACGGTGGTGGCGCCACGCAGGGCGATGAGCGGCATGCGTGAAGGTGTTCCGCCAGGTTGCTGATGGCAAGAGACGGGACCCGGCGGCGTCCAACGACAAACGAAGCTGTAGGCTGTACGCTTTAAGTTCTACGCCGTCCGCTCTCGGTGGCGGATGGCGCATGGCGTACGGCGTACAGCCCACGGCTTCGTTTGTCGTTGTAGTTTGTTCGCATGCCGTCTTCCGTTGCCGTCGTCTCCTCCCGCGGGGCCAAGCGCTTGGCCGCCGGGCATCCGTGGGTCTTTCGCACCGACCTCGCCGAGGCGCCGTCGGAACCGGCGGGCCCGGTGCGCATGGCCGATCCGCGCGGGCAGCCGCTGGGGTGGGCGTGGTGGAGTCCCACCTCGGAGATCGTGCTGCGCCGCGTGGAGCGCGACACCGACGTGGCCATAGACCGCTCGTGGTGGCGCGCGCAACTGGCGCACGCGATTGCCCGCCGCGCGCCGTTGGCCACGGTGACCAGTGCCTGCCGGCTGGTGCACGGTGAGGGCGACGGGCTGCCCGCGCTGGTGGTCGACAGGTACGACCGCTGGCTCGTGGTGCAGTTGCTGTCGGCGGCGCTGGAGGCGCAGCGCGCGGTGATCGTGGACGTGCTGGAGGAGCTGGTGGCGCCCGAGGGGATCCTGGCGCGCAACGACGCGTCGGTGCGCACCCGGGAGGGACTGCCGAAGCAGGTCGAGTTGCTGGCGGGAAGCGTGCCCGAGGAGATCGAGGTGGACGAGCACGGCGTGCGGTACCTCGCCGCGCCCTGGACCGGCCAGAAGACGGGAGCGTTCCTCGACCAGCGCGAGAATCGCGTGCTGCTGCGCGGACATGCGCGAGGGCGGGCCCTCGACGTCTTCAGCTATCACGGGAGCTTTGCCCTGCACCTGGCGAGAGCGGCCGTGTCGGTGACGGCGGTGGACGCGTCGGCGCTCGCGCTGGACCGGGCGCGGGTGAATGCCGCACGCAACGGCATTGCCAACCTCGAGTGCGTGGAGGCCGACGCGTTCGAGTTTCTTCGCGAAGCGGTCGTGCGCGGCGACCGCTACGACGTGATCGCGCTGGATCCGCCGGCGCTGGCCAAGAACCGCGGGTCGATCGAGGGCGCCAGGCGCGGCTACAAGGAACTGAACCTGCGGGCGATGCGGCTGCTCGCGCCGGGCGGGATGCTGTTCACGGCGAGCTGCAGCTACCACATCACGAAGCCGATGTTCCTGGACGTCGTGCGCGACGCGGCGGCCGACAGCGGACGGTCGATGATCCTGCGGGCACTGACCGGGCAGCCGCTGGATCACCCGGAGGTGATGACGATCCCGGAGACGGGATACCTCAAGGGACTGCTGATCGAGAACGGGGAGCGGTGAGCGCACGGAACAAGGCGTACGGCAGCCGTACGCTGTGCGCCGTACGTTCTACGCCGTCCGCTGACACCAAGGGCAATAGTACGTACTGCGTCCTGCCTGGGTGATGCGCGCGATCGGCGTTCGGCATCGCTGGCAGGGGTGTCCCTCGCGGTCGTAGACCTTGAAGGGACGCTCCGGCGATCCGTCACGATAGCGCCCCTGGCGCGCGAAGCCATCGGCGATGGCGGCCTTGATGCCGCGCACGAGGGCCCGCAGTTGCACGTCCGACAGGCTGCACGCGGAGCGCGTCGGGTCGAGGCGCGCGCGCCAGAGCGCCTCGGCGGCGTAGATGTTGCCGAGGCCGGCGACGACCCGCTGGTCGAGGAGGAGGGGCTTGATGGCGAGCGTACGCCTGACGGTCGCCTCGCGCAGCAGTTCCCCGGTGAGTTCGTCGGGTTCGGGGCCCAGCTCGAGGCGCGGCGGCTTGCCCGACGGGTGATAGGTTGCGGAGCAGAGGGCGCGGGAGTCGACCAAGGAGAGGCGCTGGCCGTCGTCGGTGTCGAAGGCGATGCGCGTGAAGCGCGGCCGCGCCTCGGAGGTGCGCGTGGTCTCCCAGTCGCCGGTCATGCGAAAGTGCACGGCGAGCACGGCGCCGTCGTCCAGGCAAAAGTGCTGGTGCTTGCCGCGGCGTTCGACCGCCACGACGCGGCGGCCGACCAGGCGGGCCGCCGAGCGCGGGGGAAGGGCGCGACGCTGCGCGGGGTGGTGGGTGGAAACCGCGACGAGGTGCCGCCCGACCAGGATTCGTCGGGCGATTCGCGCGGCGGCTTCGACCTCGGGGAGTTCTGGCATTCCGGGAGAAAGTTGATAGACGATAGACGATAGTCGATAGTCGATGCAGGAAAGTCGATAGTCGATGGTCGATAGACGATAGTCGATGGGTGGTGCGGCGAATGGCAGCAACTGCCGCGGAACATGCTTGTGCAAGGAATTGCTTTGCGCGGGCAGGATCTTACCTTGAAGGCAGCCCTTCAACACCCCGATGACCACGCGCCTTCCCCGGTCCCTCCGTCACGAGTACCAGCTCTACGTCGAGCGCGAGATCGAGGATTACAAGAACTCGGTCAGCCGGTCGTACCTCATGGGGCTCGCCGACGAGGCGATGCGCCGGCTGGGGAGCGGCGACCAGATGGGGATGACGGAACTGCTGCTGGCGGCCGAGGTGGACAAGCTCATCACCCGGCGCCTGCGCCTGCCAACGTACGAGACGTGGCGCCGGCGTCGCCTGCGCAACGCATCGGAGTTTCAGCGCCCCGAGCACTGGGGGCTTCGCGGTGACACCCCGCTCAAGCAGGCGATATCGTCACTCCCGGGCGGCGGTTCGGTGCTGGTGACCGGGGCGCGGATCGAGGGATCGACGATGTTCCTCGCGGCGAACGGCTGCGACGTCACGGCCATCGAACCGGAGCGCGACGTCGTGGAGCGGATGCTCGAGACGGCGCGCAGCGCCGGACTCACCGAGCGGGTGCGCGGGCTGGTGAGCGACCTGTACACCTGGTTGCCCGATGG
>JBBTJT010000098.1:0-18002 GCA_038059315.1 Gemmatimonadota bacterium
AGCGGAATGCCGCCCGGCCAGTGCGCCAGCACCCGGCTCTCCTGGATTCCGTCGAGAAAGGCAGCCACGCCAACCGTGGGCTCGCCGTCGACGCGCCGCACGTGCACCTCGTTGCCCTCGAGGGGCTCGGCGCGCTGGAGCCGGGGCGGCTCGCTGGCCGCGGGGCGGGTCTCGAGCGCCGGCTCCGAGTGCGCGACGGATGCCCCGGCACTCCGCAGCGCGCGAAGGGCGTCGCGCACGCTTGCGGCCCCCTCGGGCGGGGGGTACGTTGGCGCTATGCGTCGCTCCGCACTCATCCTGAGCATCCTAGCCGTCACGTGGGGATGCGACAAGTCAAAGACGTCGTCCGAGAAGGACCAGCCGCCTTCCCTTGACGTCGCCACCATGCCGGCGCTCGTCTTTCAGGTCTTCGGGACCAGGGACTCCACGCGGCTCGTCCCGATCGCGACCATCACCGATGGACAGGTGAAGCCGATCGTGCTCCCCGGAGCCGACTGGCGCCGGCTCGACTCGCTGTATTTCCAGGCCGGCACGGAGTACCCCGTGTATCGCGATGGGCAGCCCGCCGGCTCCATCAGGGTGACGCGCCGGATGTGGGAGCCCGACAGTGAGCCGCTGTACGAACTTCCGGGATGCCGGGAGGTGCGCCCGATGGCGGCCGTGACCCTTGCCACGTCAGTGCCGCTCGACGCGGCCTTCGAGTTCCTGTCGGTGAGCGTGCCGCGCGTCAGCGCGCCGCCGGCGCCGGCCGGGCCGCGCGACCTCGCCGCGGCGGTCCGCGAGCTGGCCCTCAAGGTGCTGCGTGCCGAGCAACTCGACTCCGCCGACATCGACACCGCGTCGTTCAGCGCTCGCGCCATTCACGTGGCCGGCGGCGCGAAGCCGACGCTGGTGGCGAACCAGGTCAACGCGAATGCCGGCGACCTCGGTCCCGGCGCGGGAATTGCGACGACCTTTCTGGTGCTCGGTGACGACCCGGACAGCACCGGCTACCGGGTGACGTACCGGCACCTGCAGAGTGGCGAGGCCAGGACGGTGGAGTTCCAGCGGCTGCTCGATCACCTGGACGTCACCGGCGACGGCACGGATGAGGTGTTCGTGGAGTCGTGGCGCTATGCCAGCAACAACGATCTCGTGGTGCTCACCCGATCGAACGGCAGGTGGCACGAGTCCCTGCGGGTGCGGCAGGAGTGGTGTGTGAAGGAGAGATGACGACAGAGTGAGACTGGGTGAGACAGTGCGACAGAGTGCGACAGCGGGTGGCTGCCAGTCTCGGCGCCACCCGCTGTCTGTCGTATTCTGTCGTATTCTGTCGTACTCTGTCTCACTCTACCCCAATATCCCACGCCTGCTCGAGATCCTGCTTGGAGTAGGCCCGGAATGCCGTCAGCGTGGTCGTCCGCAGCAGCCCCGGCACCTTGGGAAACTCCTCCGTCACCACCTGGGCGATCTGCTCGAACTCCGGCACCTTGATGATGCAGACGAGGTCCCATTCGCCGGACACGGAATAGACGTCGGTGACACCCTCGATGCCGGCGAGCGCCGCCGCGCACCTGGGAATGAGTCGCGGCTCGGCCTTCACGAGAACGATGGTCGTGATCATCTCATCACCAGTGCAGGGGAAGCGGCACGGACCGGCCTTCCACGAAGCTAACGCACCTGCGGCGCGCGGTCACGCGGTCCAGGCGCGCACGATGGCGTGCATCGCCGCCTCGACGTCCTTGCGCGCCGCGGCATACGACACGCGCACCCACTCCGGGGTGCCAAAGGCCGCGCCGGGGACGATCGCCACCCCCTCCTGCTCGAGCAGCTGGTTGGCGAAGTGCGTGCCGTCGCCGCCGGGCGCCTTGAAGAACAGGTAGAACGCGCCCTGCGGCTCGACGACCTCGAATTGGGCGATCCCCCCGCGCAGGATGGCGAGCGCGGCATCGCGGCGCGCGTGAAACTCGGCGACCATTGCCGCCACGGCGGCGTCGGCCTCGACCGTGCACGTCAGCGCGGCCAGCGTGGCGTGCTGAGCGGGCGTCGAGGCGTTCGACGTCGTGTGCGACTGCAGCGCGGTCATCGCCTGCGAGATCGACTGGGGTGCGACCGTCCACCCAATCCGGAACCCGGTCATCGCGTACGCCTTGGCGACGCCATTCACCACCACCAGCTGGTCGCGCGAGGCCGCGACGTCGAGCACCGACGGCGCCTCCGCACCGGTGTAGGTGATGCGCCCGTAGATCTCGTCGCTGATCACCCACCACCCCCGCTCGGCGGCGACCTCGAGGATCGCACCCAGTTCGGCCGCGTCGTAGATGGCGCCCGTCGGGTTTGACGGTGAGTTGAGCATCAGGCCCCTCGTCTGCGGCGTCGCGTGCGCGCGCAGCAAGGCGGGGGTGACCTTCAGGCCGTGCCTCGGGTCGCCGGGCACGCCCACCGCGCGTGCGCGGGCGAGCCCGACCATCTCGACGTAGCTGACCCAGCTGGGCACGGGAAGCAGGACATCGTCCCCCGGCCCGAACAGCGCGTAGGTGGCATTGTGCAGCGACTGCTTGGAGCCGTTCGAAACGACGACTTCCCCCGCCGTGACCGCCACCTCGCCGCGTCCGACGCGCCGGCGCGTCGCGGCAGCCGCGATGGCCTCGCGAAGCTCGATCATCCCCTCGACCGCCGTGTAGTGCGTGGCGCCGGCATCGAGCGCCGCCTTCGTGGCGTCGCGGATGAACAGCGGCGTGTCGAAGTCGGGTTCGCCGGCGCCCAGGTCGATGATCGACCGCCCGGCGGCGCGCAGCGCCCTGGCCCGCTGTGAGACGGCGATCGTCGCCGACTCCTGGATGGAGGCAACGTTGGGCGACGGGACGAAGAAACGCGACATGGTCGGGCCGGGCTCCCAATTGGATGACCGGGGGGCACTGCGCTAGATTGTTGCAGAGCAGAAAAGTTAGCGCCACGCTGGCGCCGACGCCATTGACATTCGAGGTCGCAGTGAGCGCACCAACTTCCGCCGCCGCCGGCAGCACCGGCCGTGGCACTTCCGTCGCGCATTTTCTTGCCCCCCATTGGGGACGCATCGCCGACCGGCTCGCGCCGGTCCTGGATCGTGAGGGGGGAGAGGACGAAAGCGCGCCACGTGCGCTCGTCTGCGTTCCCGACGCCGGCGCCGCCGTCGAACTGGCGGCCGCGCTCCGTGCCGCCCGGCCGCAACTGCCACGCATCCTGCCGGTCACCGACGCCCTGCGCGCCGCGCGCGTGCTGAAGGCGTATGGCGCCCCGATCGTCATCGCCACGCCGGCTGACGCCGAACGGCTGCTGGCCGCATCGGCGCTTCCGCTGGACGCCGTGCAGACGGTGGCGCTGGTTGCCGCCGACGAGTTCGACGCCGACCAGCTGTCCACGGTCATGGCGTCGGTTCCCAAGGACGCGCGCCGGGTGCTCATTGCCGCCGAAGCGACGCCGGCGGTCGAGAACCTGCTCGAGCGCTACTTCCACAAGGCGCATCGCCTGGCCGACGACGCCAGCAGCGTGACGACGCCGGCCGCCGTGCAGTTCCTGCTGGTGCGCGGCAGCAATGCGGCGGCGAGCGTTGCCGCGGTGCTCGACGACCTCGACCCGCCATCAGCCGTCGTGGTGACCACCGACCCGGACGGCGTAAACGAGGCCCTCGCCTCCCACGGATATCCGGTGGAGTCGACGCTGGTGCAGGTCTCCGCCGGAGCGGCCGCCGAGAACGTGGCCCTCGTCATCTTTGCCGGACTGCCGTCGGCGGTGGCGTTCGAGTCGGCGATGTCGGGACAGCCCGCTCGCGCCGTGGCGCTCATTGCCCCCCGCCAGCTGGCCATGCTCAGGCGCCTCGCCGGCAGCGCCGGCGTCACGCCCTTCACGTCGCGCCGCGCCACCAGCACCGCGCGGGCACACGACGAGCGCCTGCGGGGCGAGCTCAAGGCCGCCCTGGCCACCTCGTATCCGGCGCGCGAGATCATCGCGCTCGAGCCGTTGCTCACGGAATACGACGGTGTCGAACTGGCCGGCGCGGCGCTGCGACTGCTCGAGGCGGCGCGGGCAACTGCCGCCGCCGCTCCGGCGGCGCCAACCACCGCCCCGACGATTTCCGCGGAGCGTGCGGCCCGTCCGGTGCGATCGGATCGGTCGGATCGCCCGGCGAGCTCGGCGCGGCCCAGCCGCGCGCGCGATGATTTTCCGCTGAAGGATCCGCGCGAACGTCCGAAACCGCGCTTCGAGGACCGCACGGTGCGACGTGACGCTCCGCCCGCTCGTCGCAGCGCCGGCGCGGGTGCTGGTGACCGGGAGGAACGCGCGCCCCGTCGCAGCTTCGGTGACAAGCCGCGCGGCAGCTTCGGCGACAAGCCGCGAGGCACCTTCGGCGACAAGCCGCGAAGCGGCTCCAGCGACCGGCCGCGGGCCAGCTCCAGCGACCGGCCGCGCAGCAGCGCCGGCGACAAGCCCCGAGGCAGCTTCGGGGACAAGCCCCGTGGAGGCTTCGGCGACAAGCCGCGAGGCGGTTTCGGCGCAAAGCCACGGGGCACTTTTTCCGACAAGCCGCGGAGCACCGGTCCGCGCCGTCCCCGAGATGATCGATGAGCAGCACATTCCAGCTCACCGGCGGGTGGGTTGAGGTGATCGCCGGTTCGATGTTCAGTGGCAAGAGCGAAGAGCTCATCCGACGCGTTCGTCGCTCGATGATCGCGAAGAAGCGGGTGCAGGTCTTCAAGTCGCACTTGGACAACCGCTACTCGGGCATCTTTACGGTGGGATCGCACGACGGACGCACCGTCGAGGCGATCCCCGTGGACTCGGCGTCCCAGGTGGCCGCCCGTCTCGACCCGTTCGCCCAGGTCATCGCCATCGACGAGGTGCAGTTCCTCGACGACGGCATTGCCGACGTGGCCAACGACCTCGCCGCGCGCGGCCGGCGCGTGATCCTCGCCGGCATCGACACCGATTTTCGGGGCGAGCCCTTTGGCCCGATGCCGCGACTGATGTGCCAGGCCGAAGTGATGGACAAGCTGCACGCCATCTGCGTGCTCTGCGGCGCGCCGGCCAGCCGCAACCAGCGGCTCATCGACGGCAAGCCGGCGTACTGGGACTCGCCCCAGATCATGGTCGGCGGCACCGAGAGTTACGAAGCGCGGTGCCGGACGTGCCACGTGGTGCTCAGGGGCGACCAGCCGAGTATGCTCTAGACGAGAGACGATCGTCTCTCGTCTATCGTCCAGTAAGCACTTTCTCGAAGTAGTCCAGCGCGCGCGGATCCTTGCTCTGTCCCAGCCAGAAGATCGCCTGCTTGCGGATTTCCTTGTCCTTGTTGGACTGCGCAATCTTCAGCAGGTACTCCACGCCGTTGCCCTTCTGCTGACTGAGCGCGAAGACCGCCGACTTCCGCACCTCGCGGTCACCGTCGGCGTCGTCGGCGACGTCAGCCAGCCCCTTGGTCGCCTCGTCGCCGGCGACCTGCCCGAGCCAGAACACGGCCTGCGTGCGCACCTTCGTGGCGCGCGAAGCATCGCGAGCCAGGCGCAGGAGCCTCGGCCAGACCGCCACGCTGTCGGCCAGCGTCGCCGGGAAGATGGCGTCGCCCGCCGCCTTCGTGCGCTCGGCAGCTCCGACGTCGAGCAGCCAGTCGGTGGCCTCCTTCACGCCGACGGTGCCGAAGTTCGTCACGTCAGCTCCAGCCACCCGCCACTTCGCGCCAACGTAGGTGCGGATGGAGACCACCTCGCCGTCTTCCTTGGTGAGCGCAATCATCACCGGGCCGCGTTCGCATTCCCACTCCACGTCCTTCCACCGCGCGTCGCGGTCGCTGCGCACGCTGATGTTGTTGCGCCCGTCACCGCACACGCCGGGCCGGGCGGCGAAGGTGAACCGCACGGTGCCTTCCCTCACCAGCCCGATGCGCCGGCCGAGGTTCTGCGCCCCGGCCGGGCCCGCCGCCAGGCAGGCGACGGCCATCATGAGCACTCCCTGGCGAGTGGTCATCGATCGATGAGTTCCTGCAGCAGCTTCGCCGCCCGCGGGTCCTTGCTCTGGCCCAGCCAGAAGATCGCCTTCTTGCGGAGCTCGCGGTCCTTCTCGGTCTTGGCGATCTCCAGCAGCTTGTCCACCGCCTGGGTGTCACGGTTGCCGCGCTGCGACAGGGCGAAGATCACCTGGTCGCGCATCTCGACGTCGGGATTCTTGTCGTAGATTCCCGCCAGCTGCGCGGTCGTCACTTCCTTTCCCTGCGCCGCCCAGAAGAGGGCCTGCTTGCGCAGCTCCATCGGGAGCTTGGCGTTGGCGGCCTGGTCCAGGATGAACGTGTCGTTGCCCATGCCGCGCATCTGCGACAGCGAGAACAGGATCTTCTCACGGACGTCGTTGTCGGTGACGCGCCCGAACAGGTCGCGCAGGAACCTGGCGTTCTCCTCGGACTTGCGCTGGCCAATCCACAAGACGGCCTCGGCGCGCAATTCGAATGGCGCATCAACCCGCGACGCATACTCGCGCAACGCCGCCTGCGACCGCTCCGAGCGGCGCTGCGAGAGCGAGAACAGCGCCTTCTTCTGCACCTCCTCGTCCTTCGAGTCCTTGAGGATGCCCAGCAGGAACTCCTCGGCCTTGTCGCCCGACACCTGCGACAGCCAGAAGACGGCCTGCTCGCGCGTCTCGGCGTCCGGGTCGCTCCTGGCGGCCTTCAGCAGGATGTCGGCTGATTCCTCGCTGCGCTTCTGCGATACCAGGAAGACGGCCTTGCGGCGCAGCAGCTCGCTGCACTTGTCACGACGATCGAGCACCTTCTTCAGGATCGGCATGGCCTGCTCGGCGTTCATCTGGAGCAGCGCGTTCAGCGCCTCGATGCGCTCGTCCTCGTCCTCGTCCTTGCAGCCGGCGGGCACGTTGCCGCGTCCGCGGCGCGCGTCTTCGCGGGCAAGCTCGGCCTGTACCCCGGCCTGTTCGGCCGTCAGGCGGCCGGCCGCGCGGGCAAGCGCCGCCGCGTCGCGCTCCAGCTGCGCCGCGCCGGCCATGGCGGGCGCAACCGCCGCCACCGCGTCGGCCGCCGAGACGGCGGACGCCGCCGACACGAACGAGGCCGCGGAGGCCGCCGAGGCAGCCCCCACCACCGCGGCCGCGGCATCGGCGTCGCCGCTACGGGCAAGCATCCCGCGAATTCGCGTGGCCAGCGTGCGAGCCTCACCGGTCTTCACGGTTCCGGCCGCGGCGAACTTGCCGCCCTGGGTCGAGAGCAGTTCGAGCGCGCTGCGCAACTGCGACCGGCTGCCGTCGCGGGACAGCGCGAAGGCCTGCCAGTAGTAGGAATCGCCGGTGTACGCCGACGTCGGATAGCGCTCGCGCAGGACGGCGAACAATTCGGCGGCACGCTGGTAGTCGCCGTCGCTGACGGCTTCGCGCGCCCGTTTCCAGAGGGTGTCGGCGCTGTCGCGCGGAGCCGGCGCCACGACCACCGCCGTTCGAGGCATCGGGATCGCGGCAGGTGAACCGGCGCCCGCGGCGGCGAGGAGAGCGAGGATTGGGAGGAACCTTGTCATGTGTGAAATCTCCGGGGTCAGTCGGTGCCGCTGTGCAGGCCGGCGGGGACCGCGCTGCGCAGACGTGGAATGAGCTGATTCTTCTTCAGCGTGCGCTCGACCGCCGACCGCTCCTCGGCATCGCTGCCCGGCGAGCGCTGGACGAGCTGCACGAGGATCACTTCGAGGTCGGCCAGCAGCCGCGCGCGTACCGGGTCGCGCGCCGCTGGAGAGTCGAGCAGCAGCCGGGTGTTGCTGAGCAGGCTCTTGGCCCACGAGCCGAGCAGGAAGTCGCTGCGCGTGTCGGCCGGCGACGCCGCGTACGACGTCAGCAGCGCCTCCACATCGGCAAGGTGCTGCGCCGCCACGAGGGAGTACGTGGTGCTTCCCGTACCCTCGATCGGTCCAGCATTTTGCCGGCGTGGCCGCGCCGGTCGCACTGAAGCGGTCGGCAGGACGTCGACTGCCACGCGGCGGTCGGGCGCGCTGTCCGCGGCGGCGCGAACGGTGGACCCCGATGACGCGGGCACGTCCGATGCCACCTCACGCGGGGTGCCACTCTGCCACGCGAACCGGCCGACGGCGACGCCCAGCAGCAGCGTGGCCGCCATGCCCATCCACACGCGCGTCCTGGGCAGAGGACGCGGCGCCAGCGCCGGGGCCAGCGGCGCCACCGGGGCCGCCGCGCGCCGCGCGCGAATCTCCTGCCACATCGCCTCGTGCGGCACCTCGCTGCGCGGAGCGCCGTAGTCGGCCGCCGCCTCCTTCACGAACTGTTCGAACGGCTCGTCGTCCGTCATGATGCCCACTCCCCGGCAAATTCCGCCAATGCGTCACGCAGCTTGCCCCGGGCCCGGAACAGCTGCGCCTTGGACGTGCCCGGCTGGATGCCGAGCGCCGTCGCGATCTCCTCGTGCGTGTATCCCTCGACATCGTGCATCACGAACACCATCCGGTAACCGTCGGGCAGCGCATCGATGGCCACGTGCAGTCGTCGTTTCAGGTCGGGTTCGGCTTCGCGCTGAACCACCGTCACCTCGGGCAGCTCGTCCATCCCTTCTTCGCGTGCGCGGATGCGCTTCACCTTCTTGAGTCCATTCAGTATCACGTTGACGGCGATGGCATGCAGCCACGTCGCCAGCGAGGCATCGCCACGGAAGTCGCCGATCTTCTCGAAGGCGCGCACGAACGCATCCTGGGTGAAGTCGCGGGCCAGCGTCTCGTCCCCGGTCATGCGATGGGCGAGTCGGTAGACGCGATCGACGTGCTGGTCGTAGAGCGTTCGCTCTGCGCGCGGGTCGCCGTCGCGTATGCCTGCAATCAGGTCGTCGTCAGTCACGCGCCATCGGGGTGGGGAGCGGTGGGCTTCCGTGTCTGCGAGGTAGACAACGGGACTTCCAGAACGGTTGCGTGGCCCCGGCGGCGACGCCAGTCGCGACGCGGGGCGCCGCTGCGGGCCTAGTGGACCGTCGGCGACCATCCTAACGTATGAGCGCGCGATCTCGCCGGCCGAGGCCGGCCGAACCACGCGCGTAGGATGGACATCGCTCCCGCCCTGCCTGGAGTCGACGTGCCCGCTGCCTCTCCCCCCGTCATCTCCTCGAGCGCGGCGCGACGCGCCCGCGCCCCGCTCGTCGGGCGCGAGCGTGAGCTTGGCCTGGTGCGGGACCTCATCGCCGCCGCGCGTGGCGGAACGGGGCGTCTGCTGTTCCTCGTGGGCGAAGCGGGCATTGGCAAGACCCGTCTCGTCGAGGCGCTCGAGGAGCTGGCCGCCGAGGCCGGCTGCCTGGCCGTCGTCGGGCGCGCCTTTCCCGCCGAGGGGTCGTTTCCCTTCGCGATCGCCGCCGATGCGCTCGCCCAGCTCGTGCGCGCCCTTGGCCCCGCCGCCGTCTCGGTGCTCTCGCGGGGTGCCGAGGACGAACTCGCCGTCATTCTTCCCACGCTGGCCAGGCCGGAGCGTGGCCCTGCGCGGCGGACGCCCGACGCCGACGGCCGGGCCCGGCTCTTCTGGCACGTCGCACAATTCCTGCGCCGCGCCGCCGCCCAGCAGCCGATCGTCCTGGTCCTGGAGAACGCGCAGTGGGCCGACGCCTCGTCGCTGGAACTCCTGCACTTTCTGCTGCGCCAGCTCGACGGCGCGCGGGTGGCGGCGCTGTGCACCTACAACGTGCACGAGCGCAACCTCGCCCCGGCGCTGCGCGCCACCGAACGCTCGCTGCGCCGCGCCGGGCTGGCGGAGATCCATGAACTGGCGCCGCTGGGCATCACCGACGTGGCGCTGCTCGCACAACGCGCGCTGGCGCTGCCGCCCGACGTCGCGGCGACCGTGGCCGCGCGCCTCCACCGGCGCACGCTCGGCAATCCGTTCTTCGTCGAGGAGATGCTGAAGGCCATTCCGTCGTCGGCGACCGCCGCGCGAATACCGGCGCTCGGGGGCGCGGCGATCGACGAGCTGTCGCTTCCCACCTCGGTGCGGGAGGCGGTGCTCGCGCGCATTGACGCGGTCGGCGACGACGCCCGCAGTGTGCTCGACATCGTCGGCGTGTCTGGTGCGCGAGTGCCGCGGAGCCTGCTCGAAACCCTCTGCCCATTGCCGGCGGACGCTTTTGCGCAGGCGGTGGCGCTGCTCTGCGCGCGCGGGCTGCTCGTGGAACACGCCGCCGAGGGAGCGCTCTCCTACGAGTGCGACCACCCCATCGTCCAGGCCACGCTCTACGAGGCACTCGGCCACACCCGCGCGCAGGCGCTGCACGGAGCCGTGGCGCGCGCGTACGAGGCCCTCCACGACGGCGGCGCGGGCTCGTACGCCCACGAACTCGCCTGGCACTACTCGCGCTCCGGCGACCTGTCGTCATCACCGAAGGCCGTGAAGTTCCTCGCGCAGGCCGGGCGCGACGCCCTGATGCGTCACGCCGACCGCGAGGCGGTTTCGCTGCTGCAGGCAGCGCTGACGCTGGCCACGACGCAACTGTCCGACGATCCGGTCGGCCACCTGCGCCTGCTCGACGACCTGGCGCGGGCGCGACAGCACGTGGGGGAATACGACGCGGCGCGCACGTTGTGGGCACAGGCGCGCATGGATGCCGCGCGCCACGGCGACACGGCGGCGACGGGACGATTCGAGCGTCGCATGGGACTCTGCGCATTCCTCTCGGGACGCCCCCGCGAAGCCATCGGGCATTACGATGCGGCCATCACGACCTCTCGCGGTGCCGGCGATCTCACCACTGTCGTGCGGACGCTCGTCGCGCGGGGCACGGCGCTCCAGTCGGTTGGTGAGTCGACCGCGGCGAAGGCCAGCGCCATGGAGGCCCTCGCCCTCGCCGAGACGATGGACGACCCGGCACTCCTCGCCCGCGTCTACCGTGCGCTGCTGCTGCTCTTCGCCTGGACCGGCCCGGCGGAACGCGCGCGCGCCTACGCCGCTCGCGCACTCGAATACGGCCAGGCCTGCGGCGATCGCACGGTGGAGTGGTCGGCCCATTGGGGCATGGCCGTGCTGGCCGGCTTCACGGGCGACGGCCCGCTCATCGCCGCACACCTGACCGAGGCTGAGCGCCTCGCCGCCGACCTCGGGTCACCGGTCATCGACGTGTGGACCGGCGAGATTGCCATAGAGCATGCCTCGGCCATCGGTGACTGGAACTCCGGCCTGGAGCTCGCCGACCGGGTGCTCCCCGTGGCCCGCGCCGTGGCGGCGCGCACCGTACTGCCGCGGCTCCTCGTATGGAAGGGGATCATGCTGCTGGCGCAGGACCGGCTCGAGGAGGCGAAAGCCTGTTTCGACGAAAGCTGGGAGCGCGCGGGCGTCGACGCCGAAGGACGGCACGCCGACGACGTGCACGCGGTCATCCCGGCGCACACGGGGCGTGCCGCGTATTACCTGGAGATCGCCGACTACGTCAACGCCATCCGCTATGGAGAGCGCGGCCTCGCGCTGGCCGAGCAGCACGGCTACCTCGCCTGGTCCATCCACCGGCTCCTTCCGGTGATACTCGAGGCGTCGCTGTGGATTCGCGACTTCGATCGCGCGACGCGCCTGTCGGCCCGCCTGCGCGCCGACTCCTTGCAGCTCGACCACCGACTCGGCCTCGCCTGGGCCGATGCCGCCGACGCCCTCGTGCTGCACCTGCGCGACGCCAGTCCGCTCGCCACCGCTGCGCTGCTGCGCGCCGCCGGCGGGCTCGAGCAGGTGCCCTTCGTCTTCCATGCCGCGCGCCTGCGGCGCAAGGCGGCCGAGTGCTTATCGGCCAACGGCGACCGCGAGGGAGCGCTGGCCGAACTCCGCCGGGCGCACGGAGTCTTCCTGAGGCTCGGCGCCGAGCGCGAACTGCGTGGCACGCGCCAGCAGATACGCGCCCTCGGCGCCCGCCCGCCCCAGCGCGTCGTCGAGGGCGAGGGCGTGCTCACCACGCGCGAGCAGCAGATCGCGCGCCTGCTCGCGGAACGAAAGACCAACAAGGAGATCGGGCTCGCGCTCGACATCTCGTCGCGCACGGTGGGGACGCACCTCTCCAACATATTCCAGAAGCTGGGAGTGGACTCGCGCGGCGCGCTGGTCGACCAGGTGCGGGAGGATCCCTCACTGCTTGGCGATCCTCCCGCCGCGGCGAGCTTCAGTCCCCGCTGACGCGCCCGGCGCGCGCGAACTCGCGGGCGAGGGCGTCTGCCATCGGCGCCACCGCGCCCCGGTCGAACTCTCCCATGAGCGCGGTCTGGACCCAGCGACGACGGCGGAGGTAGCTGCTCTGCCAACTGAGCGCGAAGCCCCGCGACTCCATGCGCCCGGCCAGTTCTTCCGGTTCGAGACCGGGTGGGAGTTGCCACGTGGCCACTGCGGGCGACGCGAAGGCACCTGACACCACGGCCTGGTGCCCGTCCGCGGCGAGGCGGTCTCGCAGCACGTGATCGAGGCGCCGGATGGCCGTGTGGCGCGCCGGCCAGTCGGTGCCGGCGATGGCTTCGGCGAGCGCGCCGACGAGCAGCGACGACTGCGTGAACGGCACTCCGTCACCCGTGAGGTACGCCGCCAGGTCGAGGTATCTGGGAATGGCGTCCGGCGACGGGGACGGCAGTTCGGCACTGCAGACTATCGAAAGCCCGGCCGCCGCACCCAGCGCCTTGCCGCTCACCGTGGACGCCAGCGCAATGCCGTCCAGATGGAACGGAACGGTACCGACGCTGGACGCTGCGTCGAGAGCCACGTGCGCGCCGCGCCGCGAGGCGGTGTCGCGCAGGCCGTCGAGGTCGTTGAGCATCCCCGTGCTCGTTTCGCAATGCGCGACCCAGAGCCATCGCGCCCGCGTCCGGCGGAGTTCGGCGTCAACCGCGCCGGCGTCGAACGGCGCGCCCCAGGGCAACTGGAGCACCGTGTGCGACAGGCGGTGCCGCCGAGCGTGATCGGCGAGTCGTTCACCGAACTCCCCGTTGGAGAGCACCAGCACCGGCGCGCCATCGCGGGCCATCTGCGCCGCCACCACATCGTTTGCCAGCGTGCCTGAGCCCGCAAAGACCGCCGTATGCCGCGCGCCGATCAACGACGCCAGGCCGTGGCGCACGCGGGCCAGGTCGGCCGCGAACGCCTCGCCCCGATGCGAGCTTGGCGGCGCGCGCAATGCGCGCCTGGCCGCCAAGGGCATGGAAACGGGCCCCGTGAGGAAGCTCACCGGCGCCGGCCCGCGGCCGAGCACCCGGCCCGCATGTGCCAGCAGGGCCTCACGAGTGACGTACATCGGCTGGTACGACGCCTCAAAAGAACCGACCCGCGGACCGAAGGGCACGCAGCCGAGATGCCGGTAGAGCCGGAGTTGGCGCACGGTGGCCGACAGTACCGCGAGGTCGAACCCGCGTGCATCGCATTCCTTCACGAGCCGCGCCAGCAGGCCGCGCAGGACGATTCCCTGCCGCTTGGACGGATCGACGGCGAGCAGGCGCACCTCGCAGACACGCCGTCCCGGGGGAAGGTACTGGTCGAGCGCGTCGAGCTTATGGTCGAGCGAAAAGGGGCGCCTGGTTCGCAGGGCCAGCATGCCAACCAGGCCGGTCGCGATGCGCGCCAGGATGAAGACAGTGTCGCGCTCGAACGGGTCGACCAGCCGTCCATCGGCGCTGCGCGCGTGCTGCGGAATCTCCTCCGCGAAGGTCCGGTGGTTCAGGCGGCGGATCTCGTCGAGGTCGCCTTCGGTGGCGAGTTCGAACCGCAGCGACGGCCCGCCTTCTCCACGATCGCTGGCCAGCGCGGAGCGGCGATCCGGCTCCTGAGACGTTGCCATGGTCAGAATGCCTCGTTGAGGGCGATGTAGAGTCCGCGCGCGCCGTGGCTGCCCGCGGCAAGATCCACCCGCACACTCGTGCGGGCGTCGCGGAACAGCCTCCAGCGAACGCCGCCGCCCGCGGTAATGTAAGGATCCGCGCCGTCAGGGCCATTGAACAGGAACGCGGAGACGGCATCGCCGAAGTCGGGGCCGGTCTGCCCCCACCCGCCGAACAGCGCCACCGTCAGCCGCGGCGTGGCAGGCATTCGCAACTCGGCCTGGGTCGCCATCAGCGCATTGTCGCGAAACCGGCCGCGCACGTAGCCGCGCATCACGGTGTTGCTGCCCACGAGCGAGAGCTGGTCAAACGGGACGCTCCCGGTGTGGCGTTCGGCGTAGAGTTGCAGGGCGAGCGTGGCACTCCCGAGGCGCCGGTACGTGCGCGCGTCGAAGGTGGTCCGCGAGAAGTTGAAGTCGGAACCCAGGCCGGTCCTGCTCGCACCGGTGTTGGCCTCCACGAAGCGTCCGCGGGTCGGCGCAAAGACGTCGTCACGGGTGTCCCACGTCAGGCCGACGAATGGGAGCACCACCCGGCCTCCCGCCGATCCCACCACGTCGCCGACGGCGAGTGCGCCCGAGGGCTCGCGGTCCTTCACCGTACGGTCGATCAGGCGCAGCGAGGTCGATGCGAAGAGCGGGCCGCGCACGCGCTGCATCAGGATCGCGTGCAGCGAGGCGCCGCCCGCGCGGTAAAACTCCTCATACGCCTCTACCTCTGCCCCTGTCCACCCAATCCCGTAGTACGCCTGAGGAAAATCGATCCAGTCGAGGCGGGTGTAGAGCCGGCGCGCGTTCGTGGGGGCCCACCAGTCGCGCTCGAGAAAGAGCTGCCGCTGGTGTTTCGCCGTGGCAATCGCGTACAGCTGGATTGTCGTGGGGCGCGTGTCCACGTCCGGGCTTCGCCGCACGTAAAGCGCGGTCACTCCGTACTGGAGTCCCGTTTCCGGGGCGGAACCAACAACCGGGAGCACGGCCACCTGCGCCGACGCTGCCGCATTGAGCACCACGAGTGCCAGGCCGGGCAGGAAGAGGCGAGCCATTCAACCCTCCTTGAATGCGCCCCGGGGAGATCCGGGTCCGCACTGCCAAGCTGGGACAGTGGCTCGCGCCGGCCCATCCGTCAAATGACGTAGTCGTCACCGCCGGCCGTTACTTCAGGCGGCCGCTCCAGCTTCCCCAGTCCGTTTGGTGGCGGTCACTACGGCGCGGCGCGATTGCCGCGCAGCCGCGTGAAGTACGCGGTGAGCAGCGCCGTGGTCTTCACCTGCCGCACGTCGACGTCAAACGTCTTGTAGGGGCGCACCACCGTCCGGGCGAGGGGGAAGTACGGCGGCCGCTGGTTGGTCAGCTGGCAGGGATCCAGCTCGCGCAGCGGACGCAGGCCGGAGTTCGCCGTGGTGGCAACATACGGCGCGGCATACGTTCGCATGATCGAAGCGCCGACCACCTGCATGCACCCGCCGGCGGCCGTGAAGCTGCTGCCGGTTGGACAGGTGTACACCGGGTTCGTTGCCGTTGCATCCCCGGCATTGAAGGCCCGGAACGAGCCGCCCAGCGCCATCGCCGCGCCGTGGAAGATGAAGTCGCGGTTGCCGCCGAGCGTGAGTGTGCGGCCTGCGCCGGCGTCGTACACGCGAGGACGGTTCACGGCGTTGTCGCTCACGAGGATGGAGTCGCGCGCCATGAGGCCGAAGCTGTTGCGGCAGACGTTGGTGATTTCCGCCGGATCCGCGTCATAGGTGACGTCGTCCTGCAGCGTCACGTAACCGTTGACATACAGGGTGGCGCGCCCGCGCACCGTCCCGGACAGCATGACGCGGCCGCTGAGGTAGATGACGCCCCGGGAGCTGGGGTTGTACGTGCGGTGAATCGGGTACAGGTGCGGCCGCTCCACGTTCTGGCGCACCGCCGCTGGCAGCGTGCCGGGCAGGTTGCTGGTGCCGGCGTAGGTGTCCCAGTATCCCACATATGCCGTGCCTCCCGTACATCGTCCGGCTCCATCGCTCTGGTCCACCGGGCAGGTGAACGAGTACTGGGTGAACGTGGTATCCTGTCCGCCGTACTGCCAGCTCAGCGCGGCGCAGTTTGCCGACGAACCGAACGTGTACCTCAGGTACGTCGTGTACGGAGTTGTCGACCAGTCTTGCGTACAGTTCGAGTTGACGGTGAAACGCTCCACGTTCACCAGGTATGGACTTCCCTGCGGAAAACAGCGGGCCGTGGGCTGTTGCGCGATTTTGCGAATGGCGTCCCGGTCGAGCTTTGCCATGTCGTCGGCCTGGCCCGAGCTCACCGTCGGATAGGTGCTGGTCTGGATTCGCGTCTTCACCCAGGTCACCTTGTGCATGACCACGGGAAAGAACTCGCGCCGGCCGCTGATGGTGTAGAAGGCGCCGCACTGGTTCAGCAGCACCTGGTTGGTGATCGATACCGGCGTTCCGCTGAAGTTCACCGCCAAGCGGGTGGTGTCAGCTCCTCCGACCCACTCGTATCCGCCCCCCATGAAGTACGAGGATGGGTAGAGGTGGAAGATCCGGAAGAAACCCTCCGTCGAGTCCGCCGCTCCGTTGTTGTTGACGTCGATGGTCAGGAATTCGAGGCGCGTGCCGGCCACCGCGGACGTGACACCGGGGGACATGCCCGATATGTCGACGCAGGAGGAGGCGCAGCCCGACGTGGCCCTGGTACCGCTGCCCGTCGTCGACGACAGCGACAGGCTGGCGGTGCTGGCCAGCGCCTGGTAGTACGTCCGGATGGTGGCCGCCGCGGGGTACGGAATCACCCGGGCGCCGCCGGTGCTGCTCACGGTATCGGCCCACTGCCCGTAACCGCTGATCGTGCCCGCGGCGCTGACCGTGTCCATGAACACCGGGTACGGTGTGCCCGAACTCGCCCCGATGAAGCGGTTGTTGGCGTGCACCCGGCCCGGGATGTTCTCGCCAGCGCCAATGTTCGACGCCGAAGGAAAATCGTTGGCGAAGAGCGAATACCGGGAGAACGCCTGCGAGTAGAAATCCATGCGCCGCGCCAGCCGGATGCCGCTGGGATCGCTGACGGTCCCGAGAAGCGTCACGTACGGCACGTACACGCCGGCGGTATCGCCCGTGTAGCCGGCGTAGAGGTCAACCGTGACGCCGGTGAGCGCCGCGCCGCCCGACGTGTACACCGCCTGGCTCGTCAACAGTTGCCGGTATCCCGTGTCATAGAGCACCAGCGTGGTGTCCCGCTGCAGCCGCGACTTGCCGAGTTCGAGGGCGGTCTCCAGCGCAAAAGTGAGATCGCGCTCCTTGTCGTGGTACCGGCTGAGCAATCCCGAACTGCCGGCCATGTAGATGGCCGACATCGCCAGCCCGGCAAGGGACAGCGTCATGATGAGCACGAGGATCAGGGCCGATCCGCGCCGCAACGAGATCATCACGGGAACGTGACCGATGACGCGCCGGATCGCACGCCCGATTGACTGGAGCAGTCGCGCACGGCGAACCCGTAATCGTACGTACCGGCCACCGTCGGCAGCGCGAAGTCGAGGTACCGGTAGTCGTGGGCGCCGCGCGCCGGCTTGCTGCCGATCGGTGTCCACGATGCCGCACCGCTGAGGCGTCGGAAGATGATGTACTGGCGCACGTCGCGCGGCGCGGTAGAATCGCCGGCCACCGCCGTCCAGTCGAGCCGCACATCGAGCTTGGCCCCCGCCGGCGCGGTCTCCACGTTCACGAGCAGCGAAAGCGTGTCCGGAGTCGCCGGCGCGGTGCCGCAGCGGAGTGCCAGGAGCCAGAACGCGTTGCGCAACTTCACCGTGGAGTACAGTTGCCGGAAAACGTGCGCCTGCGCCTGCCCATCCCAGAAGGACCCGGTGGCCCGAATCTGCACGGCGGTGACGGAATCGGCACGGGCGTTCGCGTCATCCCAGTAGATGGGCAGCGAGTCGTTGGACAAGGCCGCTGTCGTGCCCGAGGCGCCCGTCTTGTAGTACCGGAAGAAGAAACTGGAGTCACTCGGCACGTACAGGTTGCGCGTCACCAGCGTGCTGTCGCGGTCGTTGATGCGGCGGTACAGCACGTACAGGTCGGCCTGCCCGCCGGCGGTGTCGGGGTGGAGAAAGTACTGGATGGTCTCCGCCTGGCTCGTCGTGCCATTGGGAGTCGTGTACGACGTCGTCGGATACGTCTTGCTCGATGTGGCC